>DASTSE010000436.1:0-15227 GCA_035760865.1 Dokdonella sp.
CGAGATCCAGATCGGGCTCGGCGACCGCGACCAGGCGCGCGCGACATTGCAGCGCGCGCTCGACCTGCAGTCGCGCCTGAGCGGCGCCGACAGTCCGGCCACGGCGCTCGCGCGCGCGCGGCTCGGCGAGGCCACGTTCGCCGCCGGCGACGCCGCCGGCGCGACCACGCTGCTGCGCGACGCACTGCCGCGCCTGCGCGCGGGCTACGGTGCGGATTCGCGCGAGGCCGCGGCGGCCGAGGCTTCGCTGGCGACGTTCGAACACGTCGCGGGAAACCGCGACGAGGCGTTCCGGCTCGCCACGCACGCGCTCGCGGTTGCGCGCAGCTTCGGCGACGCGCCCGAGATCGCGATGCGCCTCGCCGAGATCGGCCGCCTGCAGCAGGAATCCTCGCAATACGACGCCGCGCTGCGCAGCTTCGACGAATCGCTGCGCATCATCGAACGCGACCAGGGCGAACGCCACGCGCGCACGGTGATCCTGCACGCGCAGATCGGCGACGTGCTGCGCTACCAGCGCCGCTACGAGGAGTCGCAGCGCCACTACGAGACGGCGCTCGCGATCGAGCGCGAGCAGCTGCCCGCAGGCCATGCGCTGATCGGCTCGACGCTGCTGCGGCTCGGCGACCTGCAGCGTCGGCGCGGCCGCCTCGAAGATGCCGAGCGCGCGTTCGCCGAAGCGCTGTCGATCCTGCCCGAGGGCAACGCGCAGCGCGCGCAGGCCCTGCAGTACAGCGCCGAGCTCGCCGAAGCGCAGGGCCGCTTCGACCTCGCGGTCGAGCGTCATCGCGCAGCCTTCGCGACGTTCCGTCGTGCGACCGGCGACAGCCTCTATACCTGGCTTGCGGCGACCCAGCTGATGCAGGCGATGATCCAGGCCGGGCGCCTGGCCGACGCCGACGCGCTCGCTGCGGAGGCGGTGCCCGCGATCGCACGCGTGAGCGAGGCCGACGCCTATGAACGCGCCGTCGCCGACGCCGCGGTCGGGCAGCTGCGCCATGCCCAGCAGCGCTTCACCGAGGCGATCGCGCTGCGCCGCCATGCGCTCGCGGTGATGACGCACGAATACGGCGAGCAGCACGTCGAGACCGCGCGCGCGCGGATCGAGCTCGCGGCGAGCCTCGCCGCGGCGCGCGACGCGTCGCTGCGCGACGAAGCCGCGACGCTGCTGGAACGGGCCGCGCGCGCGCTGGAGGATTCGTCCGATCCGCAGGCCGCGGACGCACTCGGCCTGCTCGACCTCGAGCGCGCGCGACTGCACCTGGCGACAGGCGCACGCGCCGACGCGCGCGCCGATCTCGCGCAGGCGATGGCCCGGCTGCAGTCGCCGCGCCGCCTGCCGCAACTGCGCGAGGCGCAGGCGCTCGCCCGAACGCTGCGCTGACGCGGCGCGCTCGCGCGACGCTCGGGGCACGCGGCGCACTGGCGCGATGCTCGGGGCACGCGGCGCGCTCGAACGCGAGGAAGGTCCGGGCGCGCGCGCCTTCGCCGTTGCAGGCACGCTCGCATGGCGGCGATCGCGGCTGGCCCGCATCGGCACCGTTTCGCGTGGAATCGCTCGCACTCCGGAGACCGCCATGCGCTTGCATCGTTGCCTGCTTCTCGCCTTGTTCGTGCCCGCCGCTCTGCCTGTCGCGGCAGCCACCTACACCGTCACACGCGGCGACGATCCGGTCCCCGACGGTTGCATCGCGGGCGACTGCTCGTTGCGTGAAGCGCTCGACGCCGCGGTCGCGACGCCGGCCGGCGACACCGTCGTGCTCGCGGCGGGTCAGTACACGGTCACGCGCGGTGCGCTCGACGTCGTCGGCGACGTCGCGATCGCCGGCGCGGGCATCGACGCGACGCGCATCGTCGGCAACGGCGACTTCGACCTGCTGCAGGTCACGCCGCTGGCGGCGCTCGTGCTCGACGGGGCGACGCTGTCGTCCCAGCAGGCTGCGGTCGACGTCGACAGCGGCAGCGCGACGCTGCGCCGGGTGCGCGTGCCCGCGGGCGGCGGCGAAGTCCAGGCCGCATCGGCGACGGGCGCGGCGCAGCTGCTCATCGAACACTCCGAACTCGCGGATGCCGCCGGTTGCGGCTGCGGCACGGGATCGCTGCGCGCGTCCGACAGCACGCTCGCCGCGGCGCTCATGTTCGACGGCAGCGGCGACCTCGCGCTCGACCGTGTCGACGTCGTCGGCCCCGGCGCTCCGTACGGCGTCGCATTCACGTCGTCGGGTTCGGCGACGATCCGCGACAGCACGATCCGCGGCCAGGCCGCGCCGCTCGCGCTCGACGGCAGCGGCGGCGACGTGCGCGTGTTCCGCACGCGTTTCACCGCCAATACGGGGCCGATGTTCGGCTATCGCGACGGCATGGTGTGGATGGACGAGGTCGAATTCGCGGACAACATCGTCGACGATGCGCATGCGGACCTTCCGGCGGTGCTGATCGCGACCGACGCCGGTGCGTGGCGCATCATGCGCGCGCTGTTCAGCGGCAATCGCGGCGGTGGCGGTTCGGGCCCGAACCTCATCGGCTCGACCGTACGCGTGCTCGCGGGCGCGAACGTCGTCATGGGCGACGTCACGTTCCACGACAACACGTTTCGCGCAGGTGTCGTCGACGGAGTCGGCCACGCGGTCGGCGTCGACGTCGCCGATGCGAGCGCGACGATCTTTTGGCTGTTCCATGCGACGATGCGCACCGGGCCTTCGGTGCCCGGCGGCGCGGTCGCCTCCCTGCTCGCGGTGCGCGGCGCGGCCGCGAACGTGCGCGTGTACGACAGCCTGCTGCAGGGTACCTGCGCGTTCGCGAACGGCGGCACGATGTTCCAGGCGGTCGGCAACATCGAATCGCCGGGCCACACCTGCGGGCTTCCCGCAGGCGAAAACGACGTCGACGTACCCGCGCTCCAGCTGCTGCTCGGGCCGCTCGCGGACAACGGTGGTTTCACGCGCACGTTCCTGCCCTCGCGCGTGAGCCCGCTCGTCGACCGCGCCGACCCGACCTGGTGCGGCGTCGCCAATGCGATCTTCGGCGCCGTCGACCAGCGTCGCTACCTGCGCCCCGCCACCGGCGTGGACTGCGACGTCGGCGCCGCCGAGACGGATGCGTTGCCGGATGAGATCTTCGCCGACGGCGCCGACGGCTGAAGTCGTGCGCGGGGCGGGGTGACGCCTGCTATTCCATCCACGGGTTGCGCAGAGGCGCGATCGCCGATGGATCCTCGCCGCCCTCGATGCGCGCCAGCTGTCCGCGCAACTGCCGTGCCACCTTGGCATCGAGCGGCGCCTTGTCCTGCTCGAGAAGCCGCCGGTACGCGCGCGCCGCCTTCGCCGCGTCGCCGAGGCGCAGGTACGCGTTGCCGAGTTCGACGCCGGCGTCGACCGCCTGCGGCCGCAGCGCGACCACCTGCTCGAGGCATCGCGCCACGCGCTGCCAGTCGCTGCCGTCCTGCTTGTAGATGTAGTTCATCACCTTGTCGGTCATGCTCGCGGCTCGCGCGGCCGGATTCGCCTGGCGCCCGCGCCAGATCGTGACGTAGCCGAAGCGCGCGACGCGCTGCATGCCCTCGAAGGCTTGCGCGGGATTCCAGTCCCGGTCCGGGCGCGGCACCTCGTCGTAGACCGACTGGACGAACCAGCCTTGGTAGAGGCCCGCGACGTTGTCGTCGTCGAGGCTTTCGACGCGCCGGCGCATGTCGACGCGCGCGCCGCGCCACTGGCCTTCCATCAGCGACATGACCCAATGGCCCGAGTACAGCGGCAAGCCGCCCGGCGCGATCTCGCGGCGGTAGAAGTCGATGACTTCGCCATAGCGCTGCCCGAGGTCGAGGCCTTCATTCTCGAAGTAGCGGTAGGCTTCGGCGGTGCCGCCGACGAGCTCGTTGTGGTACTCCCACAGTCGCGGCTCGCGCACGGTCGTCGCCAGTGCGACGACGAACGCTGCGGCGACCGCGCCGGTCAGAACCGGCGATCGCCGCTGCCACGCCGCCGCCACTGCGCAACCGCCGAGCATGGCGGCCGCGACGATCAACGGCGTCGCATGGCGGATGCCGCCCCATGCCTCGGGAGAGGCCATCAGCGCGGCGAGGTGGATCGCGCTCGCCGCAGCGAGCGCCGCGAGCATCCAGCGCGCCGTCGCCGGCAGCGGCGTGCGCACGAGCAGGACGAGCCCGAGCAACGCGAGCGCCGACAGCGCGAGCGGCACTTTCGCGGCGATGATCGCGGGCCAGGTGAACCACGGCGTGCGCCCTTCGTACAGTCGCCCCCACACCAGGTGCGTGCCGCCGCCACGGCCTTCGACGCCGGTGCGTACGGTGTCGGCGAGACCCCACAGATACGCACGCGGCAGCATGTGGTAGCGGTCCGCGACCTCGAGCGCAGCGCGCAGCGACGCGGTCGAGACGTCCGCGATCTTGTCGTCGATCGGGCGGTTGAAGCGGTCGCCGCCGTCGCGATCGGCGTGGAAGCGGAAACCGTACTGGGCCCACAGCAGGGCCACGCCGAGCGCGACGCCCGCGACGAGCTTGACGCCGCGCCAGGCCGCTTCGCGCCAGCCGCCGTCGCGCCGTCGCGCGAACGCCGCTGCGATCAGCACGAGTCCGACACCGAGCAGCCCCGCCAACGCCGAATGCTTCGCACCCAGCGCGAGCCCGACCGTGATGCCGAACACCAGCACCCAGCGCCATTGCCAGGTCGCCGCGAGCAGCCCGGCCGCGACGACGGCGAGCGCGAGCGTCAATGCGAGCGGGCCATCGGTCATCACGACCGGCAGGTGCGCGCCGAGGGTCGGTTCGAGCGCGAGGAAGCCGAGCGTACCCGCGGCCCACGCGGCATTCGTCGCGCGCAGGAGCAGCATGCCGAATGCCGCGAGCAGCAGGCCGTTCAGCACCCACATCGCGAGGCGAGCGCGGCCTTGGATGCGCACGAAGTCGTTGTCGAGGAACATCGCCTTCTCGACCCACTCGCGTTCCTGTTCCTTTTCCTTCAACGCGGGTTCGGCCGGCAGGCGAAAGTCGGCCGGCATCCACGCGCCGACCCAGCGCTTGGCCAGCGGCGGATGCTCGGGATTGAGGTGCATGTCGCCGCCGCGCTCGTAGGACGTTCCGGCGACGATGTGCCAGGGCTCGTCGATCGTGAAGCTGTCCAGGCGCGTGCCGTACCACGAACGCAGCACGGCGAACGCCGCGAGCAGGACCACGGCGAGCACCGAGAGCGGCCGGTACGTGCGCGCCTGCGCGGGCAGCGACGAAGCGCGCATGCGAGCCGGCTCAGTAGCAGGCCGTCGCCTCGAAGCCGTCGGCGAACACGGCTTCGGTCGCGACATCGATGCCACGCCCCTGCAGCGGCAGGTGGGCCGACGCGGACGACGCGTCCGCGGCATGGTAGGTCGCAAGTATCGAGGTCGTGGCGAGGCTGACCGACGACGGGTGGAACGCGACCGCCACCGCGCACTCGCTGCCCGCTGCGAGCGTGCTGGCCGGCGCACAGGTGTTGCCGACGAGCGGGAACGCCGCGGTGCCGCCCGTCATCGCATCGAACGTGAGCGGCAGGCTGCCGGTGTTGCGCACGCGAAAGCGCACCGGCGGCGACGTCGTGCCGATCGGTACGGAAGCGAACGCGCAGCGATCGGGCTCGAACACGAGGCGTGAGAACGGCCCGGCGGGCACCGACGAGCCGCGCAGCGTCGCGTACGGCTTGGCCGGAGTGGGCGAATGCACGACCGCGTCTTCGAACGGCACGACGAGTCGCGCCGCATACGCGGTCGCGGCGCCGGCGACGGTCGGCGCAAACGTCGCATCGACCGTGCAGTGCGCGCCCGGCGCGAGCGTCTGCGCCGCGCAGGTGTCGGCGACGATATGGAACACGCTGTCGCCCGACACGGCCGGCGTGCCGATCTCGACCGGCCCCGGCATCCAGTTGGTGAACGTGAAGCGCTGCGGCGGCGAGGTCATGCCGGCCACGAGGTCGCCGAAGTCGAGCGGATTCGGATCGAGCGTCGGCGGCAGCGGGTCCGCGGCGCGCACGACCTGCACGACCTGCAGCGACACGCAATCCTGCGCCGAGGTGTACTCGAACGACGACGCGTAATGGCGCGGCGGACCGAGCATCGCGGTCAACGGCATCCGGCGGATGTCCCACAAGGTGTCGGGCCGCGCGCCGCGCTGGTGGCCCATGTGCGGCACGCTGACGCCCGGCCAGAGCGTGAGGCCGTCGTAGAGCGTGACGTAGCGGAGTCTCATCGAGCTGCCGGTCGTCGGCCCCGGAACGGTCGACCACTCGAGCGACGAGTCGCCGAGCGAGCGCTGGCCGTCGGACGCGTGCAGGATCGCTTCGATCGCGCCTCCGGCGTAATCGAAGGAGGTCGCGAACGCCATCTGCTCGCGATTGCTCTGCAGGCCGTCGTAGTGGGTGACGCGAAGGTCGTTGCTCGCATCGCCGTCGTCGTAGTAGACGATCAGCGAGATGCCGTTCGCGCTGTGGCCCGGCTTCGCCGAGAGGCCCGAGAACGTGTACGTGCCGTTGCCGCGCAGGCGCACGCGGTCGGTGACGTCCGCGCGCCAGGTCGCCGCGCTCGGCGGCAGCGTCGAGACGGCGTCGGGCCAGCAGTCGTTGCTGCCGCCCGATGCGACGAGGATGCCGGTCACGTCGACGCCGTCGAAGCGGATATCCGGCTGGTCGTAGTCGCCGTCGCCGCCGCTGAGGCCGGCCGCGGGGTACTCGATGTCGATGCCGTTCCAGTAGAGCAGGGCGAGTGTGACGTCGCCCTGCACGCCGTCGAGTTCGAGCGATCCCGCGCCGCCGGATTGCGACGCGGGCGCGCCGATGCCGCCCGCCGCAGCCATCGCGAGGTCGGTGCGGGGGAGCTCGAATCGTTCGCGCATCGGCGTGTTCTCGGCGAACGCCGCGGATGCGCAGGCGAGCAGGAGCAGCGCGCTCGTGCGCGCGCGGGTCATCGACAGGCGACTGGCGGTCATGGCGGGATCCTCCTGCTCCCGTCCACGCGATCGCGTGCGCGCAGGGGCCAACGCGCGAAGGCCGCGACGGTGCATACTGGCGCAGTCGGGCGACCTGGGGAGGCGGCATGGCACGTACGGCCTTGGTGGATCTGCTGCGGCGCGGAGCCGCGCTCGCCGCGCACTGCGCGCGCAGCGGCGAGCCGATCGACGAAGCGATCGCGCGCGAGCGCGAGGCGCGCATCGACCGCGCGCGACGTCGCTTCCTGCGCGATTCGCTCGGCGCGACTGCCGCACTCGCGCTCACGGCCTGCGCGCCGGCGGTATTGCGGCCGCGCGGCGACGCGGCCGACGAGGTCATCGTCGTCGGCGCCGGCATCGCGGGACTCACCTGCGCGTGGCGCCTGCGCCAGGCCGGCGTTCGCGTCGCGCTGTACGAAGCGCAGGAGCGCGTCGGCGGGCGCATGCTGAGCCTGCGCGGCCACTTCGCCGACGGCCAGGTCTGCGAACTCGGCGGCGAGCTCGTCGACAGCGGACACGCGCGCCTGCGCGGGCTCGCGTCCGAGCTCGGCCTCGTGCTCGACGATCTCGCCGAGGATCCCACCGCCGCCTACGGCGACGTCTGGTTCCACGGCGGCCGCCGCTATTCCGAGGCGGAGATCCTGCGCGCGTTCGCGCCGCTCGCGCAGGCGATCGAGCGCGACGCGGCGACCTTGCCCGACGCGCAGATCACCTACGCCGCGCCGGGCGGCGCCGAGGCGCTCGACCGCGAATCGCTGACCCACTGGCTCGACCGCAACGGCGCCGACGGCTGGCTGCGTGCGCTCATCGAGGTCGCGTACACGACCGAGATGGGCCTCGAGTGCGACGAGCAGTCGGCGCTCAACTTCCTCACGTTCATCGATCCGGGCACCTCGGCGTTCCGCGTGTTCGGCGAAAGCGACGAGCGCTACCACGTGCGCGGCGGCAACGACCTCGTGCCGCACGCACTCGCGACGCGGCTCGACGACGCGATCACGACCGGCGCGGTGCTCGAAGCGTTGCGTCGCGACGACCGCGGACGCTACGTGCTGTCGTTCCGGCGCGGCGCCGGCGCGTTCGAGCGGCGCGCGGCCCGCGTCGTGCTCGCGCTGCCGTTCACGACCTTGCGCGACGTGCGGCTCGACCTCGAGCTGCCGCCGGCCAAGCGCAGGGCGATCGCGGAACTGCGCTACGGCACCAACGCCAAGCTCATGATCGGCTTCGGCGAACGCGTCTGGCGCACGCGCCACGCGAGCAGCGGTGCGAGCTACAGCGACCTGCCGCTGCAGACGACCTGGGAAACGAGCCGCATGCAGCCCGGCGCCGCGGGCATCCTCACCAATTTCGTCGGCGGCCGGCACGGCATCGAAGTCGGCAGCGGCACGCCCAGGGAGCAGGCCGATGCAGCCGCGGCGCAGCTCGAGGCGATCTGGCCCGGGATCGCCGCCGCGCGGGCGGGTGCGCGCGAAGCGCGCTTCCACTGGCCGACGCACGCGTGGACGAAGGGCAGCTACGCGTGCTTCACGCCGGGGCAATGGACGACGTTGCGCGGCGCGATCGGCGAGGCCGTCGATGGCCTCCACTTCGTCGGCGAGCACTGCGCATTCGACAACCAGGGCTTCATGGAAGGCGGCGTGGAAACCGGCGAGTGGGCCGCACGCGCGCTCACCGCGCGGGCGGCCGCGTGACCCGCGGCGGCCGCCGCCACCGGCGCGGCCGCGCCGCGCGCGCGATCGCGCGCCGACCGCCCGCGATCAGTCGTCGAAACCGTCGATGAAGATCGCGTCGACCACCGCGTCGGCTTCGTAGCAGCCGAAGTCGTAGGGGGTCGACGGCGAGTTGAACTGGAACGGACGCGTCGCGCCGTCGAGATCGACCGTCGGCGGCACGTCGTTCGGATCGCCGCTCGGCCCCCAGCGATCGACCGCGGACGACGTGTCGCGGATGTGGTAGTCGCCGTCGACGCCATCGACGAACGGATCGGTGAGGAACTGCACGTTGGTGCCCGCGATGCCGACGTTCATCGCGCCGACGTCGCGCACGGTCACGCCGACGCCGTTGCCGGCGTCGTAGCCCGCGACGGCAGCCGTCGACGGCTGCACGAGCAGGCTGTGCAGGATCGACAGCGACGCGGGCGGGATCGCGACGACGAACAGTTCGTCGGCGCCGACCAGGTTGTTCGCGATCGTGCTGCTGGCGATGCGCAGGTCGCCCGAGATGTCGTACATGAGCGAACCGCCGCCGTCGATCGTGTTGTCGGCGACGAGGCTGCTGTCGATCGCGATGTCGGCGTTGCCGCCGACGAGCGTGCCGCCGCGATTCCCGCGCATGCGGCCGCGGTAGAGGATGAAGCTCGCGTGGCCGGCGTCGCCGGCCGCGTTCAACTGCACGATGCCGCCGCCGACCGCGTGGTTGCCGTCGATCGTGTTGCATTCGATGCCGCTGCTGCACGCGGGGATCGAATCGCCCGGCATCGACTGGGCGAGCTGGACGAGCGTGCCGACCGACGTCGATGTGCCGCTCGAGAACACGTAGAACGCGGCGCCCTCGTACGCTTCGTTGTTCGTCACCTGCGCGTTCTCGAGCCCGGCGAACGAGAAGACCTGCTGGCCGCTCGCGATCGACGACAGGTAGAACGCGCCGCCCTGGTTCTGCGCCGCGTTGTGGTCGACGACGATCGGCGCGTTCGCGAGGTCGTTCCACAGCAGGAGTTCGTACGCCCCCGCGCGCGTCGTCGAGAAGTACACGCCGCCGCCGTTGCGTTGGGCGTAGTTGCTGCCGATCGTCGGGATCGACGCGACCGTGTGGTCGTCGAAGACGATGTTGGAATCGATCGCATAGATGCCGCCGCCGTCGCTGGTGCCACCTTGCGCGATGTTGCCGACGATGTTGCTGCCGCCCGTGATCGAGACGTCGACGCGGCTGAGGTAGAGGCCGCCGCCGTTGGCCGTCGCCGTGTTGCTGTTGATGCTGCTGCCGATGAGCGTGAGCGTCGGCCGGAAGATGTCGTTGCCGCTGACGAACACGCCACCGCCGTAGTCGGCATGGTTGGAGTAGACGATCACGTCGGCGAGCGTGAGGGGGCCGGCGACGACCGACTGGATGCCGCCGGCCGCGTTCTGCAGCACCAGGTGGCGCAAGGTCAGGGCGCCGTTGCCGCTGTGCACGAACAGCGGCCCGGCAGGCACGGCGCCGGCGCCGTCGAGCGTCGTTCGCCCGCTGGACAGGCCCGCGCTGCAGTTGGCGAAGCCGCCTTCGATCGTGAGGCCGTCGGGATCGTGATCGACGATCGAAGTCTGGGCGGTCCAGGGGCCGCCCGACACGGCGATGAGGTCGAAGCCGGAAGATTGCGCCGCCGCCTGGACCGCCGCGCCGAGATCGTGGAACTGGCACGCGGTGTCGGAAGCGGGGCCGACCGTGATCATCGCGCCGGCGCGTCCGCAGGCGGCCAGCAACGCGAACATGGCGAAGGCGGCGCGGCGCCGCGGCGCCGGAACGATTCCGTACATGGCGGGCTCCTCGTGTGATGCGTGTTGCCGAGGAACGCCGCCCGGCGCCTGCGACGGACATGCGCCACGGCGCGCGCGACCGCCGCGTTCAGTCGCCCGTGGCGAGGCCGAGTGCGTCGGCGAGCAGCGGTTCGAGTTCGCCGCGCAGTTGCAGGCGCGCGAGCGCGGCGACGCCGGCCGCGTCGTCGGCGGAGTCCGGATCGAAGTCCGGCGAGCGCGCGAGCGCCGCGAGCAGGTCGAACCACGCGCCGTCGTGGATGCCGGCCGCCTGCAGCAACAGCCCGGGCAGCATCCACGCGCGCGTGTCGAGTCGATGCCGCAGGGCATCGTCGTTGTCGATGAGCAGCCACGGCACCGGCTGGTGCTTCGCGTCGCGGCCGTCGTCGAAGCCGAGCGCGGCATAGACCGGGCCGAGGTCGGGCAGATGGTCGCCATAGAACAGCAGCAACGTGCGGCGCTTGCGCCGGGCGAGCGTGTCGGCGAGGCGCGCGAGTTCGTGGTCGGCGTCGTCGAGCAGGTACAGGTAATTGCCCAGCCAGTGGCGCGCGCCCGCGTCGAGCTGCTCGGGCATCGGCAGCGCGGCGAGTCGCTGCGGGTCCAGTCCGGGCCGCCAGTCGAACGGGCCGTGGTTTTCCATGCTGATCGCGAACACGAACTGTGGCGGACCGTCGTCGGCGAGTTCGCCGAGCACGCGATCGGTGAGCGCGGCGTCCGACGTGAACAGGCCGACGACGCGGTCGGGCGGAAACGCCGCCGCATCGACGAAGCGGCCGAAGCCGAGCGCGGCGTACGCCTGCGCGCGGTTCCAGAATGCGGACGCGTTCGGATGCACGGCGACACTGCGGTAGCCGTGCGCATCGAGTACGCGTGCAAGCCCGGGGTAGCTCTCGCGTTCGAGTTCGAGCCACGGATACTGCACGCCGCCGAGGCTCGCGAGCGGTGCGCCCGTGAGGACTTCGAACTCGGTGCGGATCGTGCCGCCCGCGAACGTGGGCACGGCGAGCTCGCCTGCGGTCGCATGGCGCGCGAGCCGGTGGTACGCGCGCAGGAAGCGCCCGCTGAGCACGTCGCGCAGGCGCGCGGGATCGAACAGCGACTCGCTCTGCACGACGACGATGTCGGGCAGCGTCCCGTTCGTCGTCGCCGCGGCGAAGCCCGCGCGCAGTGCCGGCGCGTGGGCGTGGAGGAAGGCCGTCGCAGCGGCGCGGTCCGCAGGCGGCACGTCGCCGCCGCCGAGCTCCCAGTGGTAGACGAGCAGACCGCCGATGAGGCCGGTGCTCGCCGCGCTGCGATCGAGCGCCCACGGCTGGAAGCCTTGCGCAGCCGCATCGTAGACGAAGCGCCACGGCGCGGCGCCGGCCATCAGGCTCGCGCCGAGCGCGAGCGCGGCACCGCCGGTCGCCGCGCGGCGCCAGCCGGCGAGCCCGCGCAGGCGCGGCTCGCGGCACAGCGCGAGCGTGGTCGCGATGGCGCCGGCGCCGAGCAGTGCATGCAACGCATCGACGTCGAGGTAGTGCACGAACAGGCGCGCCGCAGGACCCGGCTCGGCGAGGAAGCGCAGGTCGGCGGGCAGCAGCGGCATCTGCAGCGCACCGAGCTTGGCCGCATTGGCGCCGTACAGCGCGACGAGCGCGAGCAGGGTCAGCCAGGTCGACAGCAGCAGGCGGCGCGAAGCCGCGAGCAGCAGCGCGAACGCGGCGAGCGCGGGCATCGCGTTGAGCAGCAGCAGCCGCAGCGCCGGCAGCGTCGCTGCGGCGCCCGCGAGGTCGATGCCCGGGTCGAGGTGCGCGACGAGCAGCAGGAGCAGCAGCGCGCAGCCGGCCACGGCCGCGCCTTCGCGTTCGACCACGAGGCGTCCGCGCGCACTGGGAAAAGGCGAGGTGTTCATCAGGGGCGCGACAATGCCATGCGCGGGACCCGGCGGTATTAACCGCGCGTTAGTCGCGCGAGACCGCTCCGAGGCTGGCCCGGGAAGCGAGGCTGCTGCCACAATGCGCGGATGCTCGAACCGACCCGCTGGCCGCGTCCGACCGCGGCCTTCCTCAACGAACGCCTGTCGCGACTGGAAGCGGCGTGCCGCGAGGCGAGCGTGCCGTTCCACGACGACGCCGGCGTCGACGACCATCTGTCGAGCGTGCTGCTCGCGAGCGACTTCGCCTATCAGACCCTGCTGCGCGACCCGCAGCTGCTCGGGCCCGATTTCCTCCAGCTCATGAGCGATCCGCGTCACGCCGACGCGCGCGCGGGCGTATTCCACGACGTGCACGACCCGGACGAGCTGCGCCGCCTGCTGCGCCGTTTCCGGGTGCGCGAGGCGCTCCGCCTGATCTGGCGCGACGTCACCGGCGCCGACGCGGTCGAGACGACGCTCGCCGGCGCGTCCGTGCTCGCCGAAAGCTGCCTCGAGGCCGCACTGCGCGGTGCCGAGCGCCAGGTCGCCGCGCGCCATGGCGAGATCCGCGACGGCAGCGGGCGGGTGCAACGCATGGTCGTGCTCGGCCTCGGCAAGCTCGGCGGCGGCGAACTCAATTTCTCGTCCGACATCGACCTCGTGTTCGCCTTCGCCGAACACGGCGACAGCGACGGCCCACGCGTGCTCGACGCGACCGCCTACTACACGCGCATCGGCCAGGCGCTCGTCGCGCTGCTCGCCGACCACAGCGTCGACGGCTACGTCTTTCGCGTCGACCTGCGCCTGCGACCGTTCGGCAGCGCCGGCCGCCTCGCGCTGTCGTTCACGGCGATGGAGCAGTACTTCCAGCGCGAGGGCCGCGACTGGGAGCGCTACGCATGGATCAAGGCGCGTCCCGTCGCGGGCGATCGCGCCGGCGGCGCGCGACTGCTCGAGGCGTTGCGTCCGTTCGTCTACCGTCGCTACCTCGACTACACCGCGTTCGCGGGCCTGCGCGAAATGAAGGCGCTCATCGACGCCGAAGTCGCGCGCAAGGATCTCGCCGATCATCTCAAGCTCGGCCCGGGCGGCATCCGCGAGATCGAGTTCATCGTGCAGCTCGTGCAACTGATCCGCGGCGGACGCGAGCCGACCCTGCGCGCGCGCGGGCTGTTGCCCGCGCTGGCCGCGTGCGAGCAGCTCGGCTTCGTGCCGTCCGCGCGCGCGCAGCGCCTGCGCGAGGCGTATCTGTTCCTGCGCCGGCTCGAGAATCGCGTGCAGATGTTCGCCGACCAGCAGACGCACGAGATCCCCGCCGACGCCGAGGTGCGCGAACGGCTTGCGCTCGCACTCGGCCGCAGCGGCTGGAGCGCGCTCGATGCGGAGCTGCGCGTGCATCGCGCCGCGGTCGCCGAGGAGTTCGCCGCGCTGATGGCGGTCGACGCGCGCAACGATGCGCAGCAGGCACAGGCGCGCTGGCCGGAGTTCTGGCGCAGCCTGCTCGCCGACGGCGTCGATGCGGGGGCGATCGCCGCGGCCGGCTTCGATCCGCCGGCCGACGTCGCGACCGAACTCGAGGCGCTGCTCGGCGGCGCGGCGCTGCGAACGATGTCCGCGCGCGCGCGCGAACGCCTCGATGCGGTGATGCCTGCGCTGTTCGCCGCCGCATCGGCGCAGGAACAGCCGTCGCGCTGCCTCGCGCGACTGCTGCGACTCGTGCAGGCGACGCTGCGCCGCTCGGTCTACCTCGCGCTGCTCGAGGAGCAGCCGGCCGCGTTGCGCCGTCTCAGCGCGGTGTTCGCGGCGAGCGCCTTCCTCGCCGAGCGCGTGATCGCGCACCCGCTCCTGCTCGACGACCTGTTCGACGACCGCATCGACGGCGCGGCGCCCGACGCGACCGCGATCCGCGACGAGCTCGCGCGCCGCCTCGGCATGATCGCCGAAGCCGACCCCGAGGCGGAGATCGAAGCGATCCAGGAGCAACGCCAGTCGGCGCTGTTCCGCATCGGCCTCGCGTTCCTCGGCGGGCGGCTCGACGCGCGCAGCGCGGCGGCCGCGCTCGCCGACGTCGCCGAAGCCGTCGTCGCCGCGGTGCTGCGCATCGCCGAGCGCGACATGCAGGCCGCGCACGGGCGCATCGACGGCGCCGGCGGCGACGGCAGCGGCCTCATCGTCGTCGCCTACGGCAGCTTCGGCGGCCGCGAACTCGGTTTCGGCTCCGACCTCGACCTCGTATTCCTCTACGACGGCGCGCGAGCGCAGCGCGAGTCCGACGGCGCCAAACCGCTCGACGGCGCACGCTACTACGCGCGCTTCGCGCAGCGCGTCGTGCACCTGCTCGGCGCGCTCACCCGCGCGGGCCGGCTCTACGAAGTCGACGTGCGGCTGCGCCCCGATGGCAGCAAGGGCATGCTCGTGCAGAGCCTCGACGGCTACGCGGGCTACCAGCGCGAGCGCGCGTGGACGTGGGAATTGCAGGCGCTCGTGCGCGCGCGCGCGGTCGCCGGCGACGCCGGGCTCGCGCGGCGCTACGCGGACCTGCGCGCCGACCTGCTCGCGCAGCCGCGCGACGCGGCGAAGTTGCGCGCGGAGGTGGTGTCGATGCGCGCGCGTTGGCGCGCGGAACGCGATCGTTCGAGCAGCGCGCAGTTCGATCTCAAGCAGGGCGCCGGCGGCCTCGTCGATCTCGAATTCCTGCTGCAGGGCCTCGTGCTGCAGCACGCCGTGGCGCATCCGGCATTGCTCGCGGACGGCAGCAACGCGGCGCTCATCGAGGCGTTGCGGAGCGCGCGCATCGTCGACGATGCGTCCGCCGACGCACTCGCGCGCGCACACGCAGGCCTGCTCGCATGTGCGATCC
>DASTSE010000437.1:0-4254 GCA_035760865.1 Dokdonella sp.
GTGGTCGCGCGCGACGCCGCCGTCGAAGACGACGCGGCAGCGATCGTCGCCGCGTGCCGTACCGCGGGGTTCGACTTCACCTGAGCCATGCGCGCAGGCCGGACGCGCGATGCGCGGCCGGACCGGCATGCCCCGGCCGACCGGCGGGATCCGAACGCGCCCCGATCCCCGTCATTCCCGCGAAAGCGGGCATCCATTTCGCTTACCACCGGCGGCGCGAGGCACGATGGATGGCCGCTTTCGCTGGAATGGCCGCGTGCGTGGAGTCGTCCTTCGTCGTCCGGCTGCGGTTTCCCCGGCGCGCCGCGCGAAAGTGCAAAAATGCGGACCGGGCCGCGGTGGCGGGCAAGGAGCGCAGGATGAGCGAACGTCCCGAATGCGATCTCGTGATGAAGGGCGGCATCGCGAGCGGCATCGTCTATCCGCGCGCGATCGCACGCCTCGCCGCGCACTACCGCCTGCGCAGCGTCGGCGGCGCGTCGGCCGGCGCGATCGCCGCGGCGGCCGCGGCCGCGGCCGAATACGGTCGCGACCGCGGCGGCTTCGAACGACTCGAAGTGCTGCCGGACCTGCTCGCGCAGACCGACGACGGCACCGAGCACGGCGCGACGCGCCTGTTCCGCCTGTTCCGCCCGCAGCCGAAGACCGCGCGCCTGTACCGCCTGCTCGTCGCCGGACTCATGCCCGAGCAGCCGCGCTGGTCGCTCGCGCTGTTGCGCTGGTTCGGCGCCGCGGTGCGCAACTTCACGCTCGCGGCGTTCGGTTCGTCGGTCGTCGCCGCGCTCGTGTTGGCGCCGCTCCTGTGGCGCATCGACTACGCCGCCGGCGGTCCGTCGCCCTGGCTCGCCATGGCCGCGGCGGTCGTGCTCGGCCTGCTCGTGTTCGCGCTCGGCCTCGCCGCGTGCATCGCCGGCCACGCACTGCGCGCGATTCCCGCGAACGGCTACGGCCTCTGTTCCGGCCTCGGCGATGCCGACACGCTCACGCCGTGGCTGCACGCGACCTTGCAGTCGCTGGCGGCGCTCGGACCCGATCGGCCACTGCGCTTCGGCGATCTGTGGCGCGGCCGCGACGTCGCGCACGGCTATGTCGCCGCTTCCGCGCGCGTGCACGCGGAGGAACGCCGCATCGACCTGCGCCTCATGACGACCGCATTGAGCCACGGCCGGCCGTACAGTTTTCCGCTCGACAACGAAGCGTTCTGCTTCGATGCCGACGAGATGCGCGCGCTGTTCCCCGCGAGCGTCGTGGAGGCGCTGATCGCGAGTTCGCCCGAGCACATCGCCTACGGCGAACTGCGCGGGCTGTATCGCCTGCCCGCGATGGAAGACCTGCCCGTGATCGTGCCGGTGCGCATGAGCCTCGCATTCCCGCTGCTGCTGTCGGCGGTGCCGCTCTGGCGCACGCGCATGGCGCCGGATCCCGCGCGCCGCGGCGGCTGGATCGGCAGCGCCGAGCGCGTGTGGTTCTCCGACGGCGGCATCTGCAGCAACTTCCCGATCCACTATTTCGATGCGCTCGTGCCGTCGCGCCCGACCTTCGGCATCAACCTCGTCGACGCCGAGTACCTGCCCGCGCACGCGCAGGACCCCACCGACTTCGTCTGGATGCCCGACCACAACGGCAGCGGCGCGACGACGCGCACGGTACCGGTCGAACGCGGTGGCCTGCGCGGCTTCCTCGGCGCCATCGTCACGACGATGCAGGCCTGGACCGACAGCATGCAGCTCGCGATCCCGGGCTATCGCGACCGCGTCGTCGCGGTGCGCCTGCGCGCGAGCGAGGGCGGACTCAACCTGCGCATGGCACCCGCGCTGATCCATCGCATCGCGACGCGCGGCGCGACCGCGGGCGAGCTGCTGCTCGCGCACTATGCGCAACGCGATCCGCCGCCGGGCAGCGTGACCGGCTGGCGCAACCATCGCTGGGTTCGCTATCGCGTCGCGATGCGCGTGCTCGGCGAGGCGCTCGCGGCGTTGCGCGAAGCCGAGGCGCTCACCGCCGACGGCGAAGCCGCGCTGCAACCGATGCATGCGGATCCGCCGAGCTACGACTTCGCGTCCGAGCGCCAGCGCGACGCCGCGCTGCGCGCGTACCGCGAACTGCTCGCGCTCGCCGACCGCTACGCGGCGATGCGGGACGAGCTCGGCTATCCGCCGTTCGACCACGGACCGCACGACGGGCCACGGCCGCGCCCCGAATTGCGCATCCGCCCACCGCTGTAGGGTGTGCCCTGGCCCACCGAACGCAACGCAAGGATCGAGCGGTTGGTGAGCCCCGGCCCACCGCGCGAAGCCAAACGCGAAGCACGCGCGGCGGGCTCACCGCGCAACGTAGGGTGGGCCGGGGCCCGCCCTATCAATGCAAGGAGGGGGCGAAGGTGGGCCGGGGCCCGCCCTACGCGCGGCGCGCGGCGTGCCAGCGTGCGCGCACGAGTTCGGCGATCGCGGCGGTCTCGGCGAGCGGTGGCGGTTGCGGTCGCGCATCGGTGTCGCCGAGCCGGCGCAGGTGTCCGCTCGCGACGAGTTCGTCGTGGAATGCGACGAGCTTGCCGCGGATCGGTCGCGCTGCCCAGGTGTAGACGGGCCTGCCGGTTGCGCATGCCTCCGAGATCATGTTGACCGAATCCGGCGTGACCACGATGCGATCGGCGTGGGCGAGGAAGCCCGCGTACGGGTTGCCGCCGTCGGCGAGGCCACTCCAGAATCGACCCGGCATCGTCGCGAACAGCGTGCGCAGGCGAGCGGCGACGGACGCCGGCGTGCGCCGCGAAACGCTGACGAGGAAGCTGCCGCGATCGGTTTCGTGCCATGCGACGAGCCGCGCGACGAGTCCGTCGAAATAGGCGTCGTCGAGCGTCTGCGCGCGATTGGAGCCGCCGACGAGCACGGTCGTGCGCGGCGACGGCAGCGCGGCGAGATCGGCGAAGCGCGCGCGGCCCTCGGCGAGCCAGAGCGGATCGACGGGGTTGAGCGCACCGATGCTCGAGATCACGTTCGCGCCTGCGACGCGGTCGTGCTGCGGCGCGATCACGAGGTCGAACGCGTCGCTTGCGATGCGCGGGTCGAGGATCTGCACGGTGTACGTGCGGCCGCCGCTCCACTCGCGCAGCTGCCGCGTGACGAGTGCCGCGCGACGGCCGCAACCGATCGCGAGATCGGGCCACGGCGGTTGCAGCGCGCGGCCGTCGTCGCGCCGGATCGCGCGCGCGGCACCGATCGCGAGGCGCGGCGCGAACGTGTTCCACGGTTCGCGCAGCGCGACGTCGATCGGCTGCGCGGCGAGCCCGAGCGCGCGCGCGAGCGCGAGCGCCTGCCGCGCATTGCCGGCGGCGCCGTCGCTGATCGCCCAGCAGGTAGTCGTCGCATCCATGGGTCCCAGACTAGCGGACGGTGCGGCGGTCTGCGAACGCGCGCTCATCGTTCGCCCGCGGAAACGCTGTATCGACGGCGCGCGCCTTGTCGGTCCGCGGAGCGTGCCACATCCTTGTACGGGTCGAAGTGGTACTTCCATCACCGACGCGGAACCCGGCGGCGCCGTTCGCGCTCCCTGCCGGGGCGCATCCGCACGGGCTTTCCGTTTCCCCCATGCAGAGGAGTTCGTCCATGTTCCGCCGCATTGCCCTCGCGAGCGCGCTCGCGCTTGCCGCGTCGCCGGTCTTCGCCGCCACCTACACCCTCGACCCGGGCCATACGCAGGTCGTGTTCAGCTGGAACCACTTCGGCTATTCGAACCCGATCGCGCAGTTCGGCAAGGTCGAAGGCACGCTCGAATTCGACGCGGCGAACCCGACCAAGGGCAGCGTCGACGTGACGATTCCGCTCGCGAGCGTGAACAGCAACGTTGCCAAGCTCGACCAGCACCTGCAGTCGCCGGATTTCTTCGACGCCGCGAAATATCCGCAGGCGACGTTCAAGAGCACGAAGGTCGAGAAGGGCGCGGCGGAAGGTGAACTCAAGGTCACCGGCGACCTCACCCTGCACGGCGTCACGCATCCGATCGTGCTCGACGTGACCGTCAACAAGGTCGGCGAGCATCCGATGCGCAAGGCGCAGGCGGCCGGCTTCGACGCGACCACGACGATCAAGCGCTCCGACTTCGGCATCACGAAGTACGTGCCCGCGGTGAGCGACGACATCAAGGTGCGCATCACGAGCGAGGCGATCGAGGCGAAGGCCTACGCCGAGAGCCTCAAGCCGAAGGGCTGATCGCGCACGCCATGGTCGTGGCGGCGGCAGCCGCGCTGCGTTTCGA
>DASTSE010000438.1:0-15482 GCA_035760865.1 Dokdonella sp.
GACGACCCATCCGGGCGCGACCGAGGTCGTCGGCAACTACGTCGACGACGACTGCGACGGGCTCGCCGACGAGGACGCCGCGAATCATCCGTCGAACGACACCGCCGACCACGACGGCGACCAGGTCATCATCGCACCCGACCCGATCTTCGCATCGGGATTCGAAGGCGCCGGTTGAACCGTCGCCGAGCTGCGCGCGCGACGCCGGGGCGTCCGCCCGTCAGCGATGCAGGATCGCCTTCATCGTCGCGTGATCGATCGGCACGGAGCTGTGCTCGTGCACGATCTTCCAGTCGCCGTCGATGCGCCGCAGGCCGAGCGTGATGCGATTCGCGAGCGCGCGCAGCGGCGTGCCGTCCGCGGCGTGCGCGGCGTGCGCGGCGTAGGTCAGGATCGCGTGCCCGAACGCGAGATCGCCGAGGATCGTACAGCCCACGTCCTCGACGGCGACGACGACGCGTTCGTCGCCGAGCGAATCGAACCAGTCGGTCGCCATCGCGCGCCACGCGTCGGCCCCGCGCAGCGTCCACGGCCCCCACATGTCGAACGCATGCACGTCGCCGGCATAAAGCGCGACGAACGCATCGACATCGCGCGCCAGCACAGCCTGCGCGTAACGCGCGAGCACCTGCCGCATCGGCTCCCCGCCCGCGCTCACGGTGCCGCCGCCACACTGCGCAGCGCGGCGTCGTAGGCCTGCATGAGGCCGGGCTCCTGGATGTTCACGTCCGTGAGATACACCTGCATCGAACGCCCGAGCGCGCTGGTATCGTCGACCTGGAACGTCATCGGGCTGAACATGCCCTGCGCGAAACTGCTCTCGTAGGCCTGGAACGTCTGCTGCCGCGTGTACACGCGCGATATCGAATACGCGAGATCCTGCGGCAGGTACGCGAGCGCCTGCGTCGCGAGCGCGAGATCCCACGCGGTGTGTTCGAACATCACCGGCTGCACGCCGCGGAATCGCGTCTCAGCCTGGAATCGCTCCATCGTGCGCGGGCCTTCGCCCGCGAGGAACGCGTCGACGTCGCGCGCGAGGCGCTCGTGATACTCGCGCACGTCGGCGATCGCCTTGCGGTTGACGCGCATCTCCTCGGCGAAGTTGCGCAACGCGTCGGCCGCGAGCTGGCGATGCTCCCGGCTTTCGCGCCACTGGTCGGCGAGCAACGCGAGGAACACGCCGGCACTGACGAGCGCGAGTTCGGTCAGCCAGCCGAGCACGGAACGGCCGCGAAGTCGTGTTTGCAGGCGCATCGCAGGCTCCGCCGCTCGTCGATTCGGCCGATTGTATCGGCACCCGCGCAATGCGGGCGCGCCCACGCGGCCGTTAGCGCCACTCGCCCAACAACCCGTCAAGACCGACGCCCCCCGTGGGCCCGCCCCTTTCGCCGTCGTGCAGGCGCATCGATCGCGCCGCGGGGGTTACCTGACCGCATCTATCCGTTTAGAGTGTCGCGGCGGACGCGATGCCGGGGCTTCGAATCGACCATCCGCAAAAGGGGGCGGGTTCGCATGGACCGTGCATGGCGACGCCTGGGAGTACTCGCACTGGTGAGTACGGCCCTGTTCTGGGTCGACGTGCCGTATCGCGCGACGTTCTTCGATATCCCTGCCCAAGGTTCGCTCGCCCACCTGCACGCGGGCTGGCTGTTCGCGGTCGCCATGCTCTATCGCGATCGCGCGAGCCTCGCCGTGTGCGTCGCCGCCGCGTTCGCGTCCTGGGCCGTGCGCGTCGCCTCGGCCGAAGGCAGCGCGTTGATCGCCTATGCCGACGGCGCGCTCGGCTACGCACTTACCTATGCCGGCCTGCGCGGCGCGGCACGCTGGCTCGTGCCGCCCGCGCGGCAACCGTTCGTGTTCGCCGCACGCGACCTGCCCGGCTTCGCGCTCGCCGGCATGCTCGCCTACCCGCTGGCGATCGCGCTGTTCGCGGGCCTGTACACGCTGCCGTCCGCGGGCCTCCTCGTCGCGGCCAACAGCGCGATACAGGTCCTGTTCGCGAAGCTGTTCGGCGTGCTCATCGTGAGCTTGCCGGTGATCGTCGTCGCGACGCACGAATCGCACCCCGGCAGCGCGCGCGAGGATGCGCCGGCAGTACCGTGGTCGCTGCTCGTCGCCGGCATCGCCGCGCCGGCAATCGCATTGCGCATCGCGCCTGTCGACGCGCCGGCCGTCGACGCCGTGCTCGCGGCGCTGACCGACTATCGCCTGCTCGTCGCCGCCTTGCTCGTGCTCGCCGCGAAGCGATGCAGCCTTCGCTTGAGCATGAGCGCGCTCGTGCTGGCCGAGTTCCTGTTCGTGTGCGCGCTCGCGCGCACGGCGGGGCCGAAGACCCTGCTCGACACGGCCGTGCTCCTGCGCTTCGCGATCGAATGCGTGATCGCGCTCTGGCTCGTCCTCGCGCTGTTGCTGTACGGGCTCGAACGCGACGCGGCAGCGCAGCGTCATCGGCGCGCGAGCCTGCACGATCCGTTGTCGGACCTGCCCAACCTCGCGGCGCTGCGCAAGCGATGCGCGAGCTCAGCGCTGCCGCCGATCGGCTTCCTGCTGCTCGACCGCGGCGAATCGATCCTCGCCGGCCTCGGGCTGCGCGCCCAGGCGACGCTGTCGCGCTGGGTCGCAGGCCTGTTGCGCGACATCGGCGAAACCTACGACATCGGCTCGGGGCATCTCGTCGTCGTGCTGCACGGCCAGCCGCAGGGCGCCGTCGCGCAGGCGGCGTGGGACGCGGTGCTGCGGCGCCTGCACGAAGGCGAGTTCCTCTGGCTCGAGCGGCCGATCCGCGTGCTGCCCTACCTCGGCGTCGCTGCCGACGAGGTGGCCGGCGAAGGCTTCGAGGCGCGCATGGCGCGCGCCTGCGATGCCGCGATGGAAGCGCGCGACCGCGGCGAGTTGAGGCCGCTGCATGCGCGCCCGCGCGACGCGCGCGAGGCACTCTCGACCCACGGCCGCTCGCTGCATGTGTCGACCGACGCACTGGCGCGGATCCGCGCGGGCGACATCGAACTGCACTGCCAGCCGATTCTCGCGGTCTCCGCCCGAGCGCGCGGCACCGGCATGCACGGCGAGATCCTCTGCCGCCTGCAGGACGAGATCGGCCGGCTGCTCCTGCCTGCGCAGTTCCTGCATGAGCTGCAGGCGGACCGGCGCATGGCCGAACTCGACCTCGCCGTCATGAGGTCGCTCGACCGCTGGCTGCGCCGGCACGAGGGCTCGCGCCTGCCGCTGCGCCGCCTCGGCGTGAATCTCGCGGGCCAGTCGCTGGCTTCGCTGGATTTCGCGCGCGATCTGCTCGCACTCGTCGACGGTTTCGCGGTCTCGCCGGGCATCCTCTGCTTCGAGGTCACCGAAACCGCGGCGATCACCCATGCCGGCGATGCGGTCGCACTGCTGGAGGCCCTGCGCGAGCGCGGCTGCGCCATCGCGATCGACGACTTCGGCGTCGGCTACCAGTCGTTCGAGCGCCTCAAGCAGATCCCCGCCAACGTGATCAAGATCGACGGCAGTTTCGTGCGCAACCTCGCACTCGAGCCGCGCGATCTCGCCACCGTGCGCGCGGTCGTCGACATCGCCCGCGCCCACGGCGCGGAAACCGTCGCCGAATGGGTCGAGGATGCCGCGACGCTCGCGCTGCTCGGCGAACTCGGTGTGGACTGGGCGCAAGGGTTCCATCTCGCGCGACCGCGGCCGATCGGCGACGTACTGCTCGCGCCGGCGAGCGCGGACGCACCGGGCCCGTCGCCCTGACGCTCAGCCGCGCTGCCTCGCGCGCACGCGTGCGCGCGGATCGAGGCGAGCGAAAGAAACGAGTTCGTCGCACGGGTGCGCGCGGCGCCGCACGCGCGCGGCGATTACGTCCGCGCCGAGGCGCGCGTAGGCGATGCCGTTGCCGCCGTAGGCAAGCGCGAACAGCACGCGCGGCCCGTGCTGCGCGTGCGCGTCGAAGAACGGCAGTCCGTCCTCGGTCTCGGCGAACGTGCCGCCCCACGCCCATGCCGGCTCGACCTGCATGCCGAGGCGGGCGGCCGCATCGCGCGCGAGCCTCGCCGCCTTGGCGTCGACGCGTGCGGACCGCACCAAGGGCTCGTCGATGCGGTCGTCGGCGCCGCCGACGAGCAGGCGTCCGTCGTCGGTCGCGCGCACGTACAGGTACGGCCGCGCCGTCTCCCATGCGAGCACGCCGCGCAGGCGCGCGAGGTCGCCGCGTGGATCGGTAACGAACGCGTAGCTGCTGCGGTTGCTCGCGACGCGCGACGCGATCCAACGCTGCGATTCGTAGCCTGCGGCGACCACGAGATGGCGCGCGCGCACGCGCGCGCCCCGGTCCGTGTCGACAAGCACGTCGCGCGCGCGTACCGCGAAGCCGGTCATGCCGGTACGGTCGAAGACGCGGCCGCCGTCGCGGACGATCGCGCGCAGCAGCGCATGGCAGGCGCGGTAAGGGTCGATCTCGGCCGCAGGGCGCGTGAGGATCGCGGCGGCCGCGTCGATGCCGAACCCACGCCGCAATGCGCCGGATTCGAGCCACTCCACGCTCAGCCCGGCCTCGCGCCGACGCGCCCATTCCGCCCTGAGCCGCCTGCGATGGCCCGGCCGCGTCGCGAAGTACAGGCTGCGTGCGCGACGGAAACCGACGCGGCGCAAGCGTGCCATCTCCACGCTCAGCGCCTGCAGCGCCTCCGCGCACGCGCGGTAGGCGAGCACGGCTGCATCGTCGCCGTACCGCGCGGCCAGCTCGCCCATCTCGGTGTCGAGTTCGTATTGCAGCAGCGCCGTCGACGCCGCGGTACTGCCCCAACCGCATTCACGACGGTCGATCAGCACGACGCGGTGGCCGTCGCGCTGCAGGCGGCGCGCGATCAGCGCGCCCGTGATACCGGCACCGACGATCAGGACGTCGCAATCGACCGCGCCCTCGAGCGCCGGAAAGGAATCGATCAGCCCGCTGCGGACGGTCCAGAACGGGTATCCGCTCTTGAGGTCCATGCGTCAGCGGCGCGAACTCGCATTGAGGCGCGCCATGCTCGCCGGCTCGGGCGCGCGCGTCATCCGAGGCCACCAGGCGTCGAACTCGGCGTGCGACACGCGTCCATCACGATCGGCGTCCGCATTCGGCAGGTCTTCCTGCAGCGCAACCGCGTGCTGGCGCTCGAGTTCGTCGATGGAAAGCGTTCCGTCCCCGTCGGCGTCCATGTGCGCCCACGCCGCGTCGGACGACGCGTGCGAGCCGCCATCGGCGACGTGCGTCGCGGCCGTCGAGCAGGCGCCGAGCGCGGCGGCGGCCAGCAGTGCGAACAGGGCGCGTTGGCGGCACATCATGAGCGAGCGCTCCGTGGCGCGGCCACGGCGTGGCGAGCGGACGCTGCGCGGGTCGCGGGGTCCTGCGACGCGATGTTCGGCGGCGAAGCGAGCGGCCGGATCGGCACGAACGGCAGCGGGCGCGATCGGCCGAGCTTGAAGATCGGTGCGGGCAGCGGCATCGCGGACATCGGCGCATCCTCGTGGACTCGACGGCCGCACGCTAGCGCCGCGAGCCGAAGCGGAGCCTGAATGCGAGGTGCCGCGTTCACGCGGCGTCCAGCTTCGCAAGCCGGGCTACGCCGAAGGCGCGATCGCCCGCTGCGTTTCCGCGCGCGCGCTCACGGCCCCGGCGAACTCCATCGCGATCTCGCGCGAAAGCAGCCGCTTGGCGATCCAGCCGTAGAAGCACGCGAACCCGATGGCGAACGCGGCGCTGAGCGCGGAGATCGCGACGACGAATGCGCTCATGTCCGGAGCGCGATGGCTCGCACCGAACTGCTCGCGCATCGGCGCGAGCATGAACCATTGCAGCACGACGCTCGCGATGCTCCAGATCATGCCCAGCGCCATCAGGCCGACGAACGTGAGGCGAGCCCAGTTCCTGCGCAGCAGCAGCCCGATCGCCGAAGCAAGCGTGAGCGCCGTGACGAGCAGCATCGCGAGCAGGAACAGATGCAGGTGGCCGAACACGAACGCCGCGAACGGCGGCGTACCCGCCGGCACGGGAGCGTGCATCGCTTCGGCGAATTCCGGCTTCGAGGACAGCAGCGCGACGATGATGTTCTGCAGCGCGCAGACGAACGTGCCGAACCCGGACAGCACGATGAAGATCCATGCGACGACGGTGACGAATGTGGAGCGGGTTGCGACGTAGGCCATCGGGACTCCCCGGGGAAGGCGCGACGATCTTCTCATCCGTCCGCGAGCGCGTCGCGGCATGCGCGTGCGATGACGATCTCCTCGTCGGTCGGCACGACGCGCACGGGCACGCGGCCGCCACCGATGCGTTCGCCGTTGCGTGCGTTCGCCGCGGCGTCGAGCGCGATGCCGAGGAAGCCGAGGGGCGCGCAGATGCGCTCGCGCACCGGCGCGGCGTTCTCGCCGATCCCGCCGCTGAATACGAGTGCGTCGATGCCGCCGAGCGCGGCCGCCATCGCGGCGATCTGGCGCGTGCAGTGGTAGGCGAACAGGTCGACCGCCTCGCGCGCCTGCACGGCCTCGCTCGCGAGGAGCTCGCGCATGTCGGCGCTGATGCCGGACACACCGAGCAGGCCGCTGTCCTGGTACAGCATCCTTTCGACCGCGGCCGGTGTCGCGCCGTCGCCGCGCAGCAGGTGGAACGCGACGCCGGGATCGAGCGGCCCGCAGCGCGTGCCCATCGGCAGGCCGTCGAGCGCGGTGAAGCCGAGCGAACAGTCGATCGAACGTCCGTCGTCGACCGCGCACACGCTCGCGCCGCTGCCGAGGTGTGCGATCACGACGCGCCGCGCGTCCGGTTCGAGCCTGCGCGTCTCGCCCGCGAGGTACTCGTAGGAGAGCCCATGGAAGCCGTAGCGACGCACGCCGGCGTCGTGCAGCGCACGCGGCAGCGCGAAGCGGCGCGCGACATCGGGCCAGCGCGCATGGAATGCGGTGTCGAAGCACGCGAGTTGCGGCACGCGCGGCGCACGTTCGCGCAGGCGGCGGATCGCGGCGAGGTTGTAGGGCTGGTGCAGCGGCACGATCGGATCGAGCGTCTCGAGGCGCGCGAGCACCTCGTCGTCGACCGGTGCCGGCGCGGTGTAGGCCATGCCGCCGTGCACGACGCGATGGCCGACGATCGCGAGCGCGCGCTCGCCGAACTCGGCGTCGAACCAGCGCAGCATCGCGTCGAGCGCCTCTGCCTGGCCTGCGTCCGGCGGCAGCGGCAGCAGGCGCGTCGTCTCCCCCGGCCGCACCGCGCGCAGGCGCGGGCCGCGGCCGATGCGCTCGACCTGCCCGCTGCCGAGCCGCGACAGGCGCGCATCCGCCTCGAACACGGCGAACTTGAGGCTCGAAGAACCGGCGTTGACGACCAGCAGGACCGCGCTCATGACGCGAGCCTGCGCGGCTGCGCGAGCAGCACGGCGAGCGCGCACGACGCGAGCCGGATGCGCACGCTGTCGGAACGACTGGCGAGGATGATCGGCACGCGCGCGCCGAGCACGACGCCGGCCGCATCCGCTCCGGCGAGATAGACGAGTTGCTTGTAGAGCATGTTGCCGGACTCGAGATCGGGCACGACGAGAACGTCGGCGCGGCCCGCGACCGGCGAGACGATGCCCTTGATGCGCGCGGCCTCTTCGCTGACCGCGTTGTCGAACGCGAGCGGTCCGTCGAGGACGCCGCCGCCGATCTGGCCGCGATCGGCCATCTTGCACAGCGCAGCGGCTTCGATCGTCGACGGGATCGCCGGATTGACCGTCTCCACCGCCGACAGGATCGCGACGCGCGGATGCTCGTAACCGACCCGGTGCATGAGGTCGATCGCGTTCTGCACGATGTCGGCCTTCTCCGCGAGGGTCGGTGCGATGTTCACCGCCGCGTCGGTGATCAGCAGCGGCCGCGGATAGTTCGGAACGTCCATGAGGAACGCGTGCGAGACGCGACGCGCGGTGCGCAATCCCTTGTCGCGGTCGAGCACGGCATGCAGCAGCTCGTCCGTGTGCAGGCTGCCCTTCATGACCGCATCGACCTTGCACTCGCGTGCGAGAGCGACCGCTGCCGCCGCGGCAGCGTGGCTGTGCTCGACGTCGACGCGCTCGATGCCGTCGAGCGACAGGCCCGCCTCGCGCGCCGCCGCGTCGACGCGCGCGCGCGGACCGATGAGTACGGGCACGACGAGACCGGCGTCGCGCGCCTCGATCGCCGCTTCGAGCGCCTCGCGGTTGCACGGATGCGCGACCGCGACGCGGATCGGCGGCAACGCCTGCGCCGCGCGCAGGAGGCGCTCGTAGCCGCCGTGCGCATGTTGGTCGATCGGCGACGCGGCCTTCGGCACGGACTGCATGGACGCCCCCGCGGCAAACGCTGGAAGCCCAATCCTACCGTGGAACCGCTGCGCGCCGTCGGCCGGGCCAGCGACGCTTCGGGCGTGGATCAGCGCGGAACGCGAAAGTGCAGCATGAACCGCGCGAGCCAGACCGCGAGCAGCGCGCCGAACGCGGCGAGGCCGCCGATCATGAGGCGCTCGTCGAGGTGCGGCGGCGAGGTCGCGTGCGCGCGCACGAGCAGGGTGTGGGTGTAGCAGAGGAACACGCACAGCAGGATCCCGAAACCCGCGCCCTGGTCGGCCAGCCATGCTCGCGTTGCCGCAGCGCGCTCCGGCGCGAGCCAGTAATGCTTGTTCGGCAAGGACAGGAATGCTTCCGGCACGCGCCCGACCAGACGCATCGGCAACACGATCGCGAACGGCAGCACGCAACAGATGCCGAGCATGAGCGCGAGGTACGCATTGCGCGTCATCGCGCCATCCGCATGCCCGCCCGCGCCGAAATGCGAGGCGACCGGGTCCGGCAGCGCGCTCCCGGTCGCGACGATGTAGATCGCTGCGGCGATCACGACCAGCACCAGCATGCGCGTCGTGGTCATCTGCGCTCCATCATGGCATGGGCGCATTCTCCGCGCCGGGGCGCGCGCGTGCAAACCGACGGCCCTTGGCGGCCGGCTCCGGTCGCGACGCGCGCGCCGAGCGGCGGGCGCTTCAGGCGGGCATGCGGTCTAGCGGCGCGTGCACTTCTCGTATTCGCTCTGCGTGACCTCGTCGTTGTGGTTGACGTCGCAGTCGGCGAAGTGCAGGCGCAACCACGGGTCGTTGCGCGCCTGCTCGAGCTTGAGCGAACCCGCCTTGTCGGTATCGAGCATGCCGAAATCGAGCGGCTGCGGCGCTGCGGGCGGTGCGTTCGCGGTCGAGCCCGTCGCCGGCAACGGATTGCCGTTCGCATCGCGCGGCATGTCCTGCTGGCGATTCGCGGGCTGGCGACCGTCGTTCGCCGGAGTGCCGATCGGCGGCGGCGTCGTGTCGACCGGCGGGGTCGCGGTATTCACCGGCGGCGTCGACGGCGGCGTGTCCACGGGCGGCGGCGCAGCCGGCGGCGGCGTGGGTGGCGCCTGCGTCTGCGCATGCGCGATGGCGGTCGCGGCGAGCAGCGCGGCCGAGAGGCCGAGCAGGCGGTAGTTGGTGGTCGAAGCGTTCATGGACAGGGTCTCCCGAGGATCGGTGAATCGCGGCATCGCTGCCTATTCGCGCACGACGACGAGCACGTCGCCGCGGCTGCCTCCCGTCGGCGCCTCGCGCCGCGCATCGCGCACGTCGAGGCGGACCGGATCGACGCCCCGCACGCCGAGATAGTCGCGCACGACCATCGCATGCGCGCGAACCGCGCCGCGATCGCCGTAGGCGACGATGCTCACGTCCGCGCGCGGCGCGGCTTCGAGCGCGCGGGCGAGGTTCGCCAGCGAGCGCTCGC
This sequence comes from Dokdonella sp., assembly GCA_035760865.1. GTDB lineage: Bacteria > Pseudomonadota > Gammaproteobacteria > Xanthomonadales > Rhodanobacteraceae > Dokdonella_A. Next base: position 9,789 of record DASTSE010000438.1, read on the forward strand.
CGCTCGCCGTGAGTCCGGTGTCGCCGGGGCCGAAGTTGAAGCTCGCCAGGCGCAGGACGAGGCCGCGCTCGTCCACCGACGACTCGCTGCCGACGAGCGCGCGCTGCATCGCGAACAGCCGCGCGCGCGAGTCGGGCAATGGCGCGCGATCGCGCATGGCGAACTCCGCATCGACCGTTGTGGCGCGCGGCGCGCCCGCCGACGCGTGCGCGCCGACGAGGCGGTCGCGCTCGCGCCCCAGCGCCTCGCCGCGCAGTTCGGCATCGCGCGCGAGTGCGCTCGCCTCGGCGACCCGCTGCAGCTTTTCGGTGAGGTAGATTCCCTGCTCGTATTCGCGCGAATCGAGCCGGCGTGCGTTCGCCGACAGCGTCGCGAGCGCGGCATCCGCGTTGGCGAGTTCGGCACCGCCGTTGGGGCCGATGCGTGGATCGGCGTGCAGGCGCTCCTGCTCCAGCTGCAGGCGCACGATCGCGGCAGGCGGGCCGTGCGGCGCCGACGCACAGGCGGCAACGGCCGCGACCGCCGCCGAGAGCAGCGCGGGCCTGATCGGGCGTAACCGGTTCATGGGACACCTCCGTCGGCGTGAAGCGCGTCGATGCTGCGCTGCAGTTGCGCGGTCGCGGCCTCGGCGCGCTGCTGGCGCGAACGCGCCGATGCGAGGTCGCCATTCACCTTCGCGCGTTCGGCGAAGTACGCGGCATCGTTCCATTCACGCGCATCGGCAGCCCGGCTAGCGAGGTCGAGCGTCGTCCGCGCCTCGGCGAGATCGCCCGGCGCATAGCGCGCCGCGTCGTCGCGTTCGGCCGCCTGCACGGCCGTCGTTGCCTGCGCGAGTTCGAGCTGCGCGACGTCGCAATCGACCGCATGGGCGACTCCACCCGCTGCGGCGAGCGCGACGGCGGCAAGGGCATGCATCGTCTTCATGCAACCTCCTGCAGGGATGGCTTGACGGATCGAGCGTGGATCGGCGCGCTTGAACCCCGCCGAAACCTGCCGCAGGCGCTTCAGGCGTCGTTTCCCTTCGGTCGATGCGCTACGCTGCGGCAGCCCGATGGAGCCTCCCATGCGCGCAAGGTCGCCTGCCCGGATCGCCGTCGCCGCTGCGCTGGCCTGCGTCGCGGGCATGAGCGCGGCGGGCGCCGCGACCATCGCGATCGTCGACGTGACCGTGGTCGACGTCGAAAGCGGTCGCGGCCTGCCGCACCGAACCGTACTCGTCGAGGAGCGCCGCATCGCGGCCGTCGTCGGCGCGAACGACGCGCGCATTCCCGTCGACGCGCAACGCGTCGACGGCCATGGCCGCTGGCTCGTCCCCGGCCTCGTCGACATGCATGTGCACCTGTTCAACACGGTGTCGCGGCGACCGCCGAACGACTGGGCACTGCCGCTGTTCGTCGCCAACGGCGTCACCGGCGTGCGCGAGATGAACGCGGATGCCGCAGCGATCGCACTGCTGCGGCAGTGGCGCAGCGAGACGGATGCGGGCGAGCGGATCGCACCGCGCGTAGTCGCCGCAGGCATCGCGGCGCGCGTGCGCGAGCCGTCGGATGCGCCCGCGGCGATCGCCGCGGTCGCCGACGGTGGCGCCGATTTCGTGAAGGTGTTCTCCGAGGTCGGCGCGTCGCAGTGGCGCGCGTTGCTCGCGCAGGCGCGCGAGCGCGCGCTGCCCGTGTCGGGGCACGTGCCGGCCTCGGTCGCGCTGCTCGACGCCGCGACGCTCGGCCAGCGCACCGACGAGCACCTCATGCAGGCGTACGAAGCGTGCTCGACGATCGAGGGTGCGTTGCTGGAATCGCGCAAGGGCCTTGCGGGCGACGCGTTGACCTCGGTGCGCGACGCGCAGGAATCGCGCGCGCTCGCCGCGTTCGATCGCGCCACCTGCGCGCGCGTCGCGCGGCGCCTCGCCGCGAGCGGCCAGTGGCAAGTGCCGACGCTCGTGCTGCCATGGACCGAAGCGCATCGCGCGGCGGCGGCGGACGCAGACCCGCGCTGGCCGTTACTGCGCGCCGACGAGCGCGCGCGCTGGTCGCGAATCCTCGGCGAACTCGCCGCGCATTCCGATCCGCTCGCACGGCCGCGCTGGCAGGTGACCCGCTCGATCATGGCCGCGTTTCGCGCCGCCGGCGTGCCGATGATGGCGGGAACGGATGCGCCGATGCCCGAAATCTATCCCGGCTTCTCCCTCCACGACGAACTCGAGCGCTTCGTCGACGCCGGCTACACGCCGGCGCAGGCATTGCGCGCGGCGACGCTCGCGCCCGCGCTCTTCCTCGGCCTCGAAGCGACGAGCGGTTCGATCGCCGCGGGCAAGCGCGCCGACCTCGTGCTGCTCGCCGCGAATCCGCTGCGCGACGTGCGCAATACGCGGCGCATCGATGCGGTGCTGCTCGGCGGACGCCTGTTGCGCCGCGCCGATCTCGATGCGTTGCTGCGGGACGCCGAACGCGCGGTCGCGTCCGACGGAGCGCGATGATCGCGCGTGATCCGCATCGATCAGCCGGGACCGGCCGCGGCGACCCGCGCGCGCGATGCGGCCCCTGACTCGAGCCGCGCGTAAAGCTCGACCACGCCTCGCATCAAGGACGCGGCGCTCCAGGCCTGCGCGTCGGCCGGCCCTGCCTGCGCCAGGGCCCGCCGCTGCGCGGGCGAGCCAAGCAGGCTGGCGACTTCGCGCGCGAATGCACCGACGTCTTCCTCGCTCGTGCGTGCGCTGCGCGCGCCTTCGAGCACGCTCGCCGCGCCCATCGCCGCGGTCGACACGATCGGCACGCCGAGCGCCATCGCCTCGATCAGCACGAGCCCTTGCGTCTCCGTGCGCGAGGCGAACACGAATACGTCGGCTGCGCGATAGCAGTCGAGCAGCCCCGCGCGGCGATCGAGATTGCCGACGAAGCGCACGTGCGCGCCGAGTCCGAACGCTTCGACCAGCGAAGCGAGCCGTGGCGCATCCGGCCCTTCGCCTGCGATCACGAATACGAGCCGCGGGAACTCGGCGACGAGCACGCGCACGACTTCGAGCAGGAATGCGATGTTCTTTTCGAGCGCGACGCGACCGACCGTGACCAGTAGGGGAGCGTCCGCCGCGACGCCGTGCGCGGCACGGAAACGCGCGCCGTCGCCGCCCTGGAATTCCTCGAGCCGCACGCCGGTCGGCACGATCGTCGACGGCGTGTCGATGCCGTAGCTCGCGAGCACGTCGGCCATCTGCCGGGACGGCACGAGCAGGTGGTCGACGTCGGCGCACAGCCGGCGCGAGAACGCGCGCACGGCCCAGCGGCCCAACCTGCCCGGCAGCCACGGCAGGTACGCGGCGACGTACTGCTCGAAGTACGTGTGGTAGCTCTCGAGCGTCGGTCGACCGTTCGCGCGTGCGAGGCGCACGCCGAGCTGGTGCGCGCGGAACGGCGTGTGGATGTGGATCACGCTCCAGTCGCGCGCGGCCAGTCGCGGCAGCAGCGCGCGCAGCGCGTCCGCCTTGATCAGGCGGTCCTCGGGGTCGAACGCAATGCGCCGCGACGGCAGCCGGATCAGCTCGAACCCCGTGGGCTCGGGGTCGCTGCCGTAGTCGGGCGCGACGATCGCGACCTCGTGGCCGAGCGCGACCAGTTCGCGGCAGAACGTCTGGATCGACGTCGACACGCCGTTCACGCGCGGGAAGTAGACGTCCGACAGCATGAGGATCTTCATTCGCGCCCACCCGCCGCCGCGGCTCGCGGCGCGGCGAGTCTGCGTCGCTGAAGTGTCACGCGTTTGACGCACGCGGCGTGGCGGTCCGGCGCACGTCGCGGTAGGCTGGCCGCTTCCTGCCACGGCGAGGAGACGTGCATGCGCACCACGGGCGATGTCTGGCTGGCGGCGGGCGTCCGCACGCCGTTCGCGAAAGTCGACGGCGCACTCGCCAAGCTCGATGCGATCCAGCTTTCCGTACGCGTCGCACGCCACATGATCGACCAGCTGCATGGCGCCCTGCCCGACTTCTTCGTCTGGGGCCATGTCGTGCCGAACCTCACCTGGAGCAACATCGCGCGCGAGGTGCTCATGGATGCGGGCGTCGGCGCGAATGTGCCCGCGTTCTCGACCGTGATGGCCTGCGGCACGAGCATGGTCGCCGCGTTCGAGGCGGCCGGCATGCTCGCCGACGGCAGCCGCGAGCTCGCGCTCGTCGGCGGCGTCGACAGCCTCAGCAAGATCCAGATCGGCCTGAGCCAGCCGCTGTCGGACTGGTTGCGCGGTTTCCAGCACGCGCGTTCGCTCGGCCAGAAGATCGCGCACGCGGCGGAGATCCGCCCCGCCGACCTCGGCCTCTACGTGCCCGCGGTCACGAACCGAACTACCGGCCTCAGCATGGGCGAACACACGGAGATCACCGCCAAGCAGTGGCACATCGGTCGCGCCGAGCAGGATGCATACGCGCTCGAGAGCCATCGCCGCGCCGTCGCCGGCTGGGACGGCGGCTTCTTCGACGACCTCGTCGTGCCGACCGACGACGTCGCGAGCGATACGATCCCGCGCCGCGACACGTCGCTCGAGAAGCTCGCGAAGCTGCCGCCCGTGTTCGACCGCACGAGCGGCAACGGCACGATGACAGCGGGCAATTCCTCGCTGCTCACCGACGGCGCGGCGGGCCTGTGGGTCGCGACGAGCGCGGGCCTCGCGAGATTGCCGCCGCGCACGCCGCGCGCGCGCCTGCTCGACTTCGAGATCGCCGCGGTCGACTTCCGTACCGAAGGCCTGCTCATGGCGCCCGCGTTCGCGATCCCGCGCCTGCTCGCGCGCAACGGCCTCACGTACGCCGACATCCACCTCTGGGAAATCCACGAGGCGTTCGCCTCGCAGGTGCTGTTCCACCTCAAGGCACTCGAGGACCGCGCGTTCGTGCGCGACAAGGCCGGCGTCGCGGACGACCTCGGCGCGTTCCCGCGCGAGCGCATGAACCCGCACGGCGGCAGCGTCGCGCTCGGCCATCCGTTCGGCGCGACCGGAGCCCGCATCCTGAGCCAGGCGATCAAGGAACTCGATGCGCTCGAACCGGGCGCACGCGCGATCGTGAGCATCTGCACGGACGGCGGACAGGGGACGGTCGCGTTGCTCGAACGAGGCTAGGCGTCCGGCGGCGTGAGCCCTCCCCGGCCACCCACTCGCCGACGGCCTCAGCCGCGCGTGCGCAGCCAGCGAGTCAGGGACTCCGGAGTGGCGATGATCTCCGCCCGCGACTCGAGTGCTGGATCGTACTCCGTCGGTGCGTAGCCGGTGGGCTTGCCCGTACTCGCGGCTACGACGAACGAGTTCGCGCGGGACCGCGGGCGTCCCGACATCAACGAACGCGCAGGTAGGCCGACCACGCCGCCGACGGCGCCATACGTCGCGCGCTGGGCATGCTTCGCGAGGAGTTCGACGATGGCTTCGAGATGTCGATGCTTGTTTGCCACCGCATCGGCAGATGCGCGACGCTTCTCCATGGTTTGTCTCCCGTCCGCTGCAGTCACTGGATGCTACCCGCCGAGCCTACACGCACGGATCACGCAGTTCGCACCCGCTCGGGCCGGCCGCTATCGACCGCTGGCGCTTTCGGTGCGATTCGGTCCGCTCGAAACTGCGACGCGCGCCGCGGCGAGGCCGGCGTGCGCACGCGAAGATGCGCCGCCGCCCACAGGAGTTCGCCGATGCGCCGACTGATCCTGCTGCCGTTCGTTG
>DASTSE010000439.1:0-16761 GCA_035760865.1 Dokdonella sp.
CTGGCGTGCGAGGGTGCGCGCGAGCTGGTATTGCAGGTACGTGAGCAGCTCGTGCCCGCGCTTGGGGCTCGTCCACAGCGGCGTGTTCGACTCCTCGGCCGCGAGTCGCAGGTCGGCCGGCACGGGCTGGTCCTTGCTCACGAGCAGCGCGGTCGGCTGGTACGCCATGATCTTCTCGACCGTCTCCCAGCGCTGGCGCGAATCGAGCCCGTCCAGGTACTTGAGCTCCTCGGTGCCGACGATCTGTACCTTGTTCGGGTAGATGATGTTGAGGTACCCGACCAGCGAAGGCCGGCGTTCGAGCGTGTCGCCGGTCTCGATCGCGCGCAGCTCGCCGCGCAGGCCGGCCGTCCAGCGCAGCGAGAGGCGCTCGCTGACGGCGTCGAACAGCTGGCGCGCGGTCAGGCGGTCCATGCGGTGGAAACGGCTGAGGGCTGGGTGCTGGAGGCCATGGGCACGGCATGTCCGGGCGATGGCAAAGTGTAAGGCATGCCTACCGCAGTCGCCGCATCCGGCGTCGCGCGATGCGCGGGGCTCAGCCCCCGGCCCTCAGCCCTCGCTCCAGCACCGCGCGCACCGCGGCCGCATCCGGCGCCTCGCGCAGCTCGCGCGTGATCGCGGTGTCGGAGAACAGGTCGGCCAGTTCGGCGAGCAGCTTGAGATGCTGGTCGGTGAAGTGTGCGGGGACGAGCAGGGCGGCGACGAGGTCGACCGGGCGGCCGTCGTCGGCGCCGAAGTCGACCGGCGCGGCGAGGCGGACGAACGCCGCGCTCGCCTCGTCGATCTTCGCGCTGCGCCCGTGCGGGATCGCGACGCCGTGACCGAGGCCGGTGCTGCCGAGGCGCTCACGCGCGGCGAGCGCCTCGCGCGCGATCGCCGGATCGCCGCCATCGGCGAGCAACCGCGCGAGCTGCCCGATGAGCTCGCCCTTGTCGGCGGCGGCAAGGTCGGTCCGCACCCGCTCGGCGGGCAGCAAGTCGAGGAAAGGCATGGGCGGGCGCGGGATCCGGCGTCGGAAACGTCAACTGTAGCGCGTCGCGCGAACCGAGTCCGCGTGGTGATCGGTCAGCTTTTCCTTGTGCTTGCGCAGCTGCGTGTCGACCTTGTCGACGAGCGCGTCGATCGCCGCGTACATGTCGGGGGCGGTCGCGTCCGCATGCAGGGTCTTGCCCGAGAGCTGCATCGTGACTTCGGCCTTATGCAGCAGTTTCTCGATGCCGAGCATGATCGTCACGTCGTGCAGCTGGTCGAAGACGCGCGTGACGCGCTCGAACTTGCCGGCGGCGTAATCGCGCAGCGCGGCGGTGACTTCGACCTGGTGGCCCTTGACGTTGATCTGCATGACTGACTCCTCGCTGGACGGGCGCGGCGATCGCCGGGCCCTGGTTCGAACACCGCGCGCGTAGCATGGGGCGCGCGATTCCAACACGTACGACACTCGATTCGATGCCTGCGTTCCCCTCCGTCGTGTGCGTGGTCGATACGGAATCTGGTGGCGTCGCGGCGTCATCCAAGACGGCTGCGATCGTTCGACGAGGGAATGTTCATCGCCTCGCGGTACTTCGCCACCGTGCGCCGGGCGACATTGATGCCACGCCGGTTCAACTCGGTCGCGAGCAGCTGGTCCGACATCGGTCGCGTCGCGTGTTCCTCGTCGATGAGGCGCCTGATCATCGCCTGGATCGCGGTCGCCGAAGCGGCGCCGCCGTCGACCGTGGTGACGCCGCTCGAGAAGAAATACTTGAACTCGAACGTGCCGCGCGGCGTGTGCAGGAACTTGCGCGTGGTCACGCGGCTGATCGTCGATTCGTGCATGCCGATCTCGTCGGCGACGTCCTTGAGCACGAGCGGCCGCATCGCCTCGGGGCCGAACTCGAGGAAGGCCTCCTGCGCGCGCACGATCGCGCCGGCGACCTTGAGCATCGTCTCCGCGCGCGTCTTGAGGCTCTTGATGAGCCAGCGCGCTTCCTGCAGCTGGCCCTTGAGATAGCTCGCGTCCTCGCGCCGCGCCTTCGCGATCAGGCTCGCATAATGCTCGTTGATGCCCAGGCGCGGCTGGCAGCCCGGCGCAAGGGCGACCTGCCAGCGGCCGCCGACCTTGCGCGCGTACGCGTCGGGCGCCACGTACTCGGCGTTCGTGCTCGCGAACGCGGCACCCGGTTTGGGCACGAGCGAGCGGATCAGCGCGAGCGCGGTCTCGAATTCCGCCTCGCCGATCTGCATGCGTTGGCAGATGCGCGCGCGATCCTGCTTCGCGAGCGCCTCCAGGTGGTCGGCGACCAGCAACTGGGCGAGCGAAAGCCCCGGCGTCTCGACGTCGAACGCGTCGAGCTGCACGGCGAGGCATTCGCGCAGGTTGCGGCTCGCGACGCCGACCGGATCGAAGTGCTGCACGCGATGGCGTACCGACTCGATCTCCTCGGAGTTGACCGTGTATAGCGCGGCGAGCGCGTCGCGGATCGTATCGTCGCTCTCGGCCAGGTAGCCGTCGTCGTCGACCGCTTCGATGATCGCGGTCGCGATCGCGCGATCGCGCGGCGACATCGGCGTGAGATTGAGCTGCCACAGCAGGTGGTCGCGCAGGTCCTCGATCTCGGCATCCTGCGGTTCGAGGCCGTCCTCGTCGGTCGCACCGCCGGCGCGGTAGTCGGTCGGGTCCGGTTCGAGGTCGAGGTCGAGCGGCGAATCGTCCTCGGCGGAATCGGTCGACTCGCTCGCCGCCTCGTCGGCCGCTTCGCCCGGCGCATCCCCGTCCTCGCCCTCGCTGCCTTCTTCGGCCATGTCGAGCAGCGGGTTCGATTCGAGCGCGGTGTTGAGCTCCAGCTCCAGCTCCATGCGCGACAGCTGCAGCAGCCTGATCGCCTGCTGCAGTTGCGGCGTCAGCGCCAGCGACTGGCCGAGACGGAGTTGGAGAGCGGGTTTCATGCCGAAAACGTGCCAAGTGGCGTTTCGGTCATCCTAGCGCCAAAGACCGGCCGAGGGCAGGGCTTGACGCGGCGCCGCAACCGGCGGAATCTTGCTGGAATTGGCGCCGCCGGCGCGGCGTGACGCCGTTCACGCGCCGCCGCTCACATGCGGAATTCGCGCCCGAGGTAGACCTCGCGGACCTGCTCGTTGGCGAGGATTTCCGCCGGCGTGCCCTGCGCGAGCACGCTGCCTTCGCTCATGATGTACGCGCGTTCGCAGATGCCGAGCGTCTCGCGCACGTTGTGGTCGGTGATGAGGATGCCGATGCCGCGCGACTTGAGCTGGCGCACGATGCGCTGGATGTCGACGACCGAGATCGGGTCGATGCCCGCGAATGGCTCGTCGAGCAGCATGTAGCGCGGCTTGGCCGCGAGCGCGCGCGCGATCTCGACGCGACGGCGTTCGCCGCCCGACAAACTGACGCCCTTCTGGCCCGCGATGTGGCCGATCTGCAGTTCGTCGACGAGCGCTTCGAGCTCGGCCTGGCGTCCGGCCTCGTCGAGGTCGTCGCGAAGTTCCAGGATCGCGAGGATGTTGTCGGCCACGCTCAGGCGCCGGAACACCGACGGCTCCTGCGGCAGGTAGCCGACGCCGAGGCGCGCGCGCGCATGCATCGGCGACGCGGTGACGTCGCGATCGTCGATGCGGATCGAGCCCGTCTCGGCCGCGACCAGGCCGACGATCATGTAGAACGAGGTCGTCTTGCCGGCGCCGTTCGGGCCGAGCAGGCCGACGATCTCGCCCTGGCGCAGGTGGAACGCGAAATCGCGCACGACGGCGCGACCGCGAAAGCTCTTGCGCAGCCCCGACGCGCTCAGCATCAGGATGCCGCGCCGTTGTCCCCGGCGGGCTTCTCCGCGGGCTGCGCGTCGCCGGGCTTCGCCGGTGCCGGCGACTTCGCCTTCGGCTGCAGGATGATGTGCGCGCGGCTGCTGCCGCTCGCGTCGCCGCTTTCCATTTCGCCGGTGTTGGTGTTGTAGGTCATCTTCTCGCCGCGGAACTCGCCGCGGCCGGACTGCACGACCTTGACGTCGCCGGTCAGCACCGCGACGCTCGTGACGTTGTTGAAATCGATCTGGTCCGCATCGGCGGTCATCGTGCCGCCGCCGTCCTGCTGCTGCTCGACGTGCGCCTGCTTGCCCGTCATCACGACGCGCAACACGTCGCCGTTGGACTTCTGGTGGATCGTCGCCTCGGCCGCGGTCGCCTTCATCGTGCCTTGCACGACGCGCACGTTGCCGCGCAGGTAGGTCGTGCCCGGCTGCTTGTCCTTGCCCTGGTTGATCTTCGAATAGTCGGCCGTGATGTCCATCGGCTTGTCGCGGTCGCTGCCGAGCGCATGCGCGGTCGACACGGCGACACACGCGAGCACCGCGGCGAACACGCGAAGCGGGCGGTCACTGCGCGTCGTCGCGCGCATGCCTCGATTGCAGGGTCGAACTGACATCGGAGAGGAGCTCCAGGGACTTTTCGTTGAGGTCGCCGCGAAGGCCGGTGCCGCGCAGTATAGAGCCGGGTCGGGTGATCGTCGCCGCGGCCGCGGTTTCCATCGTCTTCGCCTTCGGCCGGGTCGTGAGGTCGCGCGTCACGACGTCGACCGGGTCGGACGCGTCGTCGCCGGCGCGGTGCATCTCGACATGGCCGAGCAGCTTCATGACGGAACCTTCCTTGTCCACCCAGGCCGAGTCGGATTTTCCGCTCCAGGGGTGCCCGGTGCCGTCGACGAGCGCGTATGCGGGCGAGTCGACGAAGATCGAGCCGTCGTCGCCGCGCCGCGCGAGGCGAGGGCCGCTGACCTGGAACGTGCGCTTGCCGGCGGAGTCGAGCGCGTCGAGCGTGAAGTCGCCGAGCGTGTAGTCGGAGCGAGGCGGGCCGGCGAACGTCTGTTCGTTGGTGCGTTCGCGCACGAGCCAGAGCAGCGCCTCGGTACCGACTGCGAGCAGGCCGAGCACGAACACGATCACCCAGTAGCGGCGCTCCATCGGCGGTCAGCGCAGGAACGCGGCGAGCTCGGATTCGCCGCGACCCTGCGCACCGAGCAGCAGGTCGCATACCTCGCGCGCGGCGCCGTTGCCGCCGGCGAGGCGCGTGCGCCAGTGCGCGCGCTCGCGCACCCATGGATGCGCGTTCGCAACCGCGATCGCGAGGCCGACCTTCTGCATCGCGGCGAGGTCGGGCAGGTCGTCGCCGGTATAGGCGACATCGTCCGCGCCGAGCTTGAGCGCATGGAGGAGTTCGTCGAGGCAGGCGCGCTTGTCCTGCTGGTCCTGGTAGACGTGCGCGACGCCGAGCGCGGCCATGCGTTCGGTCACGACGTGGCTGATCCGCGCGGTGATCACCGCGACTTCGATCCCGTTCGCGAGCAGGCGCTTGAGGCCGAGGCCGTCGAGCACGTGGAACGTCTTGATCTCATGGCCGTCGGCGGTGAACGCGAGCTTGCCGTCGGTGAGCACGCCATCGACGTCGAACACGGCGAGCTTCACGCGCGCGGCGCGGTCGCGGATGTCGGCGGGGAGGTCATTGGGGAGCATGGGCCGTCTTGAACGTGATTCGCGATGGGCGATGTGGGGCGAGCGGGCGCAATCGATCGTGCGGGTCAATCATGCATCGCCGATCGCCGATCGCCGATCGCCGATCGCCAATCGCGATCCGGAGCGCGAATCCCGAAACCCGGCCGCTCACACCACCCGTGCCCGCAGCAGGTCGTGGATGTTGAGCGCCCCGACCACGCGGTTGTCCGCATCGACGACGAGCAGGGCATGGATCTTGTGCGCTTCCATGAGCTGCGCCGCCTCGACCGCGAGCTTGTCCGCGGTGATCGTCTTCGGCTGCGCGGTCATGAGGCGCGTGACCGGCGTCGTGCGCAGGTCGATGTCGTCGTCGTCGACCGCGCGGCGCAGGTCGCCGTCGGTGAAGACGCCGAGCAGGCGCTGGTCGGCGGGGTCGACGATCGCGGTCATGCCGAGGCCCTTGCGCGTCATTTCGACGAGCGCCTCGGTCAAGGTGACGTCGGGACCGACCGCGGGAATCTGGCCGTTGCTGTGCATGACGTCACTGATCTTCAACAGCAGCTGGCGACCCAGGCTGCCGGCCGGGTGGGAGCGCGCGAAGTCCTCGTCGGTGAAACCGCGCGCCTCGAGCAGCGCGATCGCGAGCGCGTCGCCCATCACGAGGGCGGCAGTCGTGCTCGAGGTCGGTGCGAGGCCGAGCGGGCACGCTTCGGCCGGCACGCTCGTGTCCAGGTGCACGTCCGCGAGGCGCGCGAGCGTGGAACCGTTGTTGCCGCTCATCGCGATGAGCGGTATGCCCTGGCGCTTGATCAGCGGCAGGATCGTCAGCAACTCGTCGGTCTCGCCGGAATTGCTGAGCGCGAGCACGACGTCCTTCTGCGTGATCATGCCGAGGTCGCCGTGGCTTGCCTCGCCCGGATGGACGAAGAACGCCGGCGTCCCGGTCGAGGCGAGCGTCGCCGCGATCTTGCGCGCGATGTGGCCGGACTTGCCCATGCCGGAGACGACCACGCGGCCGCTGCACTCGAACATGAGCTGGCAGGCGCGCAGGAAATTCGCGTCGATGCGCCCGTGCAGCGCTTCGATCGCCTGCGCCTCGGTCGCGATCACGGCCTGGGCGCTGCGCACGAGCGCGGTCGCATCGAGCAGCGGATTGCTCAGGGAGCGGGTGGCGGCGAGCATCTGGGCGTTCATCGTGGCGAGGTGGAGGGCCGCGTGGGCGTGGAAGACATCGGGATTTCTGCGCTGCCCAAGGATTTTGAGTACCATGCGCCGCCTCCATTGTAGCCGCTTCCCCGCCGGGATTGGTCCGGCAGGCCGGCTACAGGACGGGTCATGCGGCCGCGGCGTCGCACGCGCCGACCACCGCCCGCCCGCCGATTGCCCCAGGAGGCACCGAATATGGACAGTTCCACCGTGCAGAGTCTGATCCAGCGCGGCCTGCCGGACGCGAAAGTCGAGGTGCACGGCCCGGACGGCGTGCATTTCGAGGCGCTCGTCGTGAGCCCGGCGTTCGCCGGCAAGCTGCCGCTCGCGCGCCACCGGATGGTCTACGCGACGCTCGGCGACCTCATGGGCGGCGCGATCCACGCGCTGTCGCTGCGGACGCTGACCCCGGACGAAGCAGGGTCGGGGGCCGAGGGCTGAGGGCCGGCTTCGCGCCGGTTTCGCACGCTTTTCGTCCCTTCAAGGCCCGCTGCCCGCACGCTCACGGACCACGGTTTTTCCAGCCCTCAGCCCTCGCATAGACCACCCATGGCAAAGATCGTTATCAACGGCGGACAGCCCCTCAACGGCGACGTGTGGATTTCCGGGGCGAAGAACGCCGTGCTGCCGATTCTCGCCTCCACCCTGCTCGCCGACGGTCCGGTCACGATCGGCAACGTGCCCCATCTGCACGACGTGACGACGACGATGGAGCTGCTCGGCCAGATGGGGGTCGAGCTCGTCATCGACGAGCGCATGAAGATCCACGTCGACCCGCGCCCGGCCAAGCGCTATTTCGCGCCGTACGACCTGGTCAAGACGATGCGAGCGTCGATCCTCGTGCTCGGCCCGCTCGTCGCGCGCTTCGGCGAGGCCGTGGTGTCGCTGCCGGGCGGCTGCGCGATCGGTTCGCGCCCGGTCGACCTGCATCTCAAGGGCCTGCAGGCGCTCGGTGCCGAGGTCAGCGTCGAGGGCGGATACATCAAGGCGCGCGCGAAGCGCCTGCGTGGCGCGCGCATCAACATGGATCTCGTCACCGTCACCGGTACCGAGAACCTCATGATGGCCGCCGCGCTCGCCCACGGCACGACGATCATCGAGAACGCGGCGCAGGAGCCCGAAGTGGTCGACCTCGCCAATTGCCTCAACTCGATGGGGGCGAAGGTCAGCGGCGCGGGCACCGCGACGCTCGTGATCGAGGGCGTCGAGCGCCTGTCGGGCACGACCTACGAGGTGCTTCCGGATCGCATCGAAACCGGTACGTTCCTCGTCGCCGGGGCGATCACCGGCGGCAAGGTCACCGCCAAGCACGCGCGGCCGAAGACGCTCGACGCGGTGCTGTCCAAGCTCGAAGACGCGGGCGCGCACCTCAACACCGGCGAAGACTGGATCGAACTCGACATGCGCGGGCGCCGACCGAAGGCGGTCAACGTCACGACCGCGCCGTATCCGGCGTTCCCGACCGACATGCAGGCGCAGTTCACGGCGCTCAATTGCGTTGCCGAAGGCGTCGGCATCATCACCGAGACGGTGTTCGAGAACCGCTTCATGCACGCGCTCGAGTTGCAGCGCCTCGGTGCCGACATCCAGCTCGAAGGCAACAGCGCGATCATCAAGGGCGTCGCGAAGATGTCGGGCGCGCCGATGATGGCGACCGACCTGCGCGCGTCGGCCTCGCTCGTGCTCGCGGGCCTCGTCGCGAGCGGCGACACGCTGATCGACCGCGTCTACCACATCGACCGCGGCTACGAGAACATCGAGGAGAAGCTCGGCGGCCTCGGCGCGCACATCCGGCGCTTGCCCGCGTAGGGTGTGCCCGGGCCCAACGATCCCGGCGTGTCGAAAAGCGGTGGGCCGGGGCCCAACCTACGCGGGATGCGTGGCTTACGGTCCGCCTTGGGATTGGCGGGCCAGGGTCTGCCCTACGCGGGATCGGTGGCCGGGGTCCTGCGCTATTGGATCTCTGCGCTGACGAGGCGGCCGCGGTCGTCGTATTCGACGTTGCCGTACCCGCGTTCGTCCTCGAGCTTGATGTAGACGTGCGGCCGGCCGCACAGGCCGCTGCGGTAGATCGCCACATCCTTGACCTGCGCCTGCGGCATCGACGGGATTTGCGTCGGCGCCTCGCCGATGAGGTCGGGCAATCGCGAGAGCGGGAAGTCTGCCGTTGCGAACGGCTTGTTGCAGTCGAACGGGATGGTGTCGTCCTCGCGCCAGAGCTTCATCGCACCGTCCGTGTCGACGAGCCAGGTCGAGACGCGCTTGCGGTTGCCGCGCTGGAACACGTCCACCGAGAGCTGGGTGCGGTCGACGCTGATGTGCTTGAAGCCGAGCGGGGCGCCGATCTCGGCCTGCAGGCGCGCGAGATCGGCATCGATGCCGTCGAGGAAGTCGCGTCGGCGACCGTCGCCGGCGACCGTCTTAGCTTCCTGCTTGGGCGCGGCCGGCGCGACCTTCGCGCTGCCGGCGAGCAACGTCGCGACGTCGACCTTGCGCCAGCCGTCCTCGTGCAGTTCCTGCGCCTTCGGCGACTTGCCGTCGGGCGTCCAGACGACCTGCAGCATCGCATCGTCGTTCGAGTCGCTCGTGAGGATCGCGCGCCACCCGAAGTCGGCGCAGAACACGTCGGCGCCGAGGGTGATGTTCTCCGGAACCTTGTAGCCGTTCGCCGCGGCGATCGTGCGCGCCTGCGCGAGCGCGCGCGCGCCCGCGTCGAGGTCGAGCGCGGCGAATGGGACCTTCTTGCGGCAGTCGACCTCGCCCGCCTTCTTCGGCCGGCCCGGCTCCAACGCGCGACCGGGCACCGCTTCGTACTCGTCGAATTCGTCGGGCGCGGCGGCATTCTGCGCCAGCATCTGCGCGTAGTGTTCGCCGAAGCCGAAGCTCAGCACGTTGACCGGGTGGCCGATATGTTCGGCGAACGCGGCCTTCAGCGCGGCCGGCGCTTCGAGCGGGTGCGCGGGTGCGACGGGCGCTCCGTTCGCCTCGCCGATCCACAGCGCCGCAAGCGCGAGCACGCGACGGAGATCAATCCTTGTCGACATCGAGCACCCTCCCTTGCAGGTCGAATTCGACGCGACCGTCGTGGCGTGGCGTGTCGACCGCGATGGTCCAGATCGGCGTGTCGGTGACCGAGATGAAACCGCTCGAGTCGCCGCGTTCGAGCTCGATCGAGACGACGCGGGCATCGGCGAGGCCGAGCTTGGTGCGTGCGGTCGCGAGCATCGCGGGCAGGCGCGGGAAATCGATCGTGGTCAACTCGATCACGTGGTGATCGAGCGCCGCGACCGAGGGATAGTGGTCGAACTTGACCGGGATCGGGCCTTCGATGCGCCCGTGGTCGTATTCCCAGCTGTCGACGAGGTCGGGATGCGCCTGGTCCTGGATCCAGAGGTCGACCTTGCCGTCGCGGTCGATCGACAGCTTGTACACCTTGATCGGCGGGCCGACCTTGGCGATCAGCCGGCCGAGGAAGTCGGTGAGGTTCGGCCAGGCGTAGTCCGCTGCGGCGGGCTGCGCCGATGCGCCTTCCGGCGCGAGAACGCATGCGAGCGCGAAGACGAACGTCGCGCGTGCTGCCGTGGTCATGATCCGTGCCATCGCTATCCCCCGCGGTGCAACGACCCGTACCGAGCATACGCTCGTGGGCCTGCCTCCAGGGAAACGCAGGAAGGCGCCGAAATCGAACGCGGCACCGTCGCGGCGGCCGGTCCGTCGGCGGCTCAGCGCACGGATACGAGCTGCAGGGTCACGGTGTCGCCCTTCTTCTCGGTCTGCTCGATCTCGACCGGCAGCCAGCCGAGCGACTCGGCGAACCAGCTGCGCGCGACACGCTTGCGGTCCTCGCCCGGTTCACCGTCGCGCCGCATGAGCTGGGCCTTGAACTCGCCCGCGGGAACCGTGCGCGTTTCCACTGCGCCGCGCTCGTAGCGCATCGTTTCGACGCGGTCCTTGACCGCGACCGGATACTCGAACGAGGTCGCGTCGTGCACGAGGTCGCTCGCGAGCGCGAGCGTCACCGACTGGCGATCGATCAGGCCCGGTACCGTCGCGTAGCGGAAATCCCGACCGCCTTCGCTGACTTCGACCGAGCCTGCCCTCCAGTCGAAGGCCGCGTGCCGCGTCCGCTGCTTGAACCGGCCTTCCTGCTTGTAGTCGTACGCGACCGCTTCGGGCCGGCCGCCCTTCCAGCGGAAACGCGAGGTTTCGACGACGTGGATGCCGGCGAGCTTCGCGAGCGTCGACGTGCCGCGCGTCTCGCTGCGCAGCGTCCAGCTGCCGTCGCCGTTGTCGGCGAGTTCGAGCGTCGTGCGCGCGACCTCGTCGCCGTTGCGCAAGGTCGCGTATTCGGCGCGGAACGGCTTGATCTCGCCCGCGAGCGCGGGTGCGGCGATGGCGATCAGGGCGGCGGCAACGAACGGAATCTTCATGGCGGATTTCGCGGGATGGGACGCGGCAGTATCGGTGCTCGTCCCTGAATGAAACGTCAGGAGAGGTGGGCAGGAGCGAAAGATTGAAACACGAAGGACACGAAGGACACGAAGCAAAGCAGGAGGGAAGATTGAAAGACGGATCACACGTAGCACAGGGAGCACGCACGCGCAGCTGAAAAAACGCTCGGGTTACTGCGCGCGCTCCGCATTTCAGGCCTTGCTGCCTGAATCCTTTTTCCTCGCGTCCGTCGTGGTCTCGCGTTTCAGTCTCTTCGCGTTTCCGAGACGGGCAACTCCACGCCCAGGCGGAGCGGGAAGGGGAGCGGGGTTCCGTCGAGGCGGACCTGCGCGCCGTCGAGCGCGACGCGCCGCGATGCGATCAAGGCGACGGTCGCGACGAGCAGGCGGTGTTCTTCGGCGAGCAGGCGATCGGCGAGCATCTCGGGCGTGTCGCCCGCGTGGACGGGGATCTCCGCGCGTGCGATCGGCGGGCCGCCATCGAGTTCGGCGGTGACGTAGTGCACGGTTGCGCCGTGCACGGTGTCGCCGGCCTCGATCGCGCGGCGGTGCGTGTGCAGGCCGGGGTACTTCGGCAGCAGCGACGGGTGGATGTTGACGATGCGGCCCGCCCATGGCGCGAGCGCGGCGGGATCGATGATGCGCATGAAACCCGCGAGCACGATCAGGTCCGGCGCGGACGCCGCGACGCGCGCGAACAGCTCGGCATCGTAGGCCGCCCGCGACGGCGCCGACTTCGGCGCGAGCGCGAGCGTCGGAATGCCGGCCGCCTCCGCGCGCCGCAGCGCGTGCGCATCGACCTTGTCGCTCGCGACGAGCACGAGTTCGATCGGCAGCACGCCTTGCCGTTGCGCGTCGATGAGCGCCTGCAGGTTCGAGCCGCGCCCGGAGGCGAGCACGGCGATGCGCAGGGCGGGATTCGGCATCCGGGATTCGGAAACGCGCCCGACTTCGACGCTTGCCTCGCGCCCCGTGTTTCCGCTTCCGGCCTTCCCGATCCCCAATCCCGAATCCCCGATCCCGGCGCTCAGGAAATATGCACGCGCTCGTCGCCGCGCACGCCTTCGACCGCGCCGATCGTCCATGCCTCGAGGCCGAGCGCCTCGAGCGCGTCGAGCGTCATCCCGGCCTGGTCGCGCTGCACGATCAGCGTGTAGCCGACGCCGCAATTGAACGTGCGCAGCATCTCGTCTCGCGCGACGTTGCCCTCGCGCTGCAGCCAGTCGAACAGCGGCGGGAGCTTCCAGGTGGCGCTGTCGAGCGCGATGCCGAGGCCATCGGGAACGACGCGGATGATGTTCTCCCTCAGCCCGCCGCCGGTGATGTGCGCCATGCCGTGCACCTTCTGCTGCTTGAGCAGCGCGAGGATCGGCTTGACGTAGATTGTGGTCGGTGCGAGCAGTGCGTCGGCGAGGCGTACGCCGCCGACGTCGAGGTCGAAGCCGCCGTTGTCGGGCGTGATGCCCGCGCGCGCGACGATGCGGCGGATCAGCGAATAGCCGTTCGAGTGCGCGCCGCTCGAGGCGATGCCGATGATCGCGTCGCCGGCCTTGATCTGCGAGCCGTCGACGAGCGCCGACTTCTCGACCACGCCGACGGTGAAGCCGGCGAGGTCGTATTCGCCGGGCGGGTACATGTCGGGCATCTCGGCGGTCTCGCCGCCGACGAGCGCGCAGCCGGCGAGTTCGCAGCCCTTCGCGATGCCGCCGACGACGCTCACGGTGGTGTCGACGTCGAGCTTGCCGGTCGCGAAATAGTCGAGGAAGAACAATGGCTCGGCGCCCTGCACGAGCACGTCGTTGACGCACATGCCGACGAGGTCGATGCCGATCGTGTCGTGGCGGCCGAGCGTCTGGGCGAGCTTGAGCTTGGTGCCGACGCCGTCCGTGCCGGACACGAGCACGGGCTCGCGGTAACGGCCGCCGAGCTCGAACAGTGCGCCGAAGCCGCCGAGACCGGCCATCACCTCCGGACGGAACGTGCGGCGCACGAGCGGCTTGATCCGCTCGACGACTTCATTGCCTGCATCGATGTCGACGCCGGCGGCACGGTAGCTCAGGGATTCGAGTTCGACGGACATGACGGCGGAGGCCTGCGCGGGGCGCGCATTCTAGCAGGGTGCCGCGAAAGTGCTCCCGGCGCGTGCCGGCTGCGCCTGCCGCCCGTTGTCGCGCGCGGGAGGGCCGTCCAGGGGGCGTCCGGCGACGCAATCCGTGCGCGGGCCGCCGCGTCGTGCGACGCGCGCGCCGCGGGCCGCATCGCACTCGCATGGACGTGCTGGCGGCCTTTGGGCAGACTTGGGCCCACCGATGGCTATGGACGACCCCGTGCGACACCCTGTTCCGCGCGTGCCCGGCCCCGTGACGGGGTATGTGCTGGCGTTGCTGCTGGCGTTGCTGCCGCTGGCGTCGATCGCCGCCCCTTCGAGCTATACCGGCACTGCGCCGGTCAATTCGCAGTCCGACCAGGAGCGAGCGAGCGCGCTGCAGACCGCCCTCGCGAACGTGGTCATCGAGCAGACCGGCGACAGCGGCGTGATCGCGCGGCCCGAGGTCGCGAAGGCGATCGAGGGCGCCGAACGCTACGTCCTGCAGTACTCGTACCGGCGCAACCCGCAAGCCGACGCGCCGATGACGCTGGTCGCGCAGTTCGACGCGGCCGCGGTCGACCAGATGCTGCAGAAGTTCGGCCTCGGCGCGCTCGCCGGCGTCCCGCTCGCGCCGGAGACGCCGACCGAGGCGAGCCTGTGGATCGGCGACATCCGCGACGCGGACGACTACGCGCGCGTGATGGGTTATCTCGGCAGGAACAACTTCGTCAAGGCGGTGCAACCGACCCAGGCGACGTCGGACGGCATCCTCGTCCGCGTGTCGCTGTCGACCGACGTCGCCCATTTCCTCGATGCGGTCGCGATGGAGCGCACGCTCGCGGAAGGTACCAGCCGCGTCGACGGCGCGGACGCGGCGCTCGTGCTCGCCCATTGACGCCGCAGCCGTGCTGCGTCATCTGCCCAACCTCATCACCGCGCTGCGCATGCTGCTGGTGGTGCCGCTGTGCTGGCTCATCCAGGCCGGGCGCTACGACGGCGCGCTGCTCGTCGCGGCGATCGCCGCGATGAGCGACGCCCTCGACGGCTGGCTCGCCAAGCGCTTCGGTTGGCAGAGCTGGATCGGCGGCATGCTCGACCCGATCGCGGACAAGCTGCTGCTGACCGCGGCGTTCGTCTGGCTCGCCTTGTCGGGCGAGCTGCCCGCATGGCTCGCCGGCCTCGTGGTCGGCCGCGACATCGCGATCGTCTCCGGGGCGATCGCGTACCACAACCTCGTCGGCCGCTTCGACGCCGCGCCGAGCCGGCTGTCGAAGGCGACCACGGCGGTCCAGCTCGCCTTCGTGCTGGCCGAGTTGCTGCGCCTGTCGCGCTGGATCGCGATGCCGTCGACGCTGCACGAGGCGATGATCGCGCTGACCGCGGCGTTGACGCTCGCGAGCGGGTTGCACTACATCGTCGTCTGGGGCGCGCGGGCGCGCCGGGCGCTGCGCGGAGGCGAGTCGAGATGAACGAGACGGCACGCGACGGGCTGCACCTGCGCTGGCAATGGCTGATCCTGCTCGGTTCCGTCGGGGTCGTGCTCTACCTGCTCGCGCCGGTGCTCATGCCGTTCGTCGCCGCGGCGCTGTTCGCCTATCTGGCCGATCCGGTCGTCGATCGCCTCGAGCGCTGGATGAGCCGCGGCCTCGCCGTCTGCCTCGTATTCTTCGTCGTCGCGCTCGTCGTCGTCCTGATCCTGCTGCTGCTCGTGCCGTTCACCGAGCGCCAGATCGGCGCGTTCCTCGCCCAGCTGCCGGTGTGGCTCGACTGGTTCCAGACCCGCGCGACGCCATGGCTCGAGACGCGCTTCGGCATCTCGCCGGACGTGCTCGACACGCAGCGCATACTCGCCGCGCTGCAGGCGCACTGGAAGGAGGCCGGCGGCATCGCGGCGGGCGTGCTCGCGAAGGTTTCGAAGTCGGGCATGGCCGTGGTCGGCTGGGTGCTCAACCTCGTGATGGTGCCGGTGGTCGCGTTCTATCTGCTGCGCGACTGGGACGATCTCGTCGAGCGCATCCACGCCCTGATCCCGCGCTCGGTCGAACCCGTCGTCGCGCGGCTCGCGCGCGACTCGGACGTCGTGCTCGGCGCGTTCCTGCGCGGCCAGCTCAGCGTGATGCTCGCGCTCGGCACGTTCTACGGCGTCGGCCTGTGGATCGTCGGCGTGAGCGTCGGACCGCTGATCGGAATGATCGCGGGCCTGATCAGTTTCGTGCCGTACCTCGGTGCGATCACCGGCGTGATCATGGGAATCGTCGCCGCGCTCGTGCAGTACCAGGACTGGGCGCACGTGCTGCTCGTGCTCGGCGTGTTCGCGGTCGGCCAGCTGCTCGAGGGCTATGTGCTCGTGCCCAAGCTCGTCGGCGACAAGATCGGCCTGCATCCGGTGGCAGTGATCTTCGCCGTGCTCGCGGGCGGCGAACTGTTCGGATTCCTCGGCGTCCTGCTCGCGCTGCCGGTCGCCTCCGTCGTGATGGTCGTGCTGCGCTACCTCCACGATCGCTACACGTCCAGCGAGCTCTACACGACCGCATCGGGTCCGGCCATCGTCGTCGTGGCGCACAAGGGGGCGGAGGACGTTTCCGGTCCGCCCGCCGCACGGGATTCCACGTCCGGGGAAAATGCCTCCGTCCCCATGTCCGAGCGATGAGTCCGCAATTGCCGCTCGCGCTGCGCTGGCCGGCGCACCAGCGTTTCGAAGGGTTCGTCGTCGGCGCCAACGGCGCCACGCTCGAGGCGTTGCAGCGGGCGGCGCGCGGCGAGGATCGCGCCTGGCTGTACCTGCACGGCGCGACGGGCAGCGGTCGCACGCATCTCCTCATCGCCGCGTGCGCGGCTGCGAACGCGCAGCGACGCACCGCGCAGTACCTGTCGCTTGCGAGCCTGCGCGCGCCGCGCGCCGAAGCGATCCGCGGCCTCGGCGGCAGCGACCTGCTCGCGCTCGACGACGTCGACGCGATCGCCGGCGAGCGCGACGCCGAGCATGCGCTGTTCGACCTCTACAACCGCTGCCGGGCGGAAGGCTCGACCCTGGTGTTCGCGGGTTCGGCGTCGCCGGCCCAGCTCGGCATCGGCTTGCCCGATCTCGTGTCGCGGCTGTCGGCGTGCACGCAGCTCATGCTGAGGCCGCTCGACGAAACGGAGCGGCGTTCGCTGCTCCGCGAGCGCGCGCTCGCGCGCGGCATCGAGCTCGACGACGGCGTGCTCGACTGGCTGTTCGCGCGCGCGCGCCGCGATCTCGGCTCGCTGTTCGACGCGCTCGAGCGCATCGATCGCGCCTCGCTCGCCGCGAAGCGCCGCGTGACCGTACCGTTCCTGCGCACCCTGCTCGATTGACGCGGGAACCGCGGCCGGAGCGGGGCGACGGCGGCGCGTGAGGCGTTCGCCGGCGGGGCGCATGGCGTTGCGGCGTTTCAGCCGTCCGCGCGCTCGTCGTCGCCGAGCTCGCGCAACTGCGCCGGCGTGCCGATGTTGCGCCAGTAGCCGTCGTAGCGCTCGCCGGCGAGGCGGCCCTCGCGCATCGCGCGCTGGTACATCG
>DASTSE010000440.1:0-4441 GCA_035760865.1 Dokdonella sp.
GGCGTCGAAGACGCTCGCGGCGAACCAGGGGCTCTACAACGGCTTCCTCGCCGCCGGCCTCGCCTGGGGCCTCGCCGAGGGCGCCGGGGGTTTCCACATCAAGCTGTTCTTCCTCGGCTGCGTGATCGTCGCCGGCCTCTACGGCGCGTGGACGGTCAGCCGCAGGATCTTCTACGTGCAGGCGCTGCCGGCGATCGCCGCGCTCGTGCTGCTGCATTTCCACTGACGGCGCCGCGCGCGTCGCGCAAGGACGAGACTTCCATGGCCGACATCAAGACGTTCTATCTCCCCGACCTCGGCGAGGGCCTGCCCGACGCGACGATCGTCGAATGGCTCGTGAAGGTCGGCGGCACGGTGCGGCTCGACGAGCCGATGGTGTCGATGGAAACCGCGAAAGCCGTGGTCGAGGTGCCGTCGCCGTTCTCGGGCAAGCTCGTCAAGGTGCACGGCGACAGCGGCGACATCATCGCGACCGGCGCCGCGCTCGCCGAGTTCGAGATCGATCCGAAGATGCCGCAGCGCGCCGAAGCCGAGTCGACCGGCCACCACCACGCTCCGCCGAAGGCGGCGGTCGCGGCGCCCGCGAAAGGCGCGGGCGCCGAGGCGCCCGACCACCAGGGCGTGATCGCCTCCGACGAAGGCGGCGAGATCGCGAGCGGCGGCAAGGCACCGCGCGCCGACGAAGGCACCGTCGTCGGCGCGATGCAGTCGAGCGACCGCGTGCACGCCGAGCAGGCGACGAGCATCGGCGGCGTGAAAGCCGTGCCGGCCGTCCGCGCGCTCGCGAAGAAGCTCGGCGTCGACCTCGCGCGCGTGTCGCCGAGCGGCGCCGGCGGCGTGGTGACGTTGCAAGACGTGAAATCCGCCGCCGCGGCGGGCAGCGCGAAGATCGGCGCCGCCCCCGCGTCTTCGCCGGCGCCCGCTGCGACCCGCAGCGGTGCGGCATCGGCTGCTCCTGCGGGGCCCTCGCCCACGGCCCCCGCCGCGGCGCAACGCACGACGCTGTCCGCCGCCGGCAAGCCGATGCGCACGACGCCGCCGACGGTTGCCGCGACCGGCCAGCCCGAGCAGCTCAAGGGCGTGCGCCGCAACATGGCGCGCGTGATGGCGGCCGCGCACGCGGCCGTCGTGCCGACGACGCTCAGTGACGACGCCGACATCCATGCCTGGCTGCCCGGCAACGACATCACCGGGCGGCTCGTGCGCGCGATCGTGCGCGCGGCCAAGGCCGTGCCCGCGCTGAACGCATGGTTCGACGGCGACAACCTCACGCGCACGCTGCATCCGCACGTCGACATCGGCATCGCGGTCGACACCGACGACGGCCTGTTCGTGCCCGCACTGCGCAATGCCGACATGCTCGACGCGGCCGGCGTGCGCGCGGCGGTCAACCGCCTGCGCGCGCAGGTCGAGGACCGCTCGATCCCGCCGTCGGAACTCGCCGGCTACACGATCTCGCTGTCGAACTTCGGCGTGTTCGCGGGCCGCTACGCGACCCCGGTCGTCGTGCCGCCGTGCGTCGCGATCGTCGCTGCGGGCAAGGGTCGCCACCAGATGACGCCGGTGATGGGCGGCTTCGAATCGCACCGCGTGATCCCGCTGTCGCTCACGTTCGACCATCGCGCCGCGACCGGCGGCGAGGCCGCACGCTTCCTCAAGGCGATGCTCGACGACCTCGCGCTCGCGCAGTGACCGCATGAAGGCGAACACGACGCGCGCGGCGGTCGAGCAGGCGTATCCCGGCCTGATCGCGGCCGCGGAGGCGGCGATGGCGCGCGCGCACGCGCCGCACTCGCATTTCCGCGTCGGCGCCGCGCTGCTGTTCGACGACGGCCGCGGGGAGCGCTTCGTGCCGGGTTGCAACGTCGAATCGGACGTCTACGGCCTGACCATCTGCGCCGAGCGCAACGCGGTGTTCGCCGCCGTCGCGCAAGGGCGCGGCCATCCGCTCGCGATCGCGGTGATCGCCGACACCGATGAGCCGGTCGCGCCGTGCGGCGCCTGCCGCCAGTGGCTGCACGAATGCGACGTCGAACGGCGCCTGCGCGTGTTCCTGCTCACGCGCCGCAGCGACGCGGTACGCGAATGCGGCACCGACGACCTGCTGCCGGAAGCGTTCGCGCTCGACGCGCTGGCACGTGCTGCGCGCAACCCCTGGCGATGAGCAAAGGATTCGCGACACGCCTTCGCAGTCCGCGGACGGAGTTCCCCATGCACCAGAGCCGGCTCAGCAACATCGTGATCGACTGCGACGTCGACGACCTCGCACCTGCGGCGGAATTCTGGAGCCGTGCCCTCGGCAAGCCGATCGCGTCGGTCGACCAGGACGGCGACGGCCGGTACGCCGAACTCGCGACCGCCGCGGACGAGCCGCTGATCCTGCTGCAGAAGGTCGATCACTCCCCGCGCGTGCACCTCGACATCGAAACCGACGACCTCGAGGCCGAGGCGGCGCGGCTCGAGGCGCTCGGCGCACGCCGGGTCGCCTTCCGCGAACGCTGGTGGGTCATGGAAGCGCCGACCGGGCACCGCTTCTGCATCGTGCGGCGCCAGCGCGACGCGTTCGGCCCGCATGTCAATCGCTGGGAATCCTGAGCGCACGCGCGACGCGCGGCGGCGGTCGTAGCGACGATAGGGAGGGAAGCGACCGGTCACGCGTTGCGAACCGCGATCGAGGAACTGCCGCGGGAATCTCGAACGAACGGATCTCTTGGGCCGACGGGTCGCCGCCGCCCGCGGCGTCGGGTCGTTGCCGTGCACGCAGACGTTCGCGCCAGGCCGAGGCCCGCGGCAAGCTGCCCGGCGGAGCCTCCGGTGCCAGGCGGGATCGGGCGATAATGCCCGGTGTCCCGCGACGGTCTCCGGGATCGTGTATGATGCGCGCCCTCGAATTATCCATGCATCCGTATAGAAGGATATTTGCCGCGATGAGCAACTACCTGTTCACCTCCGAATCGGTGTCCGAAGGTCATCCGGACAAGGTCGCCGACCAGATCTCCGACGCCGTCCTCGACGCGATCCTCGCCCAGGACACGCGTGCGCGCGTGGCCTGCGAAACGATGGTCAAGACCGGTGTCGCGATCGTCGCCGGCGAGATCACGACGAGCGCGTGGATCGACCTCGAGGCGCTCACGCGCAAGGTCATCCTCGACATCGGCTACGACTCGAGCGACGTCGGCTTCGACGGCGCGACCTGCGGCGTGCTCAACCTCATCGGCAAGCAGTCGCCCGACATCAACCAGGGCGTCGACCGCAGGAAGCCGGAAGAACAGGGCGCGGGCGACCAGGGCCTGATGTTCGGCTATGCGACCAACGAGACCGACAGCTTCATGCCGGCCGCGATCCACCTGTCGCACCGCCTCGTCGAGCAGCAGGCCAAGGTGCGCAAGAAGAAGAACTCAGCCTTGCCGTGGCTGCGCCCGGACGCGAAGTCGCAGGTCACGCTGCGCTACGAGAACGGCAAGGCGGTCGCGATCGATGCGGTCGTGCTGTCGACGCAGCACGACCCGGACGTGAAGCAGAAGGACCTGGTCGAGGCGGTGCGCGAGCACATCCTCAAGCCGGTGCTGCCCGCGAAGTGGCTGCACAAGGGCACCAAGTTCCACATCAATCCGACCGGCAAGTTCGTGATCGGCGGCCCCGTCGGCGACTGCGGCCTGACCGGGCGCAAGATCATCGTCGACACCTACGGCGGCATGGCCCGCCACGGCGGCGGCGCGTTCTCCGGCAAGGACCCGTCCAAGGTCGACCGCTCGGCCGCCTACGCCGCGCGCTACGTCGCCAAGAACGTCGTGGCCGCCGGCCTGGCGGACCGCTGCGAGGTGCAGGTTTCCTACGCGATCGGCGTGGCCGAGCCGACCAGCATCTCGGTGACGACCTTCGGCACCGGCAAGGTGCCGGACGCGACCATCGAGAAGCTGATCCGCGCGCACTTCGACCTGCGCCCGTACGGCATCATCCGCATGCTCGACCTGATCCACCCGATGTACCAGGCCACCGCTTCGTACGGCCACTTCGGCCGCAAGCCGCAGGCGATCGAGTACGTGGACGGCGCCGGCAGGAAGCAGAAGGCGACCGCGTTCTCCTGGGAGCAGACGGACAAGGCCGAGGAACTGCGCAAGGCCGCGAAGCTCAAGTAGGGCACCACCTGCCGCGGGTCGCCGCGGCAGCAGGCAAACGGCCCGCCGAGGGGCGCTGCGACCGTCACGAACGACGGCCAGGCTCGGCGGGCTTCCACAGCGACAACGGCGCCCGTTTGATCCGAGCCGGCAATGCGCCGGCCCACTTTGAACGGAGCACCATCGAATGAACGCACAAGTCCGCACCTTCTCCCAGGACGGCGACTACAAGGTCGCCGATCTCTCGCTGGCCGACTGGGGCCGCAAGGAAATCGACATCGCCGAGCACGAGATGCCCGGCCTCATGTCCATCCGCCGCAAGC
>DASTSE010000441.1:0-7163 GCA_035760865.1 Dokdonella sp.
CTACCATCCGGCGCGCCATTCTTTTCTTTGCCTGACATCTGGTATCGCATGACTACTCGTATCCTGACCGGCATCACTCCTACCGGCACTCCGCACCTGGGCAACTACGCCGGCGCCATCCGCCCGGCAATCGTCGCCAGCCGCGACCTGCAGGCAGATTCCTTCTACTTCCTGGCCGACTACCACGCGCTGATCAAGTGCGACGACCCCGCGCGCATCCAGCGCTCGCGCCTGGAGATCGCCGCCACCTGGCTGGCCGCGGGCCTCGATCCGGACAAGGTCGCCTTCTACCGCCAGTCCGACATCCCGGAGATCCCCGAACTCACCTGGTTCCTCACCTGCGTGACGGCAAAGGGCTTGCTCAACCGCGCGCACGCGTACAAGGCCGCGGTCGACCAGAACAACGCGGCTGGCGAGGACGCCGACGCCGGCATCACCGCGGGCCTGTACATGTACCCGGTGCTCATGGCCGCGGACATCCTCGTCTTCAATGCGCACGAGGTGCCGGTCGGGCGCGACCAGATCCAGCACATCGAGATGGCGCGCGACATCGGCCAGCGCTTCAACCATCTCTACGGCGGCGACTGGTTCACCTTGCCCGAGGCGCGCATCGAGGAGAACGTCGCGACCCTGCCCGGCACCGACGGCCGCAAGATGTCGAAGAGCTACGACAACACGATCCCGTTGTGGCTGCCGGCGAAGGAACTGCGCAAGGCGATCCTCGGCATCGTCACCGATTCGCGCGCGCCGGGCGAACCGAAGGACCCGGACACGTCGAACATCTTCGCGATCTACCAGGCGTTCGCGAGCGCCGACGAGACCGCGGCGATGCGCCGCGCGTTCGCCGACGGCATCGCCTGGGGCGACGCGAAGCAGGCGCTGTTCGAACGCATCGACGCCGAGCTCGCGCCGATGCGCGAGCGTTACGAGGCGCTCGTCGCCGAGCCGGATCGCATCGAGAAACTGCTGCTCCAGGGCGCCCAGCGCGTGCGCGAGATCGGCACCCCGTTTCTGCGGCGCCTGCGCGATGCGGTCGGCATCCGGCCGCTCGACGAGTTGCACGCGAAAGCGGGCGGCCGCAAGCCGGCCGATCCAGCGGTCGCGCGGGGCGGTCCCTCGCCGCAGATCAAGAGCTATCGCGAGGCCGACGGCAAGTTCTATTTCAAGCTCGAAGCCGCCGATGGCGCGGTACTGCTGCAGAGCCGCGCATTCGATGCACCGAAGGATGCAGGCCGCTTGAGTGCCGCGCTCGTCGATGCGGGCGCCGACGCGCACGCGATCGCCGCACTGCTGCCGCAATGCGTGCCTGCCGACGGCGCCGCACTGCCGCACGAGGCGATCATCGCGGCGCTCGCGCGGCTCAACGCCGACAAGCTCGCGAAAGAGCGCGCGAAGAAGTAGGGCGGATCGAGGCGCGCGTGCGCCTGATGACTCCTGGCATCATGGCCTTCGGTCCCTCTTCGCCGTTCGCGCCGCCCCGACGGCGCAATCGCCGCTGGCGTGGCTTGATCCAGCCCACGAGCTTGCAAGTCGTGCTTGCGAAGTCGAAACGCTTCCGCGCGGCCCTTCGACTGCGCGCCTGCGACGCTGCGCCCAGGCGAACGCAGAAGCGGTTCGCCTCGCGACGGGAGCGTTGACGAAGCACGGACCGACCGGCGCTCGATGCCGTACGCCGCGTTACGGCGTATCCTGAGCGACCCCGAATCCCGAAGTCCGCGCGTCCGTGTCCTTCCGCCTCGTCCTCGGCGCCCTCGCCGCGATCTACCTCGCCAGCGTGCTCTACGTGCACTGGCGAGGGCGCGAGCGCCTTCCGTTCAAGCGCCAGCTCCTCGATCACTCGGGCTTCTTCGCGCCGTACAACGTGCTCATGTACGCATTCTCGGCGACACCCGCACGGCCGTACCTCGACCGCGGCGCGTTCGCCCACCTCGACGCGCTGCGCGACGGCTGGCAGGGCATCCGCGACGAAGCGCTGCACCTGTTCGACGAGGGCTACATCCGCTCGGCCGAGAAGCACAACGACGCGAGCTTCTCGTCGTTCTTCAAGGAAGGCTGGAAGCGCTTCTACCTCAAATGGTACGGCGAGCCGTTGCCGTCCGCGCACGCGCTGTGCCCGAATACGGTCGCGCTGCTCGAGACGATCCCGCAGGTGAAGGCGGCGATGTTCGCGCTGCTGCCGCCGGGCGCGAAGCTCAACCCGCACCGCGATCCGTTCGCCGGATCGCTGCGCTACCACCTCGGCCTGGTCACGCCGAACTCGGACGCGTGCCGCATCTTCGTCGACGGCGAGGAGTATTCGTGGCGCGACGGCGAGGACGTCGTGTTCGACGAAACCTACGTGCACTGGGCCGAGAACCGCACCGACCAGACGCGCGTGATCCTGTTCTGCGACGTCGAGCGTCCGCTGCGCACGCCGATCCTGCGCGCGGTCAACCGCGTCGTCGGCCGCGTGTTGGGCCAGGCGACTGCGACCCAGAACGTCGGCGGCGAACACGTCGGCGCGATCAACCGCCTGTACGGCCTCGCGCACCAGGCTGGCGTGCTGCGCAAGCGCTTCAAGCGCGCATCCCCGCGCGCGTACAAGCTCACCCGCGTCGCGCTCGTGCTCGCGCTCGTCGCGTGGCTTGCATTGCCGTGGTTGCGGGGCGCCTGAGAGCACCTCAAAGCTTGAAACACGAAGGACACGAAGGACACGAAGGAGAAAGATCGAGGATCGCCTTCCGTACCTTTTTGCCGATCGCTGGCTCGATCCATGCGTGATCGTTCGTCCCGAGCTCGGGATGGCGATACCCGAACCCCCAGGCACGAAGAATTCCTGATGATCTTCCTTCGTGTCCTTCGTGTTTCAGGCTTCGCTTTCGCTAAGCCGCCGCGGCGAACTCGCTTGCCGCGTCCGCGGCGAGTGCGTCGAAGTAGTCGCGCGTGAGGCGCTGCTGTTCGGCGGCGCTCTCGGCGCGGTTCGCGACCGCGCGGAACGCGGCGTTCTCGGCGCGGTCCTTCGCGTACCAGCCGAGGTGCTTGCGCGCGATGCGCACGCCCTGCGCTTCGCCGTAGAACGCATAGAGATCGTCGAGGTGGCCGAGCAGGATGTCGCGTACCTCGCGCGGCGACGGCGGCGCCAGCGTCTCGCCCGTTGCGAGATGGTGCGCGACCTCGCGGAAGATCCACGGCCTACCCTGCGCGGCGCGGCCGATCATGACCGCGTCGGCGCCGGTCGCGTCGAGCACCTGCCTCGCCTTCGCGGGCGAATCGACGTCGCCGTTGGCGAACACCGGGATGCGGATCGCCGCTTTGATCGCCGCGATCGTCTCGTACTCGGCTTCGCCCTGGTAGAGGTCCGCGCGCGTGCGCCCGTGCACGGCGAGCGCGGCGACGCCGGCGTCCTCGGCGATGCGTGCGATCGCGACGCCGTTGCGGTTGTCGCGGTTCCAGCCGGTACGGATCTTCAGCGTGACCGGCACATCGACCGCGTTCACGACCGCGGCGACGATGCGCGCGACGAGCGGCTCGTCCTGCAGCAGCGCCGAACCCGACCAGACGTTGCAGACCTTCTTCGCCGGGCAACCCATGTTGATGTCGATGAGCTGCGCGCCGTGGTCGACGTTGTAGCGCGCGGCATCGGCGAGCATCGCAGGATCGTAGCCGGCGATCTGCACGCTGACCGGGTCGGGCTCACCGACGTGGTCCATGCGCAGCAGCGACTTGCGCGTCGTCCACAGGCGCGCGTCTGCGGTCGTCATCTCGGACACGGCGAGCCCCGCACCGAGCCGCTTGCACAGCTGGCGGAACGGCTTGTCGGTGACGCCGGCCATCGGCGCGAGCACGACGGGCGGGTCGATCGTATGGGGACCGATGCGCATGATGGCGCCATTGTAGCGGTGCCGCATCGTGGACGCTCCCGGCCATGGCGTGCGCGCAGGGCCATCCAGAGCCTCGCGATGCGTGCAAGGCCAGCGGGACGCGCGAATCGCTGTGGCCGCGACGGTGGCGAGGGTCAATGGAGCGCTGGCTGCGAACACGGCACCGGGTGAAGACACCCGGGTTGGTGAACCGCGAGTGCCATCAGATCGAATGCGTCCGGCAGCCCGGCCAACGTGCCTCCGAGTGTCCAGCCGTCCGCCATGCGCGCGATGATCGCGAACCGATCGCGTGCGCGCAGCAGGAAGAACGTGGGATGCCGGCAGGAATGCGCTCGGGGCGAGAGAACGACGCAAGCCTGGTCCGACGCACCGCGATGCGTGCTCATCGCGCCTGGAACCGGGAGATGGGCCATTCCCTCGGCGATCGCGCGTCGCTCCGCTGGCGTGAGTCCGCCATCCGCGCGGAGCTCCCGGAAGAACGCTTCCGGGTCGCCACGCACGAGGCGGATCTCACGCATCGGTGACCGCTCTTCAGAAGAAGCTCCGCACTCCGAATACGACCGCCCGACCCGGCAACGGCGCACGGTCCTTGAGGAACGAGGTCGCCATGCGCGCGTCCTCGTTGGTGAGGTTCATGCCGTCGACGAACAATTCCCAATCGGCGGGGCCGGCTTTGAAGTCGTAGGACAGATGCGCGTTGACCAGCGTGAATCCATCGGTCGGCGTCTCGAACTGGGCGACGTCGTCCTGCTTGGCGTAGCGGATCGCGCCGAGCGATGCCCGCCAGACATCGCGCTTCCACATCAACGTGGCGCCCAGGCGCGCCGGTGCGATGCGCGGAAGGTTGCCGGCACCGTCGGTCAGCTTCGCACGCACCGTGTCGCCGAACGCGCGAAGATCGAACCGGCCCCATTCGTTGCTCTCGGCCAGCTTGAACTTCGTCTCGGCCTCGAACCCGTGGAACGTCGCGTTGTGTTGCGACCACTGGCGAATGGGCAGACCCTCTTCGGGGTCCGTCTGTCCCGTTTCGGCGAGATAGATGAAGTCGTCGAAGCGGTTGAAGTAGGTGCCGACACTCGCCTGCACGTCATCGCTGTGATAGTGCAGCGCGACGTCGATCTGATTCGCCGTCTCCTTCTGCAAAGCCGCGTCGCCGATCTCGAAACTGCCGGTCGCGTCGTGCGCGCCGTAGACGAACAAGGCCTCTTCGTCCGGTGCGCGCTGCGCACGATCGAGATTGAGGGCGACGTGCCAGTGGTCCGTGAAGTCCCAGGTGGCGCCGCCGGACAGGCTCGTCGCATTGAACGAGAGCTCGTCGCCGGTGACCGGCGCCAGCTTGTTGTTGTCGTAACGCGCGCCGAGTTGCAACTTCAGCGGATCGTAATTCGCTTCCTCGACCACGAAGACGCCGGTTTCCTTGATCGCAGTGTTGGGTACGATCGTCTCCTCGCCGACCGCGGAGAAATCGCGGTCGCCGTACTGGATGCCGAACGATCCCCGCCACACGCCGAACTTGGCGTGCACGGCCTCGAGACGCGCCTCGTAACCCTTGTTCTTGAACAGCGTGCCTTCGACCTCGTCGGCGGCGTGCTCGAGGTGCTCGTAGTCGTTGTGGCCGTAGCGAAGGGTCACGCGGTCGAGCCACGATGTCGGCTGCAGCAGCCCGGCCTTGAGGTCGACGCGCGTCTGGTGCATGTCGAGCCGAACGGTCTCGAGATCCGGATCGACCGGCTCATCGCTCGGCCCGACCGGGATGCCGTAGTGCGTCTCGAACTGACTGGCCGAAACGCCGGCGAACGCGGAGTCACCCGTATAACCGACGCCGCCGGCCGACGAGCGGGTCGAGACGTCGCTGTTGAGCAGCGTGCCGCCTCCCGGGATGTCGTAGTCGCCGGCGAAGTGACGCACGTAGTCGCCGTGCACGGCGAACTCGCCGTTGCCGGCGTCGATGCGCGCGACGCCGTTCTTCTCGTCGTTGACCGTATTGCCCTCGAGCTGCGCACGGCCGTGCACGCCATCGACGGGCGTTTCCGGAATGCGGCCGTCCACGACGTTGACGACGCCGCCGATGGCGCCCGCGCCGTAGAGCAGCGTCGACGGTCCCTTCAGTACCTCGACCTGATCGGCGAGAAAGGGGTCGATCGTGACGGCGTGGTCGTTGCTCGCGCCCGAGAGATCGAGCGAGCTGATGCCGCCTTCGAGGACCTGCACGCGCGAGCCTTCGAGACCGCGGATGATGGGGCGCCCGACACCCGCGCCGAAATACGACGACTGCACGCCGGGAATCTGGTTGACGGTTTCGCCGATCGTGTTGCCCCGCTGATCGTCGAGCTCGGACCCGGCCAGGACGGCCGAAGGCTGGATCAGCTCCGCGCCCGGTTGCGCGAGCGGCGATGCGGTGACGGTGACGCTCGGAAGTTCGGTGTTGTCGTTGCGCTTGGTTTGATCCGCAACGTCCGCATCGTCCGCATGCGCGAGCGGGACAACAAGAACGGCCGCCAGGGCCGCGGAGAGAATCGTCTTGCGTGGCATGTCAGAAACCCCATTCGATCCGGTATCGGATGATATAACATAGCATTGGAATCGCGCCGTATGCCATTCGTCCTAGCGGCTCGACGCAGCCGCATCCCGCGAAGGCACGCGGCATTCGGCGCAGATGCCCTGGACTTCGATGGTCTTGGACGTGGGCCGGAATCCCCGGGCGCGCGCTTCGCCGTCGAGGATCCGCTCGATCGACGCGTTGACGAGTTCCGTCACGTGGCCGCAGCGCTCGCACACCAGCAGGGGTCGTCGGCGGTCGTCGCCTGGCTGGCGCGAGACGACATAGGCGCTCATCGCGGCGACCTTCCGGATCAATCCGTATTCCAGGAGAAAGTCGAGCGCGCGATAGACGGTCGGCGGTCCCGCGCGACCGCGCTCCTTGCGCATCAGCGCCAGCAGTTCGTACGCCTTGATCGGCTGACTCGCCTGGGCAACCAGCTCGAGGATGCGCGCCCTGAGGGGCGTCAAGCGGACGCCGCGAGCGGCGCACGCGCTGACGGCGGCGCTCACGATGCCGCGAACGGCGGGATTCGCCGCGAGTTCGAGACCCTCGCGGGCGTGGATATGGATCATTGCGCTCCCCTCGTCGTGCACCGGCTCACCGGCGAGCTCTGCGCGTCGCACGCAGGTTCGCCAGATGCGCGCCGACCAGAAGGAATCCCCCGATTGCCGCCAGCCATCCATGCAGCGCCGGCGATCGAAGCGCCGGCAGATAAAGCGCGCAGGCGAACGCGACGGCGGCGGCGAGCAAAAGGGCAGCCG
>DASTSE010000442.1:0-3271 GCA_035760865.1 Dokdonella sp.
GCGATCCTCAACGAACTCGGCGACGTCGTCGGCGACGCCGCGATGTACCTGCCGCTCGCGCTGCGGCCCGGCTTCCCGGTCGCGGCGATCGTCGTGTTCGCGCTGCTCGGCGTGATCGTCGAGATGACCGGCGTGATCGGCGTGCAGGTCGGCGCGAGCCGGCGCTACGACGGCTTCGGCAAGAGCGACCGCGCGTTCGTCGTCGGTGCGATCGGCCTGGTTTACGGGCTCGGTTGGGGACCGGCCGACGCGCTTCCCTACGTTTTCTGGATCGCCGCGTCGCTGTCTGCGGCGGCAATCGCCGCGCGCGCGCGCCGCGCGCTGACCGAAGTACGCGCGAAGGAGAGCGCTGCATGAGCTTCGAGAAACTGCACCTGTGGATCCCGCCGAGCGTGCTGTGGACATTCGGCGCGATCGTCGCGCTGCTCGTCGTCGCGACCATCGTCGTCGCGCTCATGCGCCGCGGCGACGCGACGCGCCACGTCGAACTCGCCGCGCGCGTGAACTCGTGGTGGGTGCTCGTCGGCGTGTTCGCGGTCGCGCTGCTGTTCCGTCGCGGCGTCGCGATCGGCTTCTTCGCGCTGCTCTCGTTTCTCGCGCTGAAGGAGTACCTGTCGCTGATCCCGACCCGCCGCGCCGACCGGCGCGTGCTGTTCTGGGCCTACCTCTGCGTGCCGATCCAGTATTGGTGGGTGTGGCAGCAGTGGTACCACATGTTCCTCATCTTCATACCGGTGTGGGCGTTCCTGTTCATCGCGATGCGCATGGTGCTGCGCGGCGAGACGAAGGATTTCCTGCGCGCGGCGGGCACGATCCACTGGGGCCTCATGACGATGGTGTTCGGCCTCAGCCATCTCGCCTACCTGCTCGTGCTGCCCGACGGCAAGCCCGCGGCCGGCGCGCACGGCGCCGCGCTGCTCCTGTTCGTCGTGCTGCTGACCGAACTCAACGACGTATTGCAGTACATCTGGGGCCGTACGCTCGGCCGACGTAAGGTGATCGAGTCGGTGAGCCCGAAGAAGACCGTCGAGGGCCTCGTCGGCGGCGCGCTCACGACCACGCTCGTCGCATTCGCGCTCGCGCCCGTGCTGACGCCGCTCACGCGCACGGATTCCATCGCGGTGGGCCTCATGATCGGTTTCGGCGGCTTCCTCGGCGACGTGACGATCTCGGCGGTCAAGCGCGACATCGGCGTGAAGGACACCGGCACGATGATCCCCGGCCACGGCGGCATCCTCGACCGCATCGACAGCCTGCTGTTCACCGCGCCGTTGTTCTTCCACTTCGTCGCGTACTTCTATTTCTGATGTTCGTGAAGCAACGCCCTTCGAAACGTCCGTCATTTCCGCGAGCGCTGCTCACTGCACTCAGGCATGCCGGGATCGCTGGGACAAAGCGAACGATGGGAACACGAAGCGCACGGAGCACGCGAAGGAAGCACAAGGAGGGAATGCTTTTCCTCGGTGTGCTCGGTGTGCTTCGTGTTTCAGGCTTTCGCCTGCCATCCACGTTGCCGCACCCCCGCGGCGGGACTCGCGCTGTGCGCTCGACCCGCCCTACGCGCTCGACTCGCGATGTAGGGCGGTACGCGCGAAGCGCGTGCCGCCGTCCTGGCATTCCGCACGCGGGCGCCCGGCCTGGTTTCGCGGGAACGGCGGCCGCGCAAGGCGGCACGCATCGGAGTGATTGAAGCGATGGGTTATCTGCTCCGCTTGTTCTTCTACGGCGTGCTCGTGCGCCTCGTCGTGCTGTTCGTGCTCGGCCTCAACGTGCGCCATCGCGAGCGCCTGCCCGTGCGTGGCCCGGCGATCCTCGCCGCCAACCACAACAGCCATCTCGACGCGATGGCGATGATCAGCCTGCTGCCGCTGCGCCTGCTGCCGAAGGTGCGCCCGGTCGCTGCCGCGGACTATTTCCTGCGCAACAAGCTGCTCGCGTGGTTCGCGCTCAACGTCGTCGGTATCGTGCCGCTCAATCGCCAGCGCACGCACGACAAGGAAGACCTGCTCGCACCGATCGCTGCCGCGCTAGAACGCGGCGAGATCCTCGTGTTCTTCCCGGAAGGTTCGCGCGGCGAACCCGAGCAGCTCGCCGAGTTCAAGACCGGCCTCGCGCGTATCGCCGAACGCCGCCCCGACGTGCCCGTGATCCCGGTCTACACCTACGGCCTCGGCAAGGCGCTGCCGAAAGGCGAGTGGATGATCGTGCCGTTCTTCGTCGACATCTTCGTCGGCGAACCGCTGCATTTCGACGGCGATCGCGCCGCGTACATGGAGCGCTATCGCCATGCGATGGCGCAGCTCGCGCTCGAGGAGAAGCACGCGGACTGGACGTGACGATCGTCGCCGAACCGTT
Organism: Dokdonella sp.; assembly: GCA_035760865.1. Classification (GTDB taxonomy): domain Bacteria; phylum Pseudomonadota; class Gammaproteobacteria; order Xanthomonadales; family Rhodanobacteraceae; genus Dokdonella_A. The sequence goes on from DASTSE010000442.1 coordinate 2,356, forward strand.
ATTTGAGCTTCCGGTCCTCGCTCTTCGCTTCCTGCATCGCCTCGGGCTCGAGCTCTTCGGCGGAGCGGTTCAAGTGGATGAACAGTCCCCAGCCCGCGAGCAGCGCGCCGATCGCGCCGACCATCGCCGCAACGTGCACGAGCTGCTCGGAGTGCTCGTGTGCGCGGAATGTCGCGACGAGCGCCTCGATCGCGAGCGCGACGACGATCACGACGAGGAAGCGCGACAGGAATCGCCGAACGCGCGTCGGTCCGCTCACGTGCACGTCGCGCACGATTTCCTCTTCGGCGATCGTCTGCGCGATCTGCAACGCGACCACGCCCGCGGCGAGGATGCCCATCGCCTCGATGATGCGTTCCGCCGCGCCGCGGTCGATGTCGCCCGCAAGGACGCCGAAGCCGATCTTGCCCGCCACGAGGATGAGCCCGACAGCGGCGAGCGCGAACAGCGCCGCCATCAACGCGTGCAGGACCGAAAATGCGCGCAGGAAGGCCTTCATGCGGCGGAGTATGGCACAGGGTTGCGCAGCGCCCGAAAGCGTGCATCCGGCGGCGAGCCGCGCACGCGAGGCGGCGGGCGTGAGGAGTCGACTGGAGCATCGCTCGCTCATGCGCACCGGTATTCGCGGGCGGTCGCTCTGCGACTCCCCGCGTGCGAACGCGTCGGTTTGCGGCTCCGAGCGGCAGCGCGGGCCGTCGCGATCAGTCGACGATGAAAAGCCGCGCGCCGACCGCTGTCTGCGACCGGTGCGGTTCGGCGCCATCGGCGACCTGATAGCTCATCCCCGGTTTCAGGACGAAGCGGCGACCGTCTTCCAGTTCCGTCTCCAGCTCGCCCTCGAGGCAGAGCAGTATGTGCCCCTTGCTGCACCAGTGATCCGCGCGATAACCGGGCGTGTACTCGACCATCCTCACCC
>DASTSE010000443.1:0-9436 GCA_035760865.1 Dokdonella sp.
GACGACACCGGTCGACGCGTCGATCGACGCAAGCAGTTTGTGGCTCTGCCCGCCGACCTCTTCGAACACGCCGCCGATGATGACCTTGCCGCCAGTCACGACGAGCGCATTGACGTTTGCGGTGAACGCCCCGAGCACCGATGGATTCCATGGGAGCGCCGTTCCGCTCACGGCATCGATCGCGGCGAGATTCGCGCGCGTCTCGCCGCCCATGGCCTGGAACGCTCCGCCCGCGTACACGGTCGCGCCGTCGGTCGCGAGCGCGAGCACGAAATTCGCGATCGTACTGGGCATGCCGGGATTCCAGTCGAGGACGGCACCGGATGCCGAATCGACGGCGGCGATGCTCGCGCGCGGCTGTCCTCCGGCATGGTCGAAGAAGCCGCCCACGTAGATCGTCGTGGCCGTCGCGGCGAGCGACAACACGCTGCCGTCCGTGCCGGGATTCCAGCCGAGGTCGACGCTGCCGTCCGCATTCAGGCGCGCAAGGTTGCTGCGCGCAATGCCGTCGACGGCCGTGAACGACCCGCCGAGCACGACCCGGCCGTCCGCTTGCACGAGGATCGCGCGCACCGTGCCGGCGACATTGCGCACGCCGGTGGGCAGCGGCAGCACGCTCTGCGCGACGGCGCTACCGGCGAGCAAGGCCATCGCGAGCGCGAGCAGGCCCTGCATCGGATGCAGAAGCCGCTGGAATGGATTCGTACACATCGATGTCATCGCTAGAATGCCCGTTCGGTCGTCCGGGCGATCTTACCGAATGATCCAGGTCGCCGTCTTCGCAGGTTGGTTCGAGGCGGCGGTGCGAGCGACCGCTCGCGGATCAGGTGCGGCCGAACCAGAAGTTGACGCTGACGAGGAGGATCAGGAGCATCAGCAACGTGAGCGGCACGCCGACGCGCAGGAAGTCGCGCGCGCGGTAGCCGCCGGGGCCACTGACGATCGTGATCACGGGGTTGGCGCTCGGCAGGATGAACGCATTCGACGTCGACACGGCCACCACGAGCGCATAGAGCGCGGGATTGCCGCCGGACGCGAGCGCCACGTTGATCGCCATCGGCACCATCATCACGGTCGCGCCCACGTTCGACACGACCTGGGCGAGGAGCAGGGTGAGCACCGCGACGACCGCCTGCAGTCCCCACTGCGGCCACTCGCCGAGGTACTTCAGGACTTCCTGCGCGATCCAGGCCGCGGCACCGGTCGAATCCATCGCAGCGCCGAGCGGTATCAGGCATGCGAGCGTGAAGATCGTCTTCCAGTTGATCGCGCCGTACGCCTCGTCCATGTCGAGCACGCCGGTCAGCAGCATGCCGACCGCGCCGACGAGCATCGCGACCGACAGCTTGAGATCGGTGAACAGGCCGAGGCCCATCGCGAGCGCGAAGAACGCGGCGGCATGCCAGATCTTGCTCGGCCGGTGCTCTTCCTTCGGATAGACGGTCACGACGACGAAGTCGCGCGACTCCGCCGTCTGCGTCAGGTCGCGCCAGAAGCTGTGCAGCACGAGCGTGTCGCCCGCGCGCAGCGCGACCTGGCGCACGTCCTCGCGGAATACCTGCTCGCCGCGATTGACCGCGAGCACGGAGATCGAATAGGTCTTGCGCAGGCGGAGTTCGCCGACGGTCTTCTTGATCCAGGTCGAGTTGGGCGGGATCACGACCTCCGAAATCCCCGCGCGCGCGGGATTGAACAGGTCGGCGAAATTGCGCAGCCGCGACTGCACGTGGCAGAGCTGCACATTCGCGAAGTCGTTGACCGCATCGCGTTTGCCGAGGACGCCGAGCACGCTGCCGACCCAGATCATCTGGTCCGCCGGCGGCGCCAGGCGCGCCTCACTGCCGGTCTTCAGCGCGAGGATGAGCGGCGCGCCGCGCAGCTGCTCGACCTCGGCGACGCTCATGCCGACCAGCGGGCTGTCCGTCGTCACGGTGAGCTCCAGCACCTCGCCGTCGATGCCGTAGGTCTCGGCGAAGTAGGTCTCGGTACGGCCGGGCGTGACCTTCTGCCGCTCCTCGTCGCCGGGCAGCAGGCGGCGCGTGAACAACGCGAAATAGGCGAGGCCGCCGAGCAGCAACGGTACTCCGACCGGGGTGATCGCGAACAACGTGAAGGTCTGGATCGTCTGCGCGCCGGGCGGCAGGTTGCGGTTGGCGCTCGCGATGAGGTCGTTGAGCAGGATCAGCGGCGAGTTGGAGATCATCGTGGTGTTCGTGCCGCACAGGATCATGCACGCCATCGGCAGCAGCAGCCGCTTCAGCGGCAGGCCGGTGCGTGCGCTCACGCGGCTGACCACGGGCAGGAACAGCGCCGACAGCGCCTGGCTCTGGATCACCGACGACATCGCGCCGACCATCCCGTTGACGAGCAGCGACACGCGCGCCTCGACGCCGCCGGCGAGCCGTACGATGAACGAGGCGGCCTTGTTCAGGACCCCGGTACGGTCGAGTCCGGCGCCCATGATCATGACCGCGATCAGCGAAATCACCGCGTTGCCGGCGAAGCCGTCGAACAGCTGCTCGACCGGCAGCAAGCGCGTGATGCCGATCACCACGATCACGAGCAGCGCGACGACGTCGGCGCGGATCCACTCGAGCACCAGCATGAGCATCGTGAACGCGAGCAGCGCGAACACGAGCGCCATGTTGGTGGTGAGGGTCAGTCCGGCGTCCATTCGGGGCTGCAATCACTCGATCTGCGTGTGGCCGCGCGTCCTGCCGCGTGGCGCGCGCGTGCGGCGGCGACGTGCGCCCGCTTCCCCCGGAGACGGATCGGCGGCGGCACGCCCGTGCGCCGCAGCGGCATCGGCGCGCGTGGTCCGCTCCGGTTCAAACACGCTCAGATTCGTTCATGCACGAAATCCCATACGCCATGGCCGAGCCGCAGGCCGCGGCGTTCGAAGTGCGTTTCGATGCGCCACGGCGGGCGGACGGCCGGATCGGCATGGCCCGCATCGACGCGCCAGTCCGGCGCGGCCGCGAGCACCTCCCGCATGTGCTCGGCATAGTCGGCCCAGTCGGTCGCCAAATGCAAGCGGCCGCCCGTCGCGACGCGGCTGGCGAGCAGCGCGAGGAACTCCGGCTGCACGAGGCGTCGCTTGTTGTGGCGCTTCTTGTGCCACGGATCGGGGAAGAAGATGCGCACCTCGGCGAGCGCGCCCGGCGCGATCTCGCGCTCGAGCACCTCGACGGCGTCGTGGTTGTACACGCGCACGTTGGCGACGCCGGCGCCGGCGAGCGCGTTCATGAGCCGACCGACCCCGGGCCGGTGCACTTCGACGCCGATGAAGTCGCGCTCGGGTTCGGCCTGGGCGGAATGCAGCAGTTGCTCGCCGTTGCCGAAGCCGATCTCCATCACGAGCGGCGAGTGCCGGCCGAAGACCGCGGCGAAATCGCGCGGGACTCCGCCGCGCGCGTCGGCGGCGACGTCGAGGCCGTAGCGCGTCCAGTGTTCCTCGAACGCGCGCTGCTGCGCCGGCGTGAAGCGACCCTGGCGCAGCACGAAGCTGCGGATGCGGCGATCGCGGATTTCCGAGTCATCCATGGGCAAGGTCGTGCATGCGGTTCGCGAGGGATACGACCGGGGACCGGCGCAGCACGTCCTCTGCGATCGTGGGCGGGCGCACTAGATGATCCCTTCGACCGGGCTCGACGCGGAGGCGAAGCGCTTGCGCGGAATGCGCCCGGCGCGGAACGCCGCGCGCCCGGCCTCGACCGCGAGCTTCATCGCGTGCGCCATCAGCACGGGGTCCTTCGCGCCGGCGATCGCGGTGTTCATGAGTACGCCGTCGCAACCGAGCTCCATCGCGATCGACGCATCCGATGCGGTGCCGACGCCCGCATCGACGATGATCGGCACTTTCGCGTTGTCGACGATCTCGAGCAGGTTCCAGCGGTTCTGCACGCCCAGGCCCGAGCCGATCGGCGCCGCGAGCGGCATCACGGCGACGCAGCCGATCTCCTCGAGGCGGCGCGCGAGGATCGGGTCGTCGCTCGTGTAGACCATGACGTGGAAGCCGTCGCGAACGAGCGTCTCGGCAGCGGCGAGCGTCTGCACGACGTCCGGGAACAGGGTCTTCTGGTCGCCGAGCACTTCGAGTTTGACCAGCGTATGGCCGTCGAGGAGTTCGCGCGCGAGGCGGCAGGTGCGTACCGCTTCGTCGGCGCTGTAGCAGCCCGCGGTGTTGGGCAGGATCGTGTAGCGGTCCGGCGGCAACACATCGAGCAGGTTCGGTGCATCGCGGTCCTGGCCGATGTTCGTGCGGCGGATCGCGACCGTGACGATTTCGGCGCCGGCGGCCTCGGTCGCGCGCCGCGTCTCGTCGAGGTCCTTGAACTTGCCGGTACCGGTGAGCAGGCGCGAGCGGTACGGCTTGCCCGCGATGACGAGCGCGTCGGTCGCGAGCGGGGATTCGGCGAGGGCATTCATGGTGGCGGGACCGGTGGGTGCGGGCATCCGCTCATTTTCGCCGATTCGGGACGCGCATGCTCGCCTTCGCGAGCGTCAGCCGCCGCCGATCGCGTGGACGATCTCGATGCGATCGCCGTCGGCGAGCCGATGCGTCGCATGGAGGCTGCGCGGGACGATGTCCCGGTTCACTTCGATCGCGACGCGCCGCGCGGCGTGGCCGCTCGATTCGAGCAGCTCGGCGAGCGTGCAGCCGGAATGGACCTCGCGAGCTTCGCCGTTGAGATAGACGTTCATGGGCGGCGATTGTACCGGCGCGAGGCGAGGGTGCGCCGGACCGGCTCGCCGACGTCGTACCGGGTGGCGTGCGCGCCAAAAAAAGACGCCGCGCGAGGTGCGCGGCGTCCGATGCTCGATCGAATCGATCAGCGGCGGCGATCGTCGTCCTTCTTGTCGTTGTCGCGATCGTGCTGGCGCCGTTCCTGCGGCTGCGCGCGCTGCACCTGGGCTGGTTGGCGCGTCTCACGCGGCGGCGGGGCCTGACGCATCTGCGGAGCCTCACGCACCTCGCGCTGCGGCGTCTGGCGCATCTGCGGGGCCTCGCGCACTTCGCGTTGCGGCGCCTCACGCACTTCGCGCTGCGGCACCTGGCGCATCTGCGGGGCCTCGCGCGTTTCGCGCTGTGCCGGTGCCTGGCGCATCTGCGGTGCTTCGCGGCTTTCGCGCTGCGGCGCCTGGCGCATCTGCGGGGCCTCGCGCGTTTCGCGCTGTGTCGGCGCCTGGCGCATCTGCGGCGCCTCGCGGCTTTGGCGCGGCGACGCTGACGGCGTGCGCTCGCCGCGCGGGGCGAAGCGCGAGGACGGCAGGCTGCCGCGTTCCTGCTGCGGTGTGCGCCCGGCTTCGCCGCGTGGCGCGACCGGCGTACGCACGTTCGCGGGAGGCGTCCGCTCGGTCGGAGACTGACGGGTCGCCGCGCCGCGCGCAGGCAGCGGCGGAGGCGTGCTCGCGCCACGGTTCTGGCCGACGACCTGCACGCGATTCGCGACCGCGGCAGGGCCGGTCGTGCGACGAGCAGCGAGCTCGCGCTGCTGCTCGCGTGCGAGCGGCTGGGCGTCGTTGCGCTGGATTGCCTGCACGCGCGTCGCGGTCGCGACCGGGCGCGGCGGCGGCGCCGTGCGTGCGATCACGCGACGGTCGATCGCGGCGGCTTGCGGGACGGCGCGCGCGCGCTGGGCATTGGCGGCGACGAAACTCGCCTGCGTCGGCGCGATCGCGAGACGGCTCGCGACCTGTGCATTGCGCAGCTGCGCCGGGTTCACCTGCACGCGCGCTTCGGCGACCGACCGTGCGCCGACGAAGGCGTCGCGCGACACCGCGGTGACCGCCTGCACGTTGTTGCGATACGCGTACTCGGCGTTGACGATCGGCCGGCCCGCGGCGTAGTTGTTGTACACGTTCGTGATGTACGTGTTGTTGATCACGGTCGTGTTGCGCACGTTGACGTTGTTGAAATAGCCGCGCGAGGCGCGGTACCACGGCACGTACACGTCGCGCGGGCCGAGCGGGAACCAGCCGACCGGCCCGCCGCCGCCGACCGAGATGCTCGCGCCCCAGCCGTGGCCGCCGACGAAGGCGACCAGTGCCGGCGCATAGACGGCGCGCACGTGGCGCGGGCCCGGACACCAGCCCCAACGATTGCGCGCGTAGACCCAGCGGCCGTAGTGGAACGGCGCGAAGCCCCACGACGCGTTGTCGACCCAGGTCCAGCCCCACGGATCGATCCACGACCAGTGGCCGTAGCGATAGGGCGCCCAGCCGACGGAAACCGACGTCGGATACCAGATGCTGCCGTATTCGCGGTCGTCGTCCCAGCTGCCGGCGTCGTCGAGGTCGGCGTAGCCGATCATGTCGTCGGCGACGTAGCGGCTCGACACCGAGCGCTGGTAACGCTGGTTGCGCGAGGCGACCCAGTTGTCGAAGTCGTCGGCGCGCGGCAGGTCGAGCACTTCGTAGTCGCGCAGCGCCGAATCGTTGAACCGGTAGGAATTGCCGGCGCGCACGCTGTAGCTCGCATTGTCCTCCCCGTAGACGTCGCCGCCGCCGTCGAACACGGTGACCATGGTCGAATCGCCCTGGGGGGCGATGTCGATGCGGTACTCGCCCGGCTCGCTGACGACGAACGCGAGCGTCGGCGTGTCGACCTCGTAGCTTTCGCCGCGGTCGAGCCGGCGCACGCGCAGGTTCAGCACGCCTTCGGTCAGCTCGACCTGCGCGATCTCGTCGTCGAGGTTGAGCAGGTTGAACGTGGTGCGCTCGTCCACCCGCATGACGGCCGCGCCGATCTCGAACTCGGCGCGCGAATCGCGATCGGTATAGATCCTGTCGCCGGTGCCGAGCGGCCGATTCAGCGACGCCTCGACCCAGCGATCGTCGCCGGCCGCCTGGAAGCTCACTTCACCGCGCAGGAACCCGACGCGCGCGACGCGCCCGGGCGGGTCCGCCAGCGCCGTGCTCGCAAACGCGCCGAGCACGGTCGCCAGCGCGGCGGCGCACCACGCACGTGGAAAGAAATGCTTCGTGTACATCGATGGTCTCCATGGAGCCTACGCCGACCTTGGTCGCGGTGGGACCGTCCCCCAGTACATCGGCCGCCCGAGGTCGACAGGCCGGGCACAGTATCCGCGCACCGACGCTGAATGCCGACTTTCCGCCGCGACGTGCATACGTTTTCATTGCATTTGCTTGCATGTGGCGGCCGCCCGCGCCCGGCGCCGCGCCGAGTCGAGCGACCCGGCGGCCGCGACCGGCTTGTCGGCGGGAACGCCCGCGGCTACGCTTCGCCGACGCCGGGCACGCACGCGCCCCGCGGGTTGCGCTGCGGGTGTAGCTCAATGGTAGAGCTGTAGCTTCCCAAGCTACTGACGAGGGTTCGATTCCCTTCACCCGCTCCATCTTTCCCTCATCGTCGAAGAAAACTTCGATGGTGCCGACGGTTAAGTACGGTGAGAACCCGAAACGAAATCCTTTCCTGGGTATCGTTTGGGGTATCGATTCGTGCCGAAACCATTCCTGCTGCGCCGCCCGTCCGGGCTGTATGCGCGCTTCCTGTTGCCCTCTGACATGCGCCCGCTCCTGGGCTCCCGTTTCATCGTTCGAAGTCTGCGCGGGCAGACCTCAGATGCAGCCCGTTTGCGTGCCGCGCAGCTGGGCTATGCTCTGGCCGCTGCTATCGAAAGCGTGCGTTCCAAGGGAGGGAAGGCGATGGATGCCAAGAAGCTGATTGAGGCGGCACTGGCGGCGGCGAGCAAGGGCGACATCAAGCGATACGAGCTGACCATCCCAGGGGTCGTGTCGCTCAAGACGGACGGCCCCGAGGACCATGCCAGGGCTATGGATGCCCTGGAGCAAATCGGGCGCATCAGGGATCTCGAATGGAAGGCTCCTTCGCCTCCCGAGCTTCCGCCTGCCCCGGCAGGGCCGATGCTTCACGCCGCCATCGAACGCTTCCTCAAAGACTTCGGTTCCATCGGACGGTCGGCAGCGACCGAGCTCGAAACCAACCACTCCCTGGCGCTCTTCCGCGACCTGACCGATGACGTGCTCGTCTCGGAACTGGCAGCCACACACATCGACCGCTTTCGTGATGCATTGGCGCACTGGCCAGCGCGGGCGCGGGTGCTGCCGGCGTTCAAAGGGTTGGCGGCGCGCGCCATCGTCGAAAAGGCCAAAGGGCAGGGGTTCCCCGGCCTCAACGTTCGCACGGTCGAGAAACACTTGGACCGGCTGCGGGTCTTCTTCAACTCCCTCGTCCAGCGCGGCGAACTGGCTCGAAACCCGCTCACCGGCCTACGCCTGCAGACGCGGGCGGCAAAGTACGAATCCGCGCGGCGTGGCTTCGAGTCGGAGGAGCTGTCGGTGCTGTTTGACCCGGATTTACGTGGTCGTCTGGCGTCGGATGACCCTATGAAATTTTGGGTGCCGGTATTGATGCTCTACACCGGCGCGCGAATGAACGAACTTGTCTCTCTCGACGTCAAGGACCTCGACAGCATCGAGGGCGTGTGGGGCGTCCACATCGTCAAGCATTTGAAGAACCCGCAGTCGAAGCGTTTCGTTCCCTTGCCACAGCGGGTGCTGGACCTGGGCCTTCAGCGCTATGCCGAGGACATGAACGCGGCGGGCTTCTCGGAACTCTTTCCGGGAGGGTCGGAGACGGCTAAAAACGGGCGTGGGGACAAGCTGTCGAAGTGGTTTAACCGCACCTTCCTGAGGAAGGCGTGCGACATCCTGGACGCAGACGTGTGCCTCCAGAGCTTCCGAAACACGTTGATGACAGCAGCGGACCGCGTGGGCATCTCAGAAGCGCAGATGAACCCGCTTGTCGGCCACGGGGCGCGCAGCCTCCAGCAGAAGCACTACATCGACAAGCCCACATTGCCCGAGCGACAGCAGCGCATCGAGTGGCTGGCCATGTACTTCCGCGTTCCGCCGCTAGCCGCGTATCGGCCTGGCCAGTTCGATGCGTACCTTGGGGAGCTTCGAAAAACGAAGAGGCGAGCGGAGGCGGTTGCCGCAAGGTTGTCGAGGAATGGAGAATCGTAAACAAACCTACGCGCACCAAAAGGGAGGGTCGAAAAATGCTGCGAACGTTCGGTCATTGGTTGGTTGCGGTCGCGATGTTGTTTGGGGCGTTCTTCTGGCTCCTCTATCCGTTCAACATGCGAGCACCCACTTGGGTGTTCTATGCCGGAGCCGCCGCCGTTGCCGCTTACGGACTCTTTATTCGCTTCCAAATCGTACCGTTCTGGTATAGCCAAGCGCTGAGTTGGAGAACTCGCGGACGAGCGATTGCATTTCTTGGAGGAGTAGCAATGGCGCCTATGTTTGTCTCCCTCGTCATAACGAACGCTCTCGGACTTTTCGATTGATGTCTTTTGCACCAAACAATTTTGCCCGGAAAGAAACGTGGTCATTTTGTTTTAGAAGACTTTTTCCCTCTTCAACGCAAGGGCTGTGCCAAAACCCAGCG
>DASTSE010000444.1:0-9089 GCA_035760865.1 Dokdonella sp.
GACCATGCAGCGGGGGTTCGACGCCTGCAAATCTTTTCCTCGGCGTGCTCCGTGTGCTCCGTGTTTCAGGCTCTTGATCCTGCGCCGTGATGCAGGCACTTCACCTGCCCTGCTCTTCCTTTGTACCCTTCGTGATCCAGAGTCTGCTTCGGGCCGCTCAGCGCTTGGGTTCCTTCGCGGGCGCCTTCGCGGCGGCAGCCTTCTTCGCCTGTTCCTCGAGGGCGCTCTGCTTCCATTGTTCGAGGATCGCGCTGCGCACGCTCTCGGGCGTGTCGGGTGCCGGCGGCGCGGGCGGCGGCTCCGGATCGCCGGTGTCGGTCCAGCGCACGAGTCGCGCGAACTGTTCGCCGAGCATGTCGTCGACCTTCGGCGCGAGCGCGTCGAGTCCGCTCGTCGACGCGCCGTTGACGCGGTATTCGAGTTCGAGCCGGGTCGAGCCGTCGTCGGCCGTGCGTACCCAGAACGTGAGCACGCCCTCGAGGGCGAACTCCTGCAGCGGCCCCAGCGCCGTATCGAGGCGCAGCATGCGTTCGGGCAGCGCCATCAGCACGCGGCCGTGGGCGGCGCTGCCGCCGCTCCAGCGTTCGCAGAAGCAGCCGTCCGCCACGGGCGCGAGGCTCAGGTTGGCGGACTTGCCCGACCAGGTGTGCTCGCCGCTCCACCAGTGCGACACGCCGACGAGCGATGCCCACGCATGCTTCGCGTCGCCCTTGACCGGCGCCTCGTACGCGAGCAGGAATCCGTCCGGTACGGCCTGCCTGACCTCGGCACGCGCGGCACCGCCCACGAACGCGAGCGCGAGCAGCGCCGCCCCCCAGCCGAACATGCGGTTCATCGTCGCCTCCGCTTCAGTGCGATGTCGCTCCGACCGCACGCGCGCGCGCAGGTTCGCGCCGGACCCGGATCAGACGTCGCCGTCCGCGGCCCAGCCCTCGCCGCTGCCGCGATGGAACACGCGATCGTTCTCGATCACGTCCCCGGCGGGGATCGACGGCTGCGCGGCGAGTTCGGCGTAGATCGGGCTGAAATCCGGGCGCGTCGCGTCCATGAGCTGCTCGAAGCTGTCGATGACGAAATACGTCTTCTGGTAGGTATCGATGCGATAGCGCGTGCGCATGATGCGGCGCAGATCGAAACCGATGCGATTGGGCGCCGCGGATTCGAGGCAATGGATCGACTCGCCCTTCGAGCTGACGATGCCCGATCCGTAGATGCGCAAGCCGCCGTCCTGGCGGATCAGGCCGAACTCGACCGTGTACCAGTACAGGCGCGTGAGATTCACGAGCGCCTCGGCGCCGATCCCGTGCGCCTTGACGCCACCGCGGCCGTACGCCTGCATGTAGTCGGCGAACACCGGCTCGAGCAGCAGCGGCACGTGGCCGAACAGGTCGTGGAACAGGTCCGGCTCGGCGAGGTAGTCGAGCTGCTCGGGTTTGCGGATCCACCATGTGACCGGGAAACGCCGATTCGCGAGGTGATCGAAGAAGACGAGTTCGGGCAGCAGCCCTTCGACCGCCACGAGCTGCCAGCCGGTCGTGCCGGCGAGTACGGCGTTGAGGTCGTCGAAGCGCGGGATCGCGTCGGGCGACATGCCGAAGCGCTCCTGGTTGTCGAGGAACTCGCGGCAGGCGCGTCCCTTGAGCAGCTCGCGCTGGCGCTCGAACAACGTCGCCCAGGTGCGATGGTCGGTGCGCGAGTAGCTCGCCCACGGTTGCTCGACCACGGCCGTCGTGTAGACCGGTACGTAGCCCTTGTCCGTTTGCTGGTGCTCGACGCGGCGGGGTTCGGAAGGATTCATGGCGTGGATCCGGGATTCATGCGCGACAGCTTAACGCGTGGCGTGCGCGGCCGCGCGCCGGCCGCGCCGTTCAGTCGGCGTCGCGTCCGCCGGGCGCCGGCGGGCGCGGCCGGAACGCGATCACCTGCCCGTGCCCGCTTTCGCCCGCGCTGCGTTGCCAGAGCACGGGCACGTCCTGCGCGCGCGGAAGTTCGTACTCGTCGTCGACGCCGTCGTTGGCGGCTTCGATCTCCCAGCTGTAGCGCTTGCGCGCGGGCGCCGGGTCCCGCCGGCGCAGCACGATCGCGGCGAGCAGGCCGGCGACCGCGCCGGCGAGGTGATACTCGAAACTGATGCGCTCCTCGTGCGGCAGCACCGACAGCAGCATGCCGCCGTAGAGGAAGAACACGACGAGCGAGGTGACCACGGCGAGGCGATCGCCGCGCAGCAGGCCGATGACGAACAGGAACAGCATGAGCCCGTGCACGATCCCACTCGCACCGACGTGCACGGAATCGCGCGCGAACAGCCATACGCCGAGTCCCGACAGCAGCCAGATCGCCGGCAGCGCAAGGCGCGTCGCGCGCGGATAGACGTACAGGGTCAGGGTCGCGAGCACGCCGAGCGGCAGCGTGTTCGACATGAGGTGTTCGAACGAGGCGTGCGCGAACGGCGCCGTCAGGATGCCGACGAGACCCGCGGCGCGGCGCGGCACGATGCCGAGATCGTCGATCGGCCAACCGAGCAGCCAGGCGGCGAGCCAGACGATCCACACGCCGGCGAGCAGCGCGCCCGCGCCGATCAGCGCGTAGCGGATGCGCAGGCGGTCCTGCGCGACCGTGACGGAGGTCGGCTCGGGAACGGGGCGAGCGATGTCCATAGATGCCAGATTGGGCGCGCCATTCAGTTTCGCAAGTCGACTGCGTCACAGAATGAGGCCCGACCGCCGTTGGTACAATCCTTGCGATTCATAGCCGAGATCCGCGCGAAGTAGAGGGCGCGCGGCCGTTCGGTAACCGCAGCGCGACCGGGAGAGGGGGCCCGCCGTGCATCCGGCCGCAGCAAGCGCGATCGCCACGTGCATCCGTTCGCGCCTGCGTGCCGACCCGCCATGAGCTTCGACATCAAATCCGCCATGCTGATCGCTTCGCTGCTGACGCTGTGCGTCGGCGCGAGCCTGTCGTTCGCAGCGTCGCGCTACCCGGCGCACCTGCGTACGGCCATGCGCATCTGGATCGGCGGCCTGCTGATCGAGACGCTCGCGCTGCTGTCCGCGGCGCTGCGCAGCCCGGCCTGGGACGACGCCCTGCCGATCGTGCTGACCAACACGATGTACGCCCTGTCGTACGCGGAAATGGGACGCGCGATGAACCATTTCGCGCAGCGTGCGCGCAGCGCCCTGCCGCTGCTGCTGGTGGCGCTCACGTTCGCGATCCTGTGCCTGTTCACGTTCGTCTGGCCGTCGCCGCGCTGGCGCGTCACGTTCGACACGCTGCCGATCGTCGCACTCCAGCTCGGCGTCGCGCGCACGGTGCTGTTCGGGCGCGAGCGGCTGCGCCCGGCCGAGATCCTCACCGGCTCGCTGTTCGTCGCCTGCGGCACGCTCGCGCTCGCGCGCGGCGTCACCGAGTTCCTCGCGCCGGTACTCGACCTCGACACGTTCCGGCCGTTCATGCTCAACGTCGTGCTGATCTTCAGTTCGATCCTGCCGATGCTCGGCACGATCGGCTTCATGCTCATGTGCGGCGACCGCATGAACGAGGACCTCGGCCGTCTGGCGATGACCGACCCGCTCACCGGCGTGGACAACCGGCGCACGCTCGCACGCGTCGCCGCGAGTGCGATCGACGAGGCGCTGCGCGACGGCCGGCCGCTGTCGCTGCTCGCGATCGATGTCGACCATTTCAAGCGCATCAATGATGCGCTCGGCCACGACGCCGGCGACGAGGCGCTGCTCGGCCTCGTGCGGCTCATGCGCGAGTCGCTCGCGGTCGATGCGCCGCTCAGCCGCATCGGCGGCGAGGAGTTCGCCGTGCTGCTGCCCGACCTCGGCGAACTCGAAGCCTGCGTGCTGGCCGAATACCTGCGCCAGCACGTCGCGACCGCGTTGCTGCCGATCGGCGGTCAACCGCAGCGCCTGACCGTGTCGATCGGCGTCGCATCGCTCGACGCCGCGACGCGCGACCTGCGCGCGCTGCTGCGCAATGCCGACCGCGCGCTCTACGCGGCCAAGCACAGCGGCCGCAACCACTGCGTCGCGTATTCGACGCTCGCCCCTGCCCCCGTCGCGTCGCAGGTTTCGCGCGGCCGCGCCTGAGCTGGCCGTCTGAACGATCGGCTTTTCGTTTCGAACACCCGCCCGCTCGCGCTCAGCCGTCGGACTTGCGAGGCGGAATCAGCAGGCTCGCGACGATCGACGCCGCGATCACGAGCGCGACGACGCCGAGCGCGACGCCGACCGGGATCTTCCAGACCCCCGCAAGCAGCATCTTGGCGCCGATGAAGAGCAGCACGACGGCGAGGCCGTGACCGAGCAGGTGGAAGCGATCGGCCATGCCGGCGAGCAGGAAGAACAGTGCGCGCAAGCCGAGCACGGCGAACACGTTCGACGAAAGCACCACGAACGGATCGAGCGTGACCGCGAAGATCGCCGGGATCGAATCGACCGCGAAGATCACGTCGGTGACCGCGATCAGCACGAGCACGACGAACATCGGCGTGAACCAGCGCCGTCCGTCGCCGTCGATGACGGTGAGCGCGCCACCCTGGAAGCTGCGGCTCAGGCGCAGGTGCCGGCGCATCCAGGCGAGCGCGGGATTGTGCTCGAGGTCGGACGCCTGGTTCGCCGCGAACAGCATCTTCACGCCGGTCAGCAGCAGGAACAGCCCGAACAGGTAGAGGATCCAGTGGAAGCGCGCGACGAGGGCCGCGCCGATGAGGATCATCAGCGCGCGCAGGACGAGCGCGCCGAGCACGCCGAGCATGAGCGCGCGCTGGCGCAGTTCGGGCGGCACCGCGAACGAGTTGAACACGAGCAGGAACACGAAGATGTTGTCGACCGCGAGCGCTTTCTCGATCAGGTAGCCGGTGAGGAACTCGAGGCCGGCCTCGTTCGCGATCGCGCGGCCTGCATGCGCGTCGAGCCAGGCCCAGAGGCCGAGGTTGAACGCGAGCGCGAGGCCGACCCAGGCGAGGCTCCAGAGCGCCGCCGCGCGGAACGGGACGCGCCGCGGCCCCGCCGCGCGCAGCAGCGCGAAGTCGACCGCGAGTGCGGCGATGAGGATGGCGACGAAAGCCGCCCAGATGCCCGGTGTCGCGATGCTGTGCATGTCGTGCCCCAGTGGTCTGTGGACCGACGGCGCAGGGTCACGAATGCTCGGGACATACCTTCGCCGTCGACGGCGAAGGTCTTGCTCGCGGCTCGCCATGGCGAACCGCCCGCCGGACCGGGGCCTTGCGGCCCGTGATGACGATCGCGGCGACGGGAGAGCTACTCCCCTTCTGCTGCCGGCCAACTTAGCGCCAGCCCCGCACGCTTGCAAGGGCGTGCGCAGCGACAAGTGTGAAGATCGGTGAGCGCGGAGGGCTGACGCCACGCGGCGCCCGGCTCCGGCCCTAAGCCCTCGCCCCTATAATGTGAAGATGAACCGTCCCGACACGGGCCCGCTGCCCGTCATCCAGCTCAAGACCGAGCGCCGCTCGAACCATCCCTGGATCTTCCAGAAGATGGTCGAGAAGCCGGCGACCAAACCCAGGCCCGGCACGGTCGTCGACATCGTCGACCGCGAGGGTACCTTCGCGGGGCGCGGCTTCTACAACGGCCATTCGCGCATCGCGTTGCGCGTGCTGACCGCCGATCCGGCCGAAGCGGTCGACGAGGCGTTCTTCGCGCGCAAGATCGCCCAGGCGGTATCGCTGCGCCGCGACGTGCTCAAGCTCGATGCCGTGACCGACGCCTATCGCCTGATCCATTCCGAGGGCGACGGCCTGTCCGGTCTCGTCGTGGATCGCTTCGCCAACACGCTCGTGATCGAGTACTTCTCGGCCGGCATGTTCCGCCAGCGCGACCTGATCCGGCGCTGCCTGCTCGAGCACTTCCCCGACGCCGACCTGTACTGGTTCGCCGAGGAGCACGTGCAGAAGCAGGAGAGCTTCGACTGCGGCATCCCTTCGCCGCCGACGCCGACCGTGATCCGCGAGCACGGCGTGCAGTTCCATGCCGCGCCCGGCACCAAGCACAAGACCGGCTTCTTCGCCGACCAGCGCGACAACCGCAGGTACCTGTCGACGTTCTGCGACGGCAAGCGCGTGCTCGACCTTTGCTGCAACTCCGGCGGCTTCGGCATCTACGCGAAGACGATCGGCGGCGCGAGCGAAGTCACCGGCGTCGACCTCGACGAGGAGATCCTCGCGATCGCCGAAAAGAACGCGCGGCTCAATCGCGCGAAGGTGCGCTTCGTGCAGGCCGACATCTTCCACTGGCTGCGCGACGGCAAGAAGGATCCGTACGACGTCGTCATCCTCGACCCGGCCAAGATGACGCGCGACCGCGAGCAGGTGATTCCCGCGCTCAAGAAGTACCTCGACATGAACAAGCTCGCGCTCGGCGCGGTCAAGCCGGGCGGCATCTTCCTGACTTGCTCGTGCACCGGCCTCGTGAGCGAGGAGCAGTTCCTGGACATGCTGCGCCGCGCGGCGTTCTACGCAGGCCGCACGGTGCAGGTGCTCAAGGTCAGCGGCGCCGGCGAGGATCATCCGTGGCAGGCGCACGTGCCCGAGTCGCGCTATCTGAAGGCCGCGTTCTGCCGCGTCGAGTGACGCGGCGTCCGACGCAGGGTGGGCCTTGGCCCACCTGTATCGACCCGATCGAAAGAAGAGCGGTGGGCCAGGGCCGACCCTACGGCTTCCACTGTGCCGCGATGCGGTCGGCGAGCACGAGCTCGGCGCGCCGCGACGCGCCCGCGCGTTCGTACGCGATCGTGAGCTTGGTCCCGACCGGCAGTTCGCGCAGGCGCTGGCGCCATTCGTACAGCGCTCGCGCTGCGACCTTCTCGCCGCCGATCGCGGCAATGCGGTCGCCGTTGCGCAAGCCCGCGCGCTCGGCGGCACTGTCCTTCGCGACGTCCGCGACCTCGAGCACGTCGCCGGCGCCGAGCAGCCAGAGGCCGCTGCGATCGAACGCATCCGGGCTGGCCGCCGACGCGTTCGGCGCGAGGTACATCTTCTTCGCGTCGTAGTCGAACGCGACCGTGTAGCGCTTGAGCACGCCGCCACCGAGATTCGCCGACAGGTCCGGGCTCGCGAACGCGCCCTTGTCGCCGGTGAACAGGTCGCCCGCAATGCCGGTCAACGCGAGGTCGCCGAGCTGCAGCGTACCGAAGCGCGCGGGACGACCGCGCGACGGGCCGCCGACGCCCCAGCCGACCACGCTGTCGGGCGCCGCACCGTACTTCGCGACGAGGTCGTGTTCGCGCACGAACGGCGCATGCAGGGTCAATGACGAGCGCGAACCGGTGTCGATGCTGATGCGCACGGGCAGGCCGTCGAGCGTGCCCTGCACGATCGGGATGCGTTCGGCGAGCTCGAACGGAACCGCATGCGCCGCCGCGGGCGGCACGAACTTCGCCGGCTCGACGAGGACGAGCTCGCGCTTCGCGTAGTCGATCGTCACGCCGAAGCGGCGGAACATCTCGTAGCCGACCAGGCCGTCGCTGTCGTAGCCCTCGACCGCGGGCAGCTTGCCGAGGTCGAGCACGTAGAACACGGGGCGCGCGAGCACCGCGTCGCCGAGTCGCACCTCCTTCGCGTGCGCGAACGCGAGATCGACGGTCTGGTCGCCGACGCCGCGGCCGGCGAGCTTGCCCTCGCCGGCGAGGCCGAACTTCTTCGCCGAGTCGGGCGTGAGCAGGTTCACGCCGCCGGTATCGACGAGGAACCGCGCCGGCTTGCCGTCGATCGAGCCGCGCGCGTAGATGTGGTTGTTGACGAGTTCGAACGGAACGTGGGCGACGCCGCCGGGCGCGTCGATGCGCGCGGTCGCGGTCATCTTCGGCATCGCGAAATCGGCGTCGGCGACGGCGACGTCGAGCTTCATCGACGTCGCGCGCACCTCGCTGCGGTTGCGTTCGTCGACGCGCCCGGCGGTGTCGGTCAGGAACGTGACCGAATGGAACGGAAGCTTGACGCCGTCGACGTCGCGCCAGTCGTCGAAGCTCGTCGTCGCCGTGTCGGCGCCCTGCTTCTGCACCGTACGCACGAGAAGGTGGGTCCCGGCGTCGAACCAGAGCGTGACCGGATCGCCACCGTCGGGAGTCGCGACGAGCACGTCGCAGCGGCGGCCGTCGAGTTCGCGCGTCTGCGGCTTCGCATAGCTCGCGCCGATGCGCGCGGGATACCAGTAGCCGCGCGCGTCGAGCCAGGCCTGGCTGCGCGCGCGGCGCTTCGCTTCGGGCGCATCGAGCGCGGCGACCTCGCCGCCCGGGTCGCGCGACCAGGCGACCGTGCCGTCGTAGCCGTCGGCGCCCTCGACCGGGCCGAGCGAGTAGTGGTCGTTCGAGCGTCCGCGAACGACGTCCTGCAGCGCGTCGAACGGGCCAGTGAGCCCGCCCGCGCTGAGCGTGCCGTCCGTGCGCACGCTCTTCACCGTGTCCCAGCGCGCGCCGCCGCTCGCGGCCTTCCAGCGCGCGAGCAGGTCGGTCGCCTCTTCCGCGCGCACCGCCTGGATGAAACCGAACGCCAGCAGCGCCAGCGCGATTGCTTGCTTGCCCATCCTCGTCTCCTCGAGCGCGGCGTCGCCCTTGCGCGACGCCGTCGTTGTTTGAATAATTGCATCGAATTTCAAACGAGGCAACCCAACCGATGGCACGGATACGGACGGCAGTGGTCGAGGACGCGGGCGAGATCGCCCTGCTCGCCTCGCCGACGCGCATCGAGATCGTCGATACGCTCGAAGCGCTCGGCGACGCGGTCAGCGTGGCGGAGCTCGCGGCGGCGGTCGGCCGCCCCGCGGACAGCCTGTACTACCACCTGCGCCAGCTCGCCGAGGGCGGCCTGATCGAGGAGGAGGAGGCGCCCGAAGGCCGCCGTTACCGCTCGCGCACGCGCAAGGGTGACCGCCTGCGCCTGCGTTACCGCCCCGGCGCGACCGCGAACGCGGACGCGGTCGGCCGCGTCGCGGCGAGCGTGTTGCGCGTCGCCGGTCGCGACTTCGCGCGCGCGCTCGCCGACCCGGACACGGTCGTCGAGGGTCCGCGGCGCGAACTGTGGGCGGCGCGCGGCAAGGGTTGGGTCGACGCGACGGAGCTGGCCGAGA
>DASTSE010000445.1:0-5592 GCA_035760865.1 Dokdonella sp.
ATGTCCTCCACGTCCACGTTGCCGTTGGCGTCGCACTTGGTCACCACCACCTGCATGCCGCACATCTGCGCCGAGGCCGGATTCGTGCCGTGCGCGGATTCGGGGATGAGGCAGATGTCGCGCTTGTCGTCGCCGCGCGAGCGGTGGTATGCGCGGATCGCGAGCAGGCCCGCGTATTCGCCTTGCGCGCCGGAGTTCGGCTGCAGGCTGACCGCGTCGTAGCCGGTGCACTCGACCAGCATCGCCTCGAGGCCGTCGATGAGGTCCTTGTAGCCCTGCGTCTGCGCGGCCGGCGCGAGCGGGTGGATCGCGCCGAACTCCGGCCAGGTGACCGGGATCATCTCGGCGGTCGCGTTGAGCTTCATCGTGCACGAACCGAGCGGGATCATCGTGCGATCCATCGCGAGGTCCTTGTCGGCGAGCGCGCGCATGTAGCGCAGCAGTTCGTGCTCGCTGTGGTGCGTGTTGAAGACCGGGTGGGTCAGGAACGCGGAGCGGCGGCGCAGGGACGCAGGAAGCGCGTCGGGCGTCGCCGCGTCGAGCGCGTCGACGTCGTCGATGCGCGCGCCGAACAGCGCCGCGAGCTGCACGACGTCCTCGCGCGTCGTGGTTTCGTCGAGGCTGAGCGCGAGGCTGCCGGCGTCGAGCGGGCGCAGGTTGATGCGCGCGGCCTCGGCCTTCGCGTGCACGGCCGCGGCGTCGATGCCGCTCACGTGCAGCGTGTCGAAGTGCCCGCCGCCGACGATCGCGCCGGCCTTGCGCAGCGCGGCGGCGAGGATCGCGGCGAAGCGATGCACGCGCTGGCCGATGCGCACGAGGCCTTCGGGGCCGTGGTAGACCGCGTACATGCTCGCCATGACCGCGAGCAGCACCTGCGCCGTGCAGATGTTCGAAGTCGCCTTCTCGCGGCGGATGTGCTGCTCGCGCGTCTGCAGGGTGAGCCGATAGGCGGCCTTGCCTTCGGCGTCGACCGACACGCCGATGAGGCGGCCCGGCATCGAGCGCTTGAACGCGTCGCGGCAGGCCATGAACGCCGCGTGCGGGCCGCCGAAGCCGAACGGCACGCCGAAGCGCTGCGAGTTGCCGACGACGATGTCCGCACCCCATTCGCCGGGTGCCGCGAGCAGGGTCAGCGCGAGCAGGTCGGTCGCTACGGCGACGAGGCCGCCGCGCGCGTGCACGGCCTCGGCGATCGCCTTGTAGTCGCCCGCATGCCCGAACGTGTCCGGGTACTGCAGCAGCACGCCGAACGCATCGGCGCCGGCCGCGTCCTCGTCCTTGCCGACGACGACGTCGATGCCGAGCGGTTCGGCACGCGTGCGCACGACTTCGATCGATTGCGGATGCACCCCGGCGGAGACGAAGAAGCGGTTCGACTTCGACTTGCACGAGCGCCTGGCCAGCGTCATCGCCTCCGCGCACGCGGTCGCCTCGTCGAGCAGGGACGCGTTCGCGATCTCCATGCCGGTGAGGTCCGCGCACATCGTCTGGAAGTTGATCAACGCCTCCATGCGGCCCTGCGAAATCTCGGCCTGGTACGGCGTATAGGCCGTGTACCACGCGGGATTCTCGAGGATGTTGCGCAGGATGACGTTCGGCGTGTGGGTGCCGTAGTAGCCTTGGCCGATCCACGACTTGAACACCTGGTTGCGATCAGCGATCGCGCGGATCTTCGCCAGCGCCTCGACCTCGGTCAGCGGCGCCGGCAGCGCGAGCGGCTCGGGCGACTTGATCGACGCCGGTACGATCGCATCGGTCATCGCGTCGAGCGAGGCATGGCCGATCGTCCGCAACATGTGCGCGATCTCCGCGTCGTTCGGTCCGATATGGCGCTCGATGAACGCGCCGTGGTGCTCCAGCTCGCGCAGGGAAGGCTTGGATGTCTGGCTCATGGCAAAAGGGTCCGCTGTGGCGCGTGCGAGGCCGCACGCCGGGCGCCCCTCTGTCCTTTTGCCTGAGAGTTTGGAAGCCAGCCCGCACGGGCGGCGGCTTCGTGCCCCTTCGGCGCCGGTTCCGTCCCGATGGGCGGCCGGTCTCTCCAGAGTGTCCGTGCGCGGTGGTGCAGGGCCTGAGCGATTACGGGCGTTGCGCCTTCGGCAGCGGCCTTGCGACCGCTTCTCCCACCGCGAACCGTGGACCCTCGCAGTATAGCCGGTTCCGCTCGGGCAAGGTCATTGGCCGCCCGTCCCGACCAAGCGGATGCGCCGCGAGCGCGCCGTTCATGGCGCGCGCCGATTGACGATGAATCCGGACCCTTCGGCGACGCGGTCGTACAGGCGCCGCGCGGCCGCATTGCCCTCGTGCGTCTGCCAGTACACGCGCGCAGCCGCGGCCAGAGCATGCGTTCCGTCGTCTCCGCAAGTCGGCGAGTCATGGCCGTCCGCATCGATACCACGCCTCGGCTGCTCATCGCCCGCGATCGCTCCGATCGGTGACATCCGTTCCTCGTGCCTCACTCCTTCCAGGCAGGTATCCGGCCCGGCGTCCATGGCGCACCGGCGGCTTCTGCTGCATCTTCCAGCGCGGCGAGATCGACGCTGATCAACGTCCGAAGATGTTCGAGCACCGGTGCGAACTGTTGCGCGGCGATCTCATAGTTATGCCTGTGCGTCATCGTTGCATCGGCGCTGGAATGCCAGTGACCGGACACGATCTGCTCGACTCTATCGACGATCGATGCGGGTCTGGGCTCGTTGTACTTGCTGCGCACCGCATCGCCGCTGAGCGATTCCTGGATGTCCTTCAACTTCGCCTCGAGCGCACGCGTGCGATCCTGCAGCGCCGGGTCGGCGCGCGGCGTGTCGGCGAGCGCCTTCTTCAGGTGCTCGATGCGTGTCTGCGCTTCGCCGGCTGCGCCTACGGCGCCGAGCACCGCGCGCTGCAGGTTTCCGGTCTTGATCTGGAACGCGAGCATTGCCGCGCGATCGGGGGGCGGCAGCGTGTCGCCGCCGAGCGGCTGCGCATCGAACGTCTGCGGCTCGCCCATAGGTATGAGCTTGCCTTCGATCCGCTCGGCCAGCGCGACGCGGTACGTGCCCGGAGCCACCAGCGGGCCTACCGGACCCAGGTCCCACGGCTCGCGCTCTTTCGGCGCAAGCTCGGTCGGCACCGAGGGCGGGTAACGCAAATCCCAGGCGACGCGCTGAATGCCCGCCTTGGCCGGGCCTTCGATCTGGCGCACGATGTTGCCGTCGACGTCGCTCACGGTCAGCACGACAGCCGGTTCTTCTTCACGCAATTCGCGCTTGAGTTCGTCCCAGCTCGGGTAGTGCGAATCGGCGTCTTTCTTCACGAGCTCCTTGTCCGCGTCTTGGCGCGTTTTCGCACGCGTCTTCAATTCGCTCTTGAGGTAATACGTGAACACGGCGCCCAGCGGGGGATTCGGCGCCGTATAGAACTGGTCGCCGTTGAATCCCGCATCGGTGCCGCCGAACGGCGACGCCAGCGCGAACGTGAAGGCCCGCTTGACCGGAAACAGCACGGCATCCTTCGCCAGTGTGGCATCGCTGATTTCGCGCAGTGGCGCGTAGTCATCGAGCACATAGAAGCCGCGGCCGAACGTTGCGGCGACGAGATCGCTCTCGCGCTTCTGAATCGCGATGTCGCGCACCTGGATCGTCGGCATGCCGCCCTTGAGCCGGATCCAGCGGCGCCCGTCGTCGGGCGTGAAATACAACCCGAACTCGGTGCCGGCGAACAGCAGTCCGGGTTTGACGTGGTCTTCCACCACGGCATAGACGCCACCGCGTTCGGGCAGATTCGCCGCGATGCTGGTCCAGCTCTTGCCCAAATCGGTGCTCTTCAACACATACGGTTTGAAGTCGCCGGTCTTGTGATTGTCGAACGCCGCGTACAGCGTGTTGGTCTCGTGCTGCGAGAACAGCACGCGCGAAACATAGGTGCGCTCCGGCACGCCGGGAAAACGCTCGATCCGCTGCCATGTGCCGCCGCCGTTCTGCGAGATCTGGATCAGGCCGTCGTCGGTGCCGACGGCGAGCAGGCCTTCCTGGCGCGTGCTTTCCGCCATTGCCACGATGTTGCCGTAGAACGATGTGGACGCGTTCTTCGCAACGGCGTCGGGGCCCCAGATGCGACCCATCACCGGCAGCTCGTTGCGGTTGATCTGGCGCGTCAGGTCGCCGCTCACCGGCGTCCAGGTGTTGCCCCGATCGTCGCTGCGGAACAGACGCTGCGCGGCGAGATACAGGCGCGTGTGCGCATGCGGGCTGACGATCAGCGGCGAATCCCAATTCCAGCGCAGCGGCGGATCGTTCGCTTCGGCCTGTGGCTGGATGTCGACGGCTTCGCCGGTGCGCTTGTCGAAGCGGGCGATGCCGGCGTGCTGGGATTGCGCGTAGACGATGTTCGGATCGGTCGGATCGGCCACCGGCTGGAAGCCGTCGCCTTCGACCATCATGTACCAGTCGGAGTTGACGATGCCGTTCGCGGAGCGATTGCGCGACGGGCCGCCAATCGAGTTGTTGTCCTGCGTGCCGCCGTAGATGTTGTAGAACGGCTGGGCGTTGTCGAGGCCGACCTTGTAGAACTGCGCGATCGGAAGGTTCTGACTCCACTTCCAGGTCGCGCCGCGATCCCAGCTTTCGTAGACGCCGCCGTCGCAGCCGGCCAGCAGGTGATCGCTGTCGGCCGGGTCGATCCAGAGGGCGTGATTGTCGACATGCTTGTGCTTCTCGCCGACGCGCCGCATCGTCTTGGCGCCGTCGTCGCTGACATGCATCCAGGTGTCCAGCGAATACACGCGGTCGGCCACGTTCGGATCGGCCACGATCCGGTTGTACGCCTGCGGACTGCTACTGACGTAGTCGGAGCGCTTCTCCCAGTTCTCGCCGCCGTCGAGCGAACGGTACATGCCGGTTTCCTTGCCGGTCGCTTCGATGATCGCGTACATCGTGTCCGGCTTGGGCGGCGAGATCGCCAGGCCGATACGGCCGATGTCGCCCTTCGGCAAGCCGTTGCTGATCTTGCGCCAGGTCTTGCCGCCATCGGTCGATTTGCGCAGGCCGGATTCGGGTCCGCCGTCGATCAGCGTCCACACCGTGCGGCGGCGCTGATAGGTGGTGGCGAACATGATGTCCGGATTTCGCGGATCGAAGAACACTTCGGTCACACCGGTGCGGGGCGACGTATCGAACGCCTTGTTCCAGGTCTTGCCGCCATCGCGCGTGACATACAGACCACGGTCGCCGCCGTCCCTCCACAGCGGGCCTTGCGCCGCGACCCAGACCACGTTCGAGTCGCGTGGATCAATCGCGATGGTCGAGATGTGCTCGGAGTTTCTGAGCCCCATGTTGTTCCACGTCGTACCGCCGTCGAGCGACTTGTACACGCCGTCGCCGTACTGCACCGCCCGCTGCGAGTTGTTCTCGCCGCTGCCCACCCAGATCGTCAAAGGATGCTTGGGATCGATCGTCACGCTGCCCAGCGAGTAGGAGCCCTGGTCGTCGAAGATCGGCTTCCACGTCGTGCCGGCGTTCGTCGTCTTCCACAGGCCGCCGCTGGCCGCCGCGACGTAACGGATATTCTTGTCCGCAGGATTCACCGCCAGATCGGCGATGCGGCCGGAGATCATCG
>DASTSE010000446.1:0-5876 GCA_035760865.1 Dokdonella sp.
CCGCGGATCTGGAACGACGTGCTCGGTCGCGGACAGCACGAATGGGCGCTCGCCATCCTGAAGCCGCTCGCCGACACCGGTCGCATTCGCCTCGTCGATGCGACCGGCTACTTCGACGGCGACCCGGACGGCGGCTGCGGCGCCTTCTTCGACTACTACCATCAGAATGCGCAGGGGCGCGTGCGCTTCACGCGGTGGCTGTTGCCGCAGCTTGCAGTCATGCTGTACGAAGACGGGGCCGGTGCGCCTGCCTCCCCCGACGAGGAGCCGCCGAAGCCATGAACGTGCCCATTCGTCTCGTCCGCTGGCTGCGGCCGCTCGTGCGCCGCCTGCCGGAGTCGATCAAGCGACCGCTGCGGCGCTGGTATTACGCGCGAGCCGCGCCGCCACGCGTCGAGGACGCGGCCTATCGTGCACGGCTCGCCGAAGAGACGTCGATCTTTGCCGACCAGGAAGAGGTGCACGACCTGCCGCCGATCTTCCACTACTGGTCCAACCGCTTCCTGCGCCCTCAGCTCCAAGCGTTCGGCTTCTCCAACCCGGACGAGTTCTTCGCGCGCTATCTCGCGGCGGCCCACGCCGACGCGCGCGCCGCGCGCCGGCCTGCGCGTTTCGCGAGCCTCGGCTGCGGCAACTGCGACACCGAGGTGCGCGTCGCCGGCCTGCTCGTCGCGCGCGGCATCGAGGACTTCACGATCGATTGCGTGGACATCAACGACGCGATGCTCGCACGTGGCCGGCAACTCGCGGCCGAGGCCGGCGTGTCGGCGCAGATCGCCGCCGCGAAGGGCGACTTCAACGACTGGCGACCGGCCACGCGCTACGACGCCATCCTCGCCAACCAGAGCCTGCACCACGTCGTCAATCTCGAGGGCCTGTTCGCGGCGATCGATGCCGCGCTGCGGCCCGAAGGCCGGTTCGTGACCTCGGACATGATCGGCCGCAACGGGCACATGCGCTGGCCCGAGGCGATGGAGATCGTGCACGAATACTGGCGCGAACTGCCGCGCGAGTACCGCTGGAACGTGCAGCTGCGACGCCACGAGGAATTGCTCGAATACTGGGACTGTTCGAACTCCGGATTCGAGGGTATCCGCGCGCAGGACATCCTGCCGCTCCTGCTCGCGCGCTTCGAGTTCGAGCTGTTCATCGGCTACGGCAACCTCGTCGACCCGTTCATCGATCGCAGCTTCGGTCCGCACTTCGACACCAACGCGCAGTGGGACCGCGACTTCATCGACCGCGTGCATGCGCGCGACGAAGCGGAGATGCTCGCCGGACGCATCACGCCGACGCACATGATGGCCGTGCTGCGCCGCCGGCCGTACGCCGGCGAGCGCCTGCATCGCGCCGGCTTGCCCGCGCACGCGTGCGCGCGCGCCGCGACGGCTTGACGCCGTGTCGCTGCGCTCGCTCGCGTCGCGCCTGTGGCGGCCGCCGATCCGCCTCGCCGACGGCCTGCGCTCGCCCGACGACAACTTCCTGATGCTGCGCTTGCTCGCCGCCGCACTCGTGATCTACGGCCACGGTTATGCGCTGGTCGTGCATGCGTCGACGGATACCGACCTGTTCCTGCGGCTCGGCTGGGGTCGCTATGCGGGCGCGATCGGCGTGGACCTCTTCTTCGTGACCAGCGGGTTTCTCGTCACGGGCAGCTGGCTGCGCCGGCGCAGCGTGCCCGCGTTCCTGTGGGCGCGCGCGCTGCGCCTGCTGCCCGCGTTCGCCGCCTGCATGCTGCTGAGCGCGTTCGTACTCGGCGCGGCGCTCACCGAGTTGCCACTGCGCGACTACGTGGTTCATCCGGACACGCACCGTTACGTCTATGCGAACCTCGGGCTGGACAACCTGCAATGGAACCTGCCCGGCGTGTTCGCGCACAACCCGCGCCGCAGCACCGTCAACGGCTCGATCTGGACCTTGCCGATCGAGGCGCGCATGTATCTCGGCGTCGCGCTGCTCGGTGGGATCGGCCTGCTCGCGCGGCGCGCGTGGTCGACCGCGCTGATCGCCGCGCTGCTCCTGCTCGGCTGGTTCGCGCCCGGCACCAATCCGCTGCTGTCGATTGCCGAATCACCGCGGCTCGGCGCGATGTTCGCGCTCGGCGCGCTGTGCTACCTGCATCGCGATCGCATTCCCGTGCACGGCGTCGGCGTCCTTGCGCTCGCAGCGGCGTGCTGGTTCCTGCGCGACACCTTCGCCTATCCGATCGCGTTCGCGCTCGCGGAAGCGGCGTTCGTGTTCTGGTTCGCCTATCGGGTGCGCTGGTACGGCGTCAATCGTATCGGCGACTATTCCTACGGGATGTATCTGTGGGGATTCCCGATGCAACAGGTCGTCGCCATGGCCTGGCCGTCGGCCACGCCGGTCGCCAATGCCGGCCTCGCGCTGGTGCCGACCGTCGTGCTCGCCGCGCTGTCGTGGCACGCGCTCGAGAAGCCGGCGCTGCGATGCAAGCATGGCCTTCCGCGGCCGCGCGCGGAGAGAACCGAATGCGCTCCGGCCCGAACGTGAGTCAGCGGCCGCGCTGCTGTTCGGCGAGCGTCAGCGCGACCTTGTCGCGCAGGTAAACCGGCAAGGCCTGCTCCGGCGCGACGCCGTCGCCGACGCGCGACTGCGCGAGCCGCGCGACGTCGACCGCCTGCGGATAGCGGTCGCCTTCGGCCCACGCGGGCTCGACGCCGAGGCGCGCGCGCAGCACGTCGCGATAGGTCGACCAGCCACTGCCGACGACGTGGCACGCCGCGTGCGTCGCGAGCGGCAGTTCGGCTGCAGGGCCGACCGTTTCCGCTCCGATCGGAGCGACGAGGCCGTTGCCCGTGCGCCGGAACCAGCCCGCGTAGATTTCGCCCATGCGCGCATCGATGACCGCGAGGATCGGCGCATCGCCGTCGGGCGCCTGCAGCGCGAGCGCGGCGAGCGAAGACACCGGCACGACCGGGATGCCGAGCGCGAATGCGATGCCCTGCGCGGCGGACACCGCGAGGCGCACGCCCGTGAACGCGCCCGGGCCGCAGCCGACCCCGATCGCGTCGAGCCCACGGCGCGCGAGGCCCGCCTCGGCGAGCACCTCGTCGCACATCGGCAACACCAGTTCGGCGTGGCGCCGCGGCGCGAGCTCGCTGCGCGCGAACAGGCGCTCGCCGGTGAGCAGGGCGACCGAACAGGATTCGGTCGAGGTTTCGATCGCGAGCAGGTTCATGCTGTGGGATTCTAGCAAGTGCGTGCGCGGCTCAGCGGCGGCTGGCATCGCGCGGCCGCTGTGGCAGCGGCGGAAGCCGCGATGCTCTCCAGCCCCCAGTCCCCAGCCCTCCCGAAGCATCGCGCCTTCCGGCGCTCCCACGAGAGCATCGAGAGGATGTCGTGGGAGCTCCGGAGGGACGCCGCGGAGCGGCCTCAGGCCGACGCGTTCGCACCCGTCGCGTACCAGTCCACGCGCCGCGTCAGCGCCATCAGCGCCACCACGGCCGCGAGCAGCGCCAGCGAGCCCATGAGGAGCGCGTAGTCTTCGCTGCGCACGAGCCCGTACAGCAGCGCGTAGACGAGGGCGAGCATGCCGCCGAGCGCGAGGCCGGCGCGGCGCTGCGCTAGGATCCCGGCCGCATAGCCGCCGACGATGAGCACGGTCGCGCCGGCGGCGACCGCGTAGGCGATGCCGAACGCGACGTGCTCGGACAAGGCGAGCAGCACGAGGTAGAACGTGCACAACGCCGCGCCGACGAGCAGGTATTGCACCGGATGCACGCGCAGGCCGCGCAGCACTTCGAACAGGAAGAACGCGACGAACGTGAGCGCGATGAACAGCAGGCCGTACTTGCCCGCTCGCACGTTCTGCTGGTACGCATTCGCCGGTCGCACGAGGTTCACGCCGAATGCGCTCGCGGCAGGATCGACCGACGCGCCATCGAGCGACGACCAGTATTGCGGCACGGGGCGATTGAGATCGAGCACCTGCCAGTCCGCGCGGAAACCGTCCGGGTCGATATGCCGCTCGGCCGGCACGAAGGCGCCATCGAAGCCGGGATCCGCCCACGCACCGTCGATGTGCACATCGGTCTGCCGCGCGAGCGGCAGCGCCGCGAGCCGTTCGCTGCCGGCGATCGTCAATTCGAATGCGAACGGCAGCGGCTGCGCGGCGAGCGTCGGATCGAACGGGAACGCGGCACTGATGGCGGCCAGGCTGCCGATGCCTGCGCCGTCGGGCCCGAACTCGAGCGTGTCGGTGCCGACGCGCAGCGCGGACGCGCGCCGTATGCCGTGCACGTCGGCGATCGGCACGCGCAGCTCCGCGCGGCGCCACTGCGCGCTGCAGCCGTTGCCGCCGACTCGCGCGACGTCGCCCGCCAGGAAGCGTCCCTCGGCCTTGATCGTCGCGGTGTAGACGACGCTGTCGTAGATGCCATAGCTCCGCAGTTCGGGCGCGAGCGTTGCGGCGAGGGCGAGGCGATCGGGCAGCACGAAATCGGTGCGTTCGACCGCGACCGGCTTGCCGTCGCGCTCGATCTCGCAGCGAACAGGCACCGCGAGCACCGGCCCGCCGACCACCTGGGGTGCGCCCCAGCGTACGGCGATCTGCCGCGCGGCCTCCTGTGCGCGGCCGGCGCGTTCGCCGATGAGGTCGTTGACCTGGGCGAGCGGAATGAGCATCAGCAGCGCAAGCAAGGCGATACCGAGCACCTTCGCGGTGACGCCGGTCGTGAATCGCGGAATCATGGTTGCCTCCGTGGGTCGGGAGCAGCCATTGCACGCGCAGCGCGCGTCGGACCGCGGGCGCATTCGGGCCTGTCGCGGGCAGGTTGCGCACTGCGTGTGGCGATCGGCGTTCGGCACGTGCGACCGTCTAAGGGATCGACGCGCGCTCGGGCGGGCCGCCGCTGCGCATCGTGCGCCACAGCAGCTGCGGCACCGTGACCGGCACGGGCGGAAGCGTCGTTTCGACAACGTGCGCGCTGTCGGACGGAATGGTGGGCCGTGATGGGATCGAACCATCGACCAACGGATTAAAAGTCCGCTGCTCTACCGCTGAGCTAACGGCCCACGGGACGGTGCCCGCGATCGCCGCGGGGCCGCGCAGTTTACCCGCCCTGCCGCGTCAACGGTAGCGCGTGGGGTCGGCGACGCCGGCGCGGCGGAAGCCGTCGGCGCGCAGGCGGCAGGCGTCGCAGTGGCCGCACGCGCGGCCTTGTGCGTCGGCCTGGTAGCACGACACCGTCGGCGCGAAGTCGACGCCGAGCGCGAGGCCCGCGCGCACGATGTCCGCCTTGCCCATGTCGAGCAACGGCGCGTGTACGGCGAGGTGCGCGCCTTCGACGCCCGCCTTGGTCGCCACGTTCGCGAGTCGCCCGAACGCTTCGATGAACGCGGGTCGACAATCGGGGTAGCCCGAGTAGTCGACCGCGTTGACGCCGCACCAGATGTCGCGCGCGCCGAGCACTTCGGCCCAGCCGAGTGCGATCGAGAGCATGATCGTGTTGCGCGCGGGCACGTAGGTGACCGGAATGCCGGCGCCGCCGTCCTCGGGCACGGCGATGTCGTCCGCGGTGAGCGCCGAGCCGCCGATGCTGCGCAGGTCGACGTGCACGGTCTTGTGTTCGATCGCGCCGAGGTCGAGCGCGACGCGACGCGCGGCCTCGAGCTCGGACGCGTGACGCTGGCCGTAGTCGACGCTGAGCGCGTGGCACGCGTGGCCGCGTGCGCGCGCCATCGCGAGCGTGACGGCCGAGTCCATGCCGCCCGATACGAGCACGACGGCGCGGTGGTTCTTATTGACCATCGGTCACTCCGTTCGGGATGGGGGATTGGGGATTGGGGATTGGGGATTGGGGATTGGGGATTGGGGATTGGCGATTCGTGATTCGCTGTGGTTGCGGACTGCGGGC
>DASTSE010000447.1:0-4958 GCA_035760865.1 Dokdonella sp.
CAACCCGTCGATGCGCACGCGCACGAGCTTCGAACTCGGTGCGTTCCAGCTCGGCGGCCACGCGATCGTGCTCGCGCCCGGCAAGGATGCCTGGCCGATCGAGTTCGACGTCGGCGCGGTCATGGATGCGGAGGCCGAGGAGCACGTCGCCGAAGTCGCGCGCGTGCTCTCGCGTTACGTCGACCTCATCGGCGTGCGCGCATTCCCGAAGTTCCAGGACTGGTCGGTCGACCGCGAGGACCGCGTGCTCCGTGCGTTCGCGAAGTACGCGACCGTGCCCGTGATCAACATGGAGACGATCACGCACCCGATGCAGGAGCTCGCCCATGTCCTCGCGCTGCAGGAGCATTTCGGCGCGACGGACCCCGGATCGAGCCCGGGGCAGGTTCTGCGCGGCAGGAAGTACGTGCTGACCTGGACCTGGCACCCGAAGCCGCTCAACACCGCGGTCGCCAACTCCGCTCTGCAGATCGCCACGCGCTACGGCATGGACGTGACCCTGTTGTGCCCGACGCCCGACTACCTGCTCGACACGCGCTACATGGATTTCGCGCGCGCGAACGTCGAGGAGAACGGCGGTTCGCTCAACGTGTGCCACGACCCTGATCTCGCCTATCGGGGCGCGCACGTCGTCTACGCGAAGAGCTGGGGCGCGCTGCCGTACTTCGGCCGCTGGGCCGACGAGAAGCCGATCCGCGATGCACACAGGCACTTCATCGTCGACGAACGCAAGATGGCGCTCACCGACGGCGCCGTGTTCAGCCATTGCCTGCCGTTGCGCCGCAACGTCAAGGCGACCGATGCGGTGATGGATTCGCCCGCATGCATCGCGATCGACGAAGCCGAGAATCGCCTGCACGTGCAGAAGGCGGTGATGGCGGCGCTCGCCGCACAGCCGGGATTCGGGATTGGAGATTAGGGATTCGGCAAAAAAGCACATCATTCCCGATCTCCCAATTTCAATGAGCATGAGGCCTTCCATGTCGCAGCAATCCGCTTCCCCGAATCCCGAATCCCGAATCTCCAATCCCGGCTCGAGGAACATCGTCCTCGCGTTCTCCGGCGGCCTCGACACGAGCTTCTGCGTGCCCTGGCTCAAGGAGCGCGGATGGGCCGTGCACACGGTGTTCGCCGACACCGGCGGCGTCGACGTCGACGAGCGCGACTACATCGAGCAGCGCGCGCGCGAACTCGGCGTCGCCTCGCACGTGACCGTCGATGGCGGTCCGGCGATCTGGAACGGCTTCGTCAAGCCGTTCATCTGGGCCGGCGAGGGCTACCAGGGCCAGTACCCGTTGCTCGTCTCGGACCGCTACCTCATCGTCGACGCCGCGATCAAGCGTGCGCACGCACTCGGTACGCGCGCGATCGCGCACGGCTGCACCGGCATGGGCAACGACCAGGTGCGCTTCGACCTCGCGGTGAAGGCGCTCGGCGACTACGAGATCGTCGCGCCGATCCGCGAGATCCAGAAGGAGCACACGCAGACGCGCGCGTACGAGCAGGCCTACCTCGAAGAGCGCGGCTTCACCGTGCGCGCGAAGCAGAAGCACTACACGATCAACGAGAACCTGCTCGGCGTGACGATGTCCGGCGGCGAGATCGACCGCTGGGAGGCGCCGGGCGACGGCGCGCGCGGCTGGTGCAAGCCGCGCGGCGAATGGCCGCCGCAGCCGATGCGCGTGACGATCGGCTTCGAGGACGGCGAAGCCGTGCTCATCGACGACACCACCTTGCCGGGGCCGGTGCTGCTCGGCGAACTCAATCGCGCGTTCGCGCATTACGGCGTCGGCCGCGGCATCTACACGGGCGACACGACGATCGGGCTCAAGGGGCGCATCGTGTACGAAGCGCCGGGCCTCACCGCCTTGCTCGTCGCGCACCGCGCGCTCGAGGAAGCCGTGCTGACCAAGCAGCAGAACCGCTTCAAGCCCGAGGTCGCGCGCAAGTGGGTCGAACTCGTCTACGAAGGCTTCTTCCACGATCCGCTCAAGGCCGACCTCGAAGCGTTCCTGAAGAGCTCGCAGCGACAGGTGACCGGTCTCGTCACGCTCGAGACGAACGGCGGCAGCGTGCACGCCGTGGCGGTGCAGTCGACGCACATCCTCAACGCCAAGGGCGCGACCTACGCGCAGTCCGCCGACTGGGGCGTCGCCGAAGCGGAGGGCTTCATCAAGCTGTTCGGCATGAGCTCGACGCTGTGGGCGCAGGTCAACCGTCCGTGAGCGCGCTGCTCGCCGACACGCTGCGCCACCTCGACGCGCTCGTCGGATTCGACACGCGCAATCCGCCGCGTGCGATCGGCACCGGCGGCCTGTTCGACTACCTGCGCGCGCAACTGCCGGGATTCAGCGTCGACGTGGCCGACCACGGCGCGGGCGCGGTGTCGATGCTCGCCGTGCGCGGTGCGCCGCGGCGCGTATTCAACGTGCACCTGGACACGGTGCCCGATTCGCCCGCGTGGAGCGCCGATCCGCATCGCCTGCGCGTGACGGACGAGCGCGCCGTCGGCCTCGGTGCGTGCGACATCAAGGGCGCGGCCGCGTGCCTGCTCGCGGCGGCGGCGGACACGCACGGCGACGCGGCGTTCCTGTTCACGACCGACGAGGAAGCGAACGACGCACGCTGCATCGCCGCGTTCCTCGCGCGCGACCACGGCTTCGCCGAGGCGATCGTCGCCGAGCCGACGCGCTGCGAGGCGGTGCTCGCGCATCGCGGCATCAGCTCCGTGCGCATGACGTTCCGCGGCGTGGCCGGCCACGCGTCGGCCGCGAACGCGCTGCAGGCGAGCGCGCTGCACCAGGCCGTGCGCTGGGGCGACGCCGCGCTCGGGTTCGTCGAGGCGCAGGCGCCGGCGCGCTTCGGCGGCCTCACCGGCCTGCGCTTCAACATCGGCCGCATCGAGGGCGGCATCAAGGCGAACGTGGTCGCGCCGTCGGCGGAACTGAGGTTCGGCTTCAGGCCGCTGCCGTCGATGTCGATCGACGCGTTGCACGAGCGGTTCGCGGCGCTGGTCGAGGCCGGCGCGATCGAACGCTACGAGGAGACGTTCCGCGGTCCGTCGCTGCCGGCCGGCGACGTCGCCGATGCCGAGCGCCGTCGCCTCGAGGCGCGCGACCTCGCCGACGCGCTCGACCTGCCGATCGGCAATGCGGTCGATTTCTGGACCGAAGCCTCGCTGTTCTCGGCCGCGGGCCTCACCGCGATCGTCTACGGCCCGGGCGACATCGCCCAGGCGCACGCCGCCGACGAATGGGTCGCACTCGACCAGCTCGCCATCGCGGCGACCACCTACCAACGCCTGCTGGAGTCCTGAAGCATGAACGCCTCGATCCGCGCTGCCACCGCCACCGACCCCTCGAACGCCCGCGCGGGCGATCGGGGGGCGCTTCCGGCACGCGTTCGCTGAGCGGGCACTGACGGTGACCGACATGCGCACGACGATCGTCCGCCTGCTGTCCAACATGGCCAGCGCGAAGGAGATCCAGCAGTACCTCAAGCGCTTCTCGCAGCTCGACGCGGCACGCTTCGCCGTGGTCAAGGTCGGCGGCGCGATCCTGCGCGACGAACTCGATGCGCTGGTGTCCTCGCTCGCATTCCTGCAACAGGTCGGCCTGACGCCGATCGTCGTGCACGGCGCGGGGCCGCAGCTCGACGAGCGCATGCGCGAGGCGGGCATCGAGAAGCGCACGGTCGACAACCTGCGCGTGACCGATGCGGCCGTGCTCGCGGTCGTGCGCCAGGTCATGCGGCAGGAGAACCTGCGCCTGGTCGAGGCGCTGCAGGCGCAAGGCGTGCGCGCGACCTCGATCCAGTCCGGCGTCTTCGAAGCCGAGTTGCTCGATGGCGCCGTCTACGGGCTCGTCGGCAAGGTCGTGCGCGTCGACACCGACGGCATCCAGGCCGCGATCAAGGTCGGCTCGATCCCGGTGATCGCGTCGCTCGCCGAGACGCGCGAGGGGCAGATCGTCAACGTGAACGCCGATTTCGCCGCGAACGAACTCGTGCAGGTGCTGCAGCCGTACAAGATCGTGTTCCTCACCGGTACGGGCGGCCTGCTCGACGAGCAGGGCCGCCTCATCGATTCGATCAACCTTTCGACCGAGTACGACCACCTGCTCGCGCAGCCGTGGATCAACGGCGGCATGCGCGTGAAGCTCGAGCAGATCAAGGACCTCCTCGACGGCCTGCCGTTGTCCTCGTCGGTGTCGATCACGCGGCCGGCCGAGCTCGCCAAGGAGCTGTTCACGCACAAGGGTTCGGGTACGCTCGTGCGCCGCGGCGAGCGCGTGTTGCGCGTGACCGACTGGAGCCAGCTCGATCGCGCGCGCCTGAGGCAGCTCATCGAGTCCGCGTTCAGCCGCCGCCTGCTTCCCGACTACTTCGAGCGCACGCGGCTGCTGCGCGCCTACGTCAGCGAGAACTATCGCGCCGCAGTGATCCTCACCGACGAAGGAGGGCACGTCTATCTCGACAAGTTCGCCGTGCTCGACGAAGCGCAGGGCGAGGGCCTCGGCCGCGCGGTGTGGCAGGTCATGCGCGAGGAGACGCCGCAGCTGTTCTGGCGCTCGCGCCGCGGCAATGCGGTCAACCCGTTCTACTTCGCCGAAAGCGACGGCTGCATCA
Organism: Dokdonella sp.; assembly: GCA_035760865.1. GTDB lineage: Bacteria > Pseudomonadota > Gammaproteobacteria > Xanthomonadales > Rhodanobacteraceae > Dokdonella_A. The sequence goes on from DASTSE010000447.1 coordinate 4,627, forward strand.
AGCTCGCGAAATGGAAGGTGTTCTGGTACGGCATCGACGGCTTCGACGCGATCGAGCATTGCGTCGCGCATTGCCGCGAGCGCGCGCCGACGCTGGTGGATTGAATCATCGCCTTTGAAAGTAGCCAAAGATTGAAACACGAAGGACACGAAGGACACGAAGCAAGCGCAAGATGGAAAGAGGAAGTGCGTGACGGCTTGTGGTCGTGGCGGGCATTCTTCTCCTTCAATGCTTCACTTCGTGTCCTGTCCTTCGTGGTTCAAGCTCTCGCTTCTGAATTGGTCACCCGGAAGAACTGGAAACGCACATGGCGGCAGTGAAGAAAGCCATCG
>DASTSE010000448.1:0-4167 GCA_035760865.1 Dokdonella sp.
ACCGTGCTTGCGGCGAGGGCGGGTACGGCGACCGTCGGCGCGAGGCCGAGCAGTACGGTGAAGAGGCGCTCGAGACGCATGGGGGGAACCTCCTTAGGCTCAACGAGCGGCACCTTAGCGGTCGCCGCCGACGGCTGTCGCGGGCGATTTCACGGATGCGGCCCGGGCGGAATCGGGCGGCCGACCATACGCCCCCGTTTGCGGCAGCGCACGATGGCCAGATCGTCGAACTTGACGTTAAGATCGCTGCGGATTCGTTACAGACCCGCAAAGAAACCGTTCGCCCCAAGGAGTGCCGTATGCAGCACAAGACCCGTCGGACCCGGCTCGTTCCGTCGCTCGCCGCCCTGCCGTTGGCACTCGCGGCGGCCCTTGCGGGCCAGGACGCGCTCGCGAGCGGCTTCCAGCTCAAGGAAAACAGCGTGCAGGGTCTCGGTCGTTCCTATGCCGGCGGGGCATCGGCGCCGAACGACTGCTCGATGGTCGCGAACAACGCGGCCGCGATCGGCGACCTCGCCACGGAGAACTGCGTCCAGGTCGACCTCAACGTCATCAATTTCAAGACCGAATTCCACGGCAGCGGCACCGACCTGCTCGGCCGACCGCTCACGGGCGGCGACGGCGGCGACGGCGGCGTGACCAAGCCGGTGCCGGCGATCTACCTGACCCATCGCATCAACGACCAGTGGTCGATCGGCGCCTCGGTCAACGCGCCGTTCGGTTTCGAGACCGAGTATGACGACCGTTCGGTGCTGCGCTACGAGGGCGTGCTGTCCAAGCTCGAATCGGTCGACCTCAGCTTCGCGACGTCGTTCAAGATCAACGACCAGTGGTCGATCGGCGGCAGCATCATCGCGCAGCGCACGAGCGCCGAACTGACCCAGGCGGTCGACTTCGGCACGATCCTCGCTTCGCCGACCAATGGCGCGGTGCTGCCGCAGGAAGCCGACGGCTTCGGCGGCCTCAAGGGCGACGACTGGGGCTACGGCTTCACGGTCGGCCTGTTGTGGAAGCCGACCACGAGCGACCGCATCGGCCTCAACTTCCACTCGCAGATCGACCACACGCTCGAGGGCGACGCGCGCTTCCAGGTGCCGAGCAACATCCTGCCGCTGCTCGGCGGCGCGTTCCTCAACCAGAAGGGCCAGGCCGATTTCGACACGCCGTGGTACGTCACGGCGAGCTGGTGGCACACGTTCGACGATCGCCTCAGCTTCGGCGCCGACGTCAGCTTCACGCACTGGTCGAGCTTCGAGCAGCTGTTGATCAAGTATTCCGACGCGGCGATGGGCCCGTTCACGCGCGCGCAGGAATTCAGCTGGGACGACACCTGGATGTACTCGTTCGGCGGCGAATACCGCCTCAACGACGAGTGGACGTTGCGCGCGGGCGTCGCCTACGACGAGACGCCGACCAACGACGTCACGCGTACGCCGCGCGTGCCGGACGGCAGCCGTACCTGGCTTTCGGTCGGCCTCGGCTGGAAGCCGAATGCCGATTGGCGCTTCGACGCGGGCTTCGTCCACCTGTGGGTCGACGACGGCTCGATCGACCACACGACGTCGACGTTCAGCCATCTTGCCGGTGCGTTCCAGAGCTCCGGCAATGTGCTCGGTGTCTCGGCGCAATACGCGTTCTGACGCACTCGCACCCATTGGGGAGGGACCGGCAGGCACCTTCGGGTGCCTGTCGCTTTTGCGGGCGACGCGAACGGCTTTTTTCCACGAAACATCGCGCGGCACGCCTTCTTTCCACGAAACATCGCGCGGCGAAGTAGGGCGGTACGCGCGCAGCGCGTGCCGCCGCCCGAATGGCGCGACGTGGATGCGCGCCAGGCAAGACGGCTTTCTGTAGGAGCGGCGGAAGCCGCGATGCTCCGTGTATGGCAAAGCATCGCGGCTTCCGCCGCTCCCACAAACATCGCGCGGTCATGTAGGGCGGGACGCGCGCAGCGTGTGCCGCCGCAGGCACGGCGCGACGCCGGCGATGTGAGCGACGCGATCTGAAACGTCGGGCAAGCGATCAGCCGCACGCGTCGCGGCGTCGCTGCTGGAAGCGGCGCGCTTTCGCGCCGTTGCCGCACATGCGCATGCTGCACCACCGGCGCGTCTGGTTCTTGCTCGCGTCGTGGAACAGCCAGCCGCAGCCGTCCGGCGCGGGGCATTGCTTGAGGCGCGCAGGCTCGCCGGACTGCAGCAGTTCGACCGCCGAAGCGAGCACTTGCCACAGCGGTCGCTCGAGCGCGTCATCGTCGTCCCAGTGCCAGTGCCAGTGCGCGCCGGGTTCGAGGCGCCGGTGCGCGAACGCGTCGGCCGCCTCTCGATTGAGCGCGTCGAGATCCGCCGGCAGCGGCGCGCGTCCGTGCGCACGCGCCGCAAACACGCGTTGCAGCAGGTCGCGCACGCTGCGCGCGCGCGCGAATACCGCCGCCGCGCGGCGCGGGTGCGCCCGGGCGGCGGCCGCGAGCCGCGTCGCGGCGCGTGCGTCGAGGCCGCCTTCGCAGCCGTGCAGCCATTCGACGAGGTCGGCGTAGCCGGCGAGGTACTCGCGCGCCTCCGGATCGAAATGCGAGGCGCGCGTATTGACGAAGTCGAGGCAGAGGCTGCCGCCGACGCGTTCGATCTTGGCTAGGTCGGAATTCATACGCGCAGTGGTAACCGGCAAACGAATTTTGACAGGTTCGAAGCCGCCATGCATGATAACCCGCAAAACAGACATAGGAGGTTACGAGTGGCCGCGAACGCATCTCCTGACCACGCACGACGGCGAGCGCTCCGCGCGTTGCTCGCGACGGCAGCCTGCGGCGTCGCCCCGCTGCTGCGCGCGGACGCACCGCGCGGAATCGACATCGTCGGTGCGCCGTCCAACCTCGGCCTCAGGCCGCTGCGCCCTGGCCATGTGCCCGGCGCCTACCGCGCACCCGCGGCGCTGCGCGCGCACGGCGTGGTCGAGCGGCTCGCCGCGCGCGACCACGGCGACGTCGCCGCGCCCGCCTACGACCCGGCGCCCGACGCGGCGACCGGCTACCGCAACGGTGCGGGTCTCGTCGCCTACACGCCGCGACTCGCCGAACGCGTCGGTGCGAGCCTCGACCAGGGGCGCTTCGTGCTCGTGCTCGGCGGCGACTGCAGCGTGCTGCTCGGCGGCGCGCTCGCGCTGCGCCGGCGCGGCCGCCACGGCCTGCTGTTCATCGACGGCCACAGCGATTTCTATTTCCCGCGCTCGCCGCGACCGCTGTCCGCGGCCGGCATGGATCTCGCGCTCGCGACCGGCCACGGCCCCGACGCGCTCGTCGGCATCGACGGCGGCAAGCCGTACTTCGCCGAAGACGACACCGTCGTCTACGCGTACCGCGACCATGGCACGCCCGACGAAGTCGAGACGGAGCGCTTCGAACGCGCGGCGTTCCTGCGCCTGCCGATCGAGCGCGTGCGCGCGACCGGCGTTGCCGCGACGATGGGCGAAGCGTTGCAGCGGCTCGAGCGCAGCGACCTGCGCGGCTTCTGGATCCACGTCGACGTCGACGTGCTCGACCCGTCGGTGATGCCCGCGGTCGACTCGCCCGATCCCGGCGGCCTGCGCCTCGCCGAACTCGAGGACTCGCTCGCGCTCGCACTCGCGTCGCCGCGCGCGCTCGGCCTCGAGCTCACGATCTACGATCCCGACCTCGATGCTGATGGCCATCTCGCCGAACGGCTCGTCGGGCTGCTCGAGCGCGTGTTCGCGCGCGCGGGGCGCTTCGGCCTTGCGGTGCCGCTCGACCGCGTACGCGCATGATGGCCTCGGCAGGTCGCGGCACGTCGTCATCCCGCGAACGCGGGACCCGGTGCTGCTCGAACGAACCATGACGAACGAACGACCGCCTCCGCGCGCCGAAGGGTGTGCGGCTGCGATCGACCCCCGCCCTGCGGGCGGGGGCTGGATCGCTACTCGCCGAGCGTCAGCAACGACGCGTTGCCACCCGCGGCGGTCGTGTTGATCGTGAGCGTGCGTTCGGTCGCGAAGCGCACGAGGTAGTGCGGACCACCGGCCTTCGGGCCGGTACCGCTGAGGCCTTCGCCACCGAACGGCTGCACGCCGACGACCGCGCCGATCTGGTTGCGGTTGACGTAGCAGTTGCCGACCTTCGCGCGCCGCGCGATGTGCTCGATCGTCGCGTCGATGCGG
>DASTSE010000449.1:0-6193 GCA_035760865.1 Dokdonella sp.
GAGGAACGCGTCGCTGCCGCCCGGCCCAGGCTCCGCCGGAATGGACGACCGCCAGCGCAAGGCACCGGTATCGAGGTCCCGGATCGAGATGCGGCTACTCGATCCGAGGCTGCCGGAATCTCCGGACGGGATGTTCGCAAGCGAGACGAGTTCGTCGTGGCCGTCGCCGTCGGCATCGCCCATCAGGATGCGGTCGAAAGGGCCGCTCTGCGCGTAGGCGTCCGCCACCTGTGTCGCGAGATCGAGCGAGCGCGCCTCGAACCCGCCGCCATCGCGACCCGAGCGCAATACGAGCACGCGCGCCGGCGCCGCGTCGATCTTCGCGACGGCAATGCGCGGCTCAGAATACGTCAGCGCCACGTTCGCGCCCTGTTCGTCGCCATTGCCGTCGAGCCAATAGAGGTGGCCGTCGGTCGTGGCGACCAGCACTTCCATCACGCCATCGCCATTGCGATCGCCGAGGGCGATGTCATTCGCGGACACACCTAGCTTGCGCCAGCGCAGCGCTGGTGCGTCCGCGTCGAATGCGGCAACACTGTGGTCGTCGCCCAGTACGACGAACTCCGGCGAAGTTGACCCCGCGATGTTTCCGACCAACACCTTGCGTCCGCCAGCGGCCGTCCATGACCACAGCAGATGGCCGTCGGCGACCGCACGGATGTCGATCTCGTTACCCGCAACGACGAGCCGGTCGGGCTGTGGACCGGTGGCGGGCAGATGGGCGAGCGCATCGGCCGGCCCATCTTCCTGCCAGGCCGGCGATGTCGCCTGGCCGCGGAACAGCGCGACCGTCGTGACCCCGCCGATGGCGGCGTCGAAATCATCCGCACTCGCGACACGCGTCAGCGCTACCGACATCACCTGATCGTACGGGGTGAGCTGGCGTGTCGCATGCCACGCGAGCGGGTTGCCTGCGAACACCTGCAGAGCGCGGCCCGGCGCGCCGGCGCGGTGGCGTTCGCCAGCGACGACGACGATCGGTTCCGGCGCGCCGGCCACGGCGACACCGTTCGACGCAATGTCGGCGACGATGGGCGGCGCGACCTGTTCCATCGCTCCCAGCACGCCGCCGATATAGCCCAATGCGCTGGACTCGGACTGACCCTGAGCGCCGGCGTCGCCGATGAAGATCATCGACGATGCCGCATCGAGCGCACCGGGAACCGGAGCGAAGGCGTACACCGTCGCCGGATAGCCGCGATATGGCGCGTCGACGGAAAGCGCGTCATAGGCAATGCCGGCGACAGCCGGCATGCCCGATACGAGTACGATGCCGCCCAGCAGGGCGGCGGACCATTGGCTACGCGGCATCATGAACCCCCGTTTGCGTGGAGCGACACTCGCGCCACCGCGAATCGCTGGCTGGTTGCCTTCTCGACTCCAACACATTTTAGCATCTGCGTCGAATTGGGGGCCAGCTGGCCGCCTGCAGCCGCGACAATGGAGAGGGATGGACGGAAGCGGAGACGGACGCGGAGGTTCCTCAAGGTCCGACCTGCATTACAACGACTTGCGGCGCGGATCATCGGAATGACCACGTGGGCTAGACCAGGCGGTCTCGAAGCCTCGTGCGCGCTGTAGTCGCAAAGTGCACTTGATCCGGAGGTTCCATGTCGCTCACGCACCCGTCGTCTCGCCTTCTCGCTCCGTCCACGCGCCGCTCCCTCGCCGCGTGCATCGCTGCGGCATGCTCGGCCGTTGCGCTTCCCGCACTCGCGACCGTGCAGGTCACCGACTGCGGCGATGCCGGGCCCGGCACGTTGCGCGAGGCGCTCGTCTCGACGGATCCGGTGGTCGACGTAAGCGCGTGCACGCAGATCGCACTCACGTCGGGCGAGTTGGTCGAGTCGCACGATTACGTCCAGATCACCGGCAATCACACGATCATCACGTCGTCGGGCGCGAGCCGCGTGCTTTCGCACACGGGCACGGGCAAGCTCTCGCTGATCAGCCTCGAGATCGCCGACGGCGCCGTCACCGACGTGCTCGCGCAGGGCGGATGCATCGAATCGCAAGGCAACGTGTATCTGTTCGCCTCCACGGTGCGCAATTGCACCGTGACGGGTACGACGGCGCCGCCGGTCGACGGCGGGGCCTTCGGCGGCGGCATCCATGCGCGCGGCTCAGTGACCCTCAACCATTCCGTCGTGCGCGACAACACCGTCTTCAATGCGATGGGCACCTACAGCTATGCCGGTGGCGGCGGCATCTTCGCGGGTGGCGCGCTGTTCGTGCAGAACAGCACGATCTCGGGCAACTCGGTGATCGGAGGCGGCGTCTACAGCCACGGCGGCGGCGCGATGGCGGCGGGCGCTGCCGCCGTCGGCTATTCGACGATCAGCGACAATGAAGCCCCCAGCGGCGGTGCGATCGATTTCGGCAACTGCCTGACGACCTCATTCGTCCTCAACAGCACGATTTCCGGCAATCGCTCCGAATGGGGCAGCGCGGGCCTGCAGAGCCACGACGCCACCCTGCACGTGTCGAACAGCACGATCGCGTTCAACGCGCTGGGCAACCCGTCGACTCGACCGAGGGCTCGGGTGCCGCGGCCGGCGCGGGCGTCTTGATGTTCGCGCCGGGCGCGTACCTCATCCTGCGCAGCTCCATCGTCGCGCGCAACACGCGACTCGGCCAGCCCGACGACATTTCATCGCTCGGTCCGGTCACGATCCAGGGCAACGGCAACCTTGTCATCGCATCCAGCCAGCCGCTGCCCGCCGACACGATCACCACCGATCCGTTGCTCATGCCGCTCGCCGACAACGGCGGCCCGGTGGCGACGCACGCGCTGCGCCCCGGCTCGCCTGCGATCGACCACGGCGACAACTTCCTCTCGCTCACCTACGACGCGCGCGACGCCGGCTTCGACCGCGTGGTCGGCGCGGCCGCCGACATCGGCGCCTACGAAGTGCAAGCCGCAGGACTCGACGTCATCTTCGCCGACGGATTCGATGTAGTGTTCCAAAGCGGCGTGCCGCGCGGTTAGCCGAAGCGCGGGGGCGAGCGCACACCGCAGCTCGTGCTCTACGGGCTCGGGATCACCGTCGGCGATGTCGCCGACGACCTGCACGCGAGTGCCCCCGCGTCTCACCGCGTTCGGCAGCTGCACTGACCATCGCGGATCGTCGAAGTCGGAGCGTCGAGCCGTCGTAGAGGCCACGATCCCGCACGGGGTGCGCTCCTACAGAACGTCTTTCCATGCACGACGCGACGCCGGACGTGCTGGCCGGTCCACTGACCCGCGCACACCGCGCTGCCGCGGCCCGTGGGTCAGCGGGCCGTCAATGATCCAGCCCTGTCGCAATGCACCTTGCGCCGAGGCCCGCGCGCGGCGCCGGTACCGAAATGACGCGACCCAACGCAAGCGCGCCGGGCACGAGCGCCGCCGCGATGCCCGACGTCGAGGCGACGACCGCAGTCTTGTTGCCCCCCCGGAACGTCGCGTAAGCCGAGGCGACAGCGACCGGAGTAGGGCGGAGGTAGCTGGCTCGACCTGATCATCCACGTCCGAGCTTCCATTCCGGCCCGCAAGTTCCGCTGCAAGCCGCCGAGCGCTTTCAGTAGCGAAAGGTCGTATCCACATACGCATACGTGCCCGACACATGCCCACTGAGTCGCAGTGCATCGCCGGCGGCGAGGTGTTCGACGTTGAGGCGCAGGGCGAGGTTGCGATGGATCGACCACGTGGCCGTGAGCCGCGCGAGGTCGCCGATGCGGCGGCCGGTGACCGTTTCGGTGCCCGCGTACGCACGGCCGCCGCCGGCGTAGATCGCGTCGTGCACGTCGAGGCGGCGCGCGCGGCCATATTCGACCGCGACGGACGTGCGCGGCGTCGGCGAGACGGCGATACCCGGGGCGATCATCAGCAGGTTGGACAAGCCGAGGAACTGCGCTTCGCCGAGGTAGTTGGAACTCGCGTAGAGCGGATTGAAGTCGCGCACGGTTGCGCTTTCGTAGGCGCCGCCGCCCGAGGCGAGATCGACGTGCGCGGTGAGCCGCGGTTTCCAGCCGGCCTGCGACAGCGCGATGCTCTGCGTGCTGAACAGGCCCCACGCCTGCACGCGACGGCCGCCGAGCGTTTGGCCCGACTGGCGCGCAGCGACCCAGTCGAAGCGCAGCTCGCCGCGTCGGCCCCAGAGGCGTGCGCCGACGGTGTCGCGCTCGTCGGGCCCGGTCGCGTTCGCCCGTCTATACGCGGGCTGGCGGCTGCGGATCCAGAACGGCTCGAGGAACGTGTTCGGGCCGCTTTCGGAAACGATGATGCTCGCATCGATGCCCTGCAGTTTCTCGCCGGCATCGATGCGTTCGTCGAACGCGCCGCTGCCCAGCCGCGTCGCGCGCAGGTCGAATGCGCCCAATCGCACGCGCGGCGCGTGCGCATACGCGCGGATGCCATTCCACGTGCGATGCAGGTTCGCTCCGTCGCCGAGGCTGATGAGCTGGCGCGGCCCGTCGGAGAACTCCTGTCGCCCGAGCATCGCGCCGACGAGCATGCCGCCGATGTCGTCACGCACGTCGACGAACAGCTGCTGCAGCGAGATGTCGTTCGCGAAGCTCGCGGGCGCGTCGTCGCGGCGACTGTCGACCACGCCTGCGCCGAGTTCCCCATAGACGCGCAGGCCCGGGTTGAACCTGAGGTCGGCGCCGACGAGCAGGCGCGCCTGGTCCTGCTGGACGTCGTCGCCCTCGCGCAGCCGCGCATCGTCGGCCGCGGTCGCGCGCACGCGGATCTCCGAACTCAGCGTGAGGTGCGTGGATTCGCCGATCGCGATGAACTTGCCCGCCGGCGCGCGACCGTGCGCGGCCATGCCCGACCAGTCCTCGGCCCAGCGACTGGCCATGAAGCCGTTGCCGAGTTCCGGCCCCCAACCCGCGGCCATCAACGGATACGGATCGACGGGCGTCGGCGTCGTCTCGCCCGCGTGGGCGCTGCCGACGCACTTCGTGCTTTCAGCGGCCTCGGCGACCGCGCCGTGCGACGCGAGTGCCATGGCCAGGGCGACCGCGAGCTGTGGTTGGCGGAACCTCATCACGCAGCGCCTCACGACGTCGCCATCGCGCGCGCCGGCGCAGCCGTGCGCACCGCCAGTGCGAGCGCTCCCATCACGAGCGCCGCGGCGACGCCGAACGCGACGTGCAGGCCCGCCGCGATCGCGGACGCCGAGGCCATGGCGACCTCCGGCGCGCGCGTGCCGAGCGCGAACACCGCGCCCATCGCCGAGGCGCCCGTGACGAGGCCGAGGTTGCGCGAGAGGTTGAGCACGCCGGAGACGACGCCGCGCTGCGTGGCATCGGTCGCGGCGACGACCGCGGTGTTGTTGGCGGCCTGGAACGTCGCGTAGCCGGCGGTGACCGCGACGAGCGGCAGCACGTAGCCGACGACGCCTGACGCCATCGGCAACAGCATGAGCGCGACGCAGCCGAGCGCCATCGCGGCGAGCCCTGCGATCGTCACGCCGCGCGCGCCGAAGCGGTCGACCGCGCGCCCGGCCGGCACGCCCGCGAGCGCGGCGACCAGCGGGCCCGCGGTCATGACCAGGCCGACCGACGCCGGACTCATGCCGAGCGCGCGCGCGAGGTAGAACGGCCCGACCACGAGCGTCGTCATCGCGACCGTCGTCACGAGCGCGCTCATCGCGAAGCCCGCGCTCACGGCGCGGTCGCGGAACAGCGCGAGCCGCACGAGCGGCGCGGCGACGCGCGTTTCCACCCAAGCGAACGCGGCTGCGCCGACGACCGCGACCGCCAGCAATGCGAGGCCGACCGCGCCGGATGCGCCGAGCGTCATCGACAGCGCATACGCCGCGAGCGTGAGCGCGAGCAGCGCCGAGCCGACCGCGTCGAACGCGACGCGCGCGCCGCGCGGCGGGTCCGCTGGCAGCGACGCGAGCGCAAGCACGAGCGCTAGCAGGCCGAGCGGCACGTTGAGGAAGAAGATCGACCGCCAGCCGAAGCCCGCGAGCAGCACGCCACCGAGCGACGGCCCGAGCGCGGTGCCGACCGCCGACATCGTGCCGAGGAAACCCATCGCGCGCCCGGCGCGATCCTTCGGCACCGCATCGCCGACGAGCGCGAGCGACAGCGCCATCATCACCGCGGCGCCGAGGCCTTGGCCGACGCGCCCGACCACGAGCAGCCACAGCGCCGGCGACGCACCGCAGACGATCGAGGCGACCGTGAACAGGCCGAC
>DASTSE010000450.1:0-2110 GCA_035760865.1 Dokdonella sp.
GGCCGCGGGCGCGCTGCTCGGCTACGTGCAGGAGACGCAGAAATCCGCACTGCCGCACCTCGCCGGAATCGCCGTCGAGAGCGCGGACGAAACGCTTGCGATGGACGCGGCGACGCGGCGCAACCTCGAGCTCGACACGCACGCGAGCGGACATCGCGAGCACACCCTGCTCGGCGTGCTCGACCGCACCATTACGCCGATGGGCGCGCGCCTCCTGCGCCGCTGGCTGCACCGGCCGCTGCGCGACCGCGACGTCCTGCGCCGCCGCCAGCAGGCCATCGACAGCCTCGTCGACGCGCGCCGTCACGAGGACCTGCGCGAGGTGCTGCGCGGCATCGGCGATCTCGAACGCATCCTCGCGCGCGTTGCGTTGCGGTCCGCGCGCCCGCGCGACTTGTCGACCCTGCGGGACGGCCTCGCGCTCGCGCCCAGGCTCGCACGCGCGATCGTCGCCGGCGGCGGCGCCCTCGAGGACGACGGCGCATCGCGCCTGAGTCCGCTGCTCGGCGACCTCGTCGATCGACTGGGCGAACACGCCGACACCGCGGCCTACCTCGCCGCGGCGATGGTCGACGCGCCACCCGTGCTCGCGCGCGACGGCGGCGTCGTGCGCACGGGTTTCGACGCCGAGCTCGACGAACTGCGCGCGCTGGCCACGAATGCCGACCAGTTCCTCGTCGACCTCGAGGAACGCGAGAAGGCTGCGAGCGGCATCCCGACGCTCAAGGTCGGCTACAACCGCGTGCACGGCTACTACATCGAGATCAGCAAGGGCCAGGCCGACAAGGCGCCCGCGCACTACACGCGACGGCAGACGATCAAGGGTGCCGAACGTTACGTCACGGAAGAACTCAAGGCATTCGAGGACAAGGTGCTGTCGGCGCGCGAGCGCTCGCTCATGCGCGAACGCGCTCTGTACGAAGGCATCCTCGAGTTCCTGCTGCAACGGCTCGCTCCCCTGCAGGCCGCGGCCGCGGCGATCGCCGAACTCGACGTGCTCGCAAACCTCGCCGAGCGCGCCGACAGCCTGCGCTGGAGCCGTCCGACCCTCGCCGATGCCGGCGGCATCCACGTCGTGCGAGGGCGCCATCCCGTCGTCGAGCAGGTGCGCGGCGATCCGTTCGAGCCGAACGACCTCGACCTGCACGACCGCCGCCGCATGCTCGTCGTCACCGGGCCGAACATGGGCGGCAAGTCCACCTACATGCGGCAGGCAGCGCTGATCGTGCTGCTGGCCCACATCGGCAGCCACGTCCCCGCGGACAGCGCGACGATCGGTCCGGTCGACCGCATCTTCACGCGCATCGGCGCCGGCGACGACCTCGCGCGAGGCCAGTCGACGTTCATGGTCGAGATGAGCGAGACGGCCAACATCCTGCACAACGCGACCGCGAACAGCCTCGTTCTCATGGACGAGATCGGCCGTGGCACCTCGACCTACGATGGCCTCGCGCTCGCGCGCGCTTGTGCGCTGCACCTCGCAACGACGAATCGCGCGTACGCACTGTTCGCGACGCACTATTTCGAGCTCACCGCCCTCGCGGGCGAGGTCGACGGCATCGCCAACGTGCACCTAGACGCGGTCGAGTTCCACGACAAGGAACGCGGCGAGCAGCTCGTGTTCATGCACGCGGTCAAGGAAGGACCGGCCAACCGCAGCTTCGGCCTGCAGGTGGCCGCGCTGGCCGGATTGCCCAGGGCCGTGATCGCCGAGGCACGCGCGACGCTGCTCGCGCTGGAAAGCGGAGCGCACGCGAGCCCGAGCACGCCCGCGCAGGCGCAGCTCGGATTGTTCGCGCCGCCGCTGCCGTCGCCGGTGGAGGACGCGCTGCGCGCGCTCGACCCTGACGCGATGTCGCCGCGCGAGGCGCTCGATGCGCTCTATCGCCTCAAGAAGCTCACGTGAACGCAGCAACCGGCATTGCCGCCGGATCGATCTCCGGCGACGACGCCTCAGCGACGGCTTCAAGTGCCGCGCGCGCAGCCGCGGCCATCGATCGCGTGACCCCGACCCGGCACGTCGCGCACATCGACGGCCTGCGCGCGCTGGCCGTGCTTGCGGTCATTGCGTATCACCTCGACGAGCGCTGGCTGCCGGGCGGCTTCGGCG
>DASTSE010000451.1:0-7212 GCA_035760865.1 Dokdonella sp.
TACTACTCGCTCGGCCGATCGACCACCCATGTGCTCGACCAGCCGTTCTCGTACCAGGGCACCGCGTACGACCTCGATTCGACCCTGACCGCCAAGTTCGACCTCGCCGCGGGCAGCGCCGCGTGGCGCTTCTGGTTCGGCGGCGAGGACGACGTGTTCGGCCTCGGCCTGGGCGCGGTCTACTACGCGGCGAAACTGCGCGTGACGGGTACCGCGACCATCAACGGCGTCTCGACCGAGGTCGCGCAACGCTGGGACGAGGACGCCGTCGCACCGCTCGTCACGCTCGGCTACAAGCATGCGGTCTCGGACGACCTGCGCGTCTACTTCGACGCGTCGGGCGTGCGCAAGAGCGGCGGCCCGCTGTCGGGCCACATCTACGACGCGCGCGTCGGCGTCGAGTGGTTCCCGTGGCACGATGTCGGCGTCGGCGCGGAGTACGGCCTCTCGCGCATCCGCCTGCGGCGCAACGGCGGACTCTACGATGCCGGCCTCGACATCGACCTCGACGGTCCCTCGCTGTTCGCGCGCTACCGGTTCTGACGCGACTCGCGGCGATCGAGTGCAGCTCGCGAAGGTCGCCACGCCGACGCGGGCAGGCGCTCGCTGCTGAACGACGGCGAGCGGCCTGCGCCATCGCCGATCGCACGCGCGTCGCGTGGCCTACAATGCACCGATGGACATCTACACCCTGCATCGCGGCTCCGCGCCGCTGTTCGTGAGCCTTCCGCACGACGGCAGCTACCTGCCGCCCGAGCTCGCGCAGCGCCTCATGCCTTCGGCGCGGCATGTGCCCGACACCGACTGGCACGTCTCGCGCCTGTATGCGTTCGCGCTCGAGATGGGCGCATCGATGATCGTGCCGACCCATTCGCGCTACGTCGTCGACCTCAACCGCCCGTCCGACGACGCTTCGCTCTATCCGGGCCAGAACACGACGGGCCTTTGCCCGATCGTGCAGTTCAGCGGCGAGCCCGTGTACCAGGCCGGCGAGGAGCCGCACCGAAGCGAGATCGCGCAACGCGTCGAGACGTACTGGATGCCGTACCACACGGCGCTCAAGGACGAGATGGCGCGCATCAAGGCCGCGCACGGCCGCGTCGTGCTGTGGGAAGGGCATTCGATCCGCAGCGTCGTGCCGTTCCTGTTCGACGGGCGCCTGCCGGATTTCAACCTCGGCACGTCGGCCGGCGCGAGCTGCACGCCGGCGCTGCAGGCGCGCCTCGCGTCGATCCTCGGCGCGCAGTCGCGCTACTCGCACGTCGTCAATGGCCGCTTCAAGGGCGGCTACATCACGCGCCACTACGGACATCCGGAAGAGGGCGTCGAAGCGGTGCAGCTCGAACTCGCCCAGCTCAACTACATGGACGAGGATTCGTTCGAGTACCTGCCCGAACGCGCCGCGCCGACGCAGGCGCTGATCCGCGCGTTGCTGCAGGCGTGCCTCGACCGCGCGTGATGCAGCGGCCCGGCATCCGGCGCCGCGGGCGTCCAGAGGCGGACATCCTCGTGGCGCGCACGATGGCGCACGCGATCGAATGACTTCGGTCCGCGACGCGTGCGAGGCCGCCGTTGTGAAAAAGACCACAAAGGATCCCCGCCTGCGTGGGTATGAGGATATCGTTGCGCGCCTCCGGCACCGACCATGGACACATGGGCCTGCCGCGCAGGGGACGACGACATCGGCACGTCACGCAGTCCCGCGATACTGAGCGCGGGTTCGGAGTGCGCCTTCACGGGGCCCTGAATCCTCGATCTGGGACCGGAGCGGCGCACACCCCCGTCGCCGCTCCGGTGCCGCGCCGAAGCCGACCGGGCAGGGCGGTCGAGCGCGAAGCGGAATCCCGCCGCCGTGTGGGCCGCGACTTCGCCATTGCCCGTGCCGCGTTCGCGCGCACCGCGCTAGCGTGATCCGATGTCTCCGGTCACGGCCGGAACCGCCCCACCGCCGCGATCGAACGCGTCGGCGAACACGAGGTCGAAACGGGCGCGCACGAACGTCACGTAATCGTCGCCGGTCGAACCGTCCTCGAAGAACGTGCGGCCGAGCATGACGAGGCTGTCGTCGATGCGGTCGTAGGCGATCGCGTGCATCTGCACGTAGTCGCCGGTCTGGCCGACGCCGACCGGATCGGCGATCGTGTAGCTGTTCCAGCCGTCGTGGCCGAAGCCCGCGTCGAGGCTGCCGTCGGCGAACGTGCGCACGAGCGTGTACTGCGTGCGGTGCGTGAACGGCGCGGCGAACGGGAACGAGATCGCGCCCATGACGATGCGTCCGTTCGGCAGCAGCGCGAGTCCATCGCGCTGCTCGAAGAACGGGAACAGCGCTGGTTGCGTGCTGAGCCTGAAGATGCGCAGGCCGAACGACGGCACGAGCTGCCCGGAGGTGTCGAATCGCGCGAGCATGAGGCAGCAGCTCACGCCGCCGTCGCTGCTCATGCCCGAGACGACGAGGCTGCCGTCGGCGTCGATCGCGAGCGCGGTCGCGTACAGGCGGTCGTAGCCGTCCGGCGGCTCGAGGTCGACGATGCCGTCGCCGTCCCAGCCTGGATCGGGCGTGCCGTCCTCGTTTAACTGCACGAGGACCATGTTCGGCCCGTGCGTGTTCCCGCGATCGCCGCCGACGAGGATGCGGCCGTCGCCGCGCACGGCGAGTGCGTACAGATCCGCGAAGCCGTTCGTCGATGGCACGACGACGACCGTGCTGCCGAGCGTGCCGAACGTCGCGTCGTCGGCGCCGTCGGCCGCATAGCGGTGCACGCGAAGTTCGGTCGCGCCGGCTTTCCCGGCGAGCACGTAGCGGCCTTGCGCGTCGCGTGCGAAGCCCGCCGCGGAAAATCCCGCGGGCGGCAACGTCGCGCCGTCGCCGAAACCGTCTACGACATGGCCGTCGACGTCGAGTCGCACGAGGCACGAGCCGGCCCAGACGACCGCGCCCTCCGCGCCGTCGTCGGCGAGGCGCACGTTGCGGCTCGCACCGCAGGCGGGCAGGGTCACGCGGCCGTTGCCGAATCCGCCGAACGTGGCATCGGGTGCGCCGTTGCGGAACGCGCGACCGACCCAGACGCTGCCGTCGTCGAGCGGTGCGGCCCAGAGATAGCGCCCGTCGTCACGCTGCAGCAGGTCGCCGGTCGGCTTCGTGCCGTTACCGCCGATGTTGGGCGGACGCGTGATCGCGACCTGGCCGTTGTCGCCGAAGGCCGGATCGGCATCGCCGTCGAGCGCGTGCGCGTCCATGGCGAGCGCCGAGGCGGCGAACGCGAAAGCGGCGGTCCAGCGGTTCATGAGACGCCTCCGAAGGCGCGCGTTGCGGGCGCACGCGCATGCCGCAGGTTCGTTCCATGAAGTATCGCGCAAGGTTGCGTTCCGATGCGCGAACGTTTGCGGATAGCGCAGCGGGTGCGGCCAACCGCGTAGGGCGGGTCGAGCCGCGCAGCGGCGAGTCCCGCCGCGCCCACGCCGAAGCCGCCATCACGGCGACATCATGGTGGCATCGACGAACGTACGGCGGCACGCGCGATGCGCGTACCGCCCTACCGATCGACGTCGCGGAGGGGTCGCGTAGGGGCGGGTCTCGCCGTACAGCGGATCGGGCGGGTCGAGCCGCGCAGCGGCGAGTCCCGCCGCGTCACGTCGCGAGCGGCAGGCGTCCGAGCTTGCGCAGGCCGGCGCTGAACTCGAGGTCGGCCGGCAGGACCGTTTTCGGGTTCGGCGCCGATGCCCCCGCGCCGGACGTCTGCACGCCGCCGATGCCGAGCGTGCCGCGCGCCTGAGCGAGCAGTGCGGGCAATTCCGCCTGCGCCGCGGTCGCGCGCAACGCACCCTTCGGGTTTGCGCGCTGGTAGTCCTCGAGGCATTCGAGCGCAAGCGCGATGAAATCGATCTTCGGCAGCGGCGTCGACTGCGAGGCACGGTGCGTGATCTGCAGGCGCAGCGCCTGCGGCGGCCGCGTGACCGCTTCGGCGAATCCGCGGTAGACGAGCTCGCTGCAGACGACGCGGCTCGGGTCGTCCTGCACGACGAGATCGAGCGCCATGCGCAGCGCTTCGTGCAGGCGCTCGTCGCCAGGAATCTTGTTGCGCACGGCGCAGACGACGCCGAGCGTGAGCAGCGACGTCATCGGATACGGCCGCCCGAGGTAGACGTCCGCCGCCGCGAGCAGCGCGGCGATCTCCGCGCTGTCGCGTGGCGTCGGCCGCAGCGGACGGAACACGTCGACGTAGTCGAACGCGGCTCCCATGCGCGTGCGTTCGGCGAGGCTCGCGTGGCGCACGCCCTTGGTCGCCGCCTCGATGAGTTCGCCGTGGCCGATCACCATCGCCGCGTGGCTGTAGGCGCTGTCGCCGACCCAGGCGATCAGCTTGGACAGCTGCCCGCGGCCCATGTGCAGCAGCACGTCGCCGGGCTGGAGTTCGGTGATCTGCACGGTCTTCATCGCATCCATCGGTCGTCCTTCGTCAGGGGCCCGCAGCCGCGAGCGGCGCATGCGTGCAGACGCGGTTGCGTCCTTCCGCCTTGGCGCGGTAGAGCGCGGCGTCCGCGCGCTCGATGAGTTTGTCGGGCGAATCGGTGCCCGCGTGCAGCCCGGCGACGCCGATGCTCGCGGTCAGGCGCAGGCTCACGCCATCGGTCTCGATCGACAGGTGCGCGACGCGCTTGCGCAGGCGCTCGCCGGTCGCGATCGCTTCCGCATGCGTCGAGCCGGGCAGCACCGCGAGGAACTCCTCGCCGCCGTAGCGGCCGAAATGCTCGCCGTCCTGCAACTCGTCGGCGAGCGTGACGGCGATCGTCTTGAGGCAGTGGTCGCCGACGAGATGGCCGTGCCGGTCGTTGATCGCCTTGAAATGGTCGAGGTCGACGAACAGCAGCGCGAGCGGCAGCCTGTGCGCGATCGCCTCGCCGAATTCCGTCTCGAGGCAGCGCGTGATCGCGCGCCGGTTGAGCACGCCGGTGAGACCGTCGCGCTCGGCCAGGCGCGTCGCGACGTCGCGCTCGCGCCGCGCGTGCAAGGTCGCGTCGGCGAGACCCAGGACGACCACCACGCTCGAGAACGCGGTCGTGAACGGAAAACCGTACTCGAGCCACGGCGGCTGCGGCAGGTGCAGGATCAGCTGCGTCACGCGCAGCGCGGTGAACGCGACCTGCGGCATCCACGCGACGAGGAAGAACAACGCCGCACGATTGCGACGCATCGCGGCGTGGCTGACGGCGGCGATCGCGATGAGCGAGCCGACAAGGAACATCAGGTTGATGAGCGACGGCAGCACGACGTCGCGCGCGGGCCAGTCGATCGGGATGAGCAGTACCGCGAGCGCGAGCACGTACGGCCAGCGCGTCGCCGCGAGCACGGTCGCCATGCGCGGCGTCTGCCGCCTCAGGTTGCAGAACTCGAGGATGAACGAGATCGACAGCGGCGCGCTCAGCACCGCGAAGATCCATGATGCGCGCTGGCCGAGCAGGTCGGGCAGCGCTCCAAGCGGCAGGTCGTAGAACTCGCCCGACACGAGCAGCAGGTAGACGAGCTGCAGCCCGGAGTAGGCGACGAACAGTGCGTAAACGCGATCGCGCAGGGCGATCCACAGGCACAGCCCGACCAGCACCATCGTGAACTGCGCTGCGCTGAACAGCGTGACGATGCGCACGTGGCGCAGATCCGCGGCCTGGTAGCTCGCGAGGTCGGTCACGGCCACGCTCGCGCGGCGTTCCACGCGCACGCGGTCCAGGCGCAGGTACAGCGACTGGTCCGCGCGGAGTGCCGCCGGCAGCACGAACGCCATCGCGTGGCGCGAAAACCGCGCCTGCGTATCGGGTTTGGTCAGCCAGAGCGATTGCGCGCGATAGTCGGGCGGCGCGTACAACGTCGCGTGCGCGTAGCCGATGTCCCGCACGACGAGCACGGGCAGTTCGGACGAGGTCCAGTCCGCGTCGAGTCGAAGGCGATACCACAGCGGCGCATCGGTCGCCGCGCGCAAGGTCGTGCCCGGATGCGACAGGAACGACGCATCGTGTTTGCCCGCCGCGATCGCCGCGGCGTCGTCGCCGATCGCGGTCGGCAATTCCGTGACGATCCACCCCGGCGTCGTCGCAGCCGGCGTCGCCGCGCGCACCGCGAACGCGTGCAGCAGCGCGAGCAGCAGCACGAACGCACACGCGACCCCTGTCGAAGCGAACCGACGCTCCACGCCCCAGCCCCCTGCGGACCGCGCGCGATGGCGCGGTGCGCGCACATGCTACCGGAACGCGACGCCGCATCAACCCGCCGATACGTCGCACTCCCGTTCTTTCCTGCAAGGACAGGAGGGCCCGCGCGTGCTCTCCACCGTGCGCCGTTTCGATATCGGAGCGACTCCGATCACGTCAGCCATGGGCTCGCAACCGGAGCGCGCCCCGATACGCCGAGCCCGCACGCGCCGGGCCTATAATCGTCGCCTGCCTTCCGGAGACCCTGCGCGCATGAACGCACCGACCCGCATCGACACCACCCGCACGATCCGCGCGCCGCGCGGCAGCGAGATCACGTGCAAGAGCTGGCTCACCGAAGCCGCGTTCCGCATGATCCAGAACAACCTCGATCCCGACGTCGCCGAGAAGCCGAGCGAACTCGTCGTCTACGGCGGCATCGGTCGCGCCGCGCGCAACTGGGAATGCTTCGACGCGATCCTGCGTTCGCTGCCCGAGCTCAACGATGACGAAACGCTGCTGATCCAGTCCGGCAAGCCCGTCGGCGTGTTCCCCACGCACAAGGACGCGCCGCGCGTGCTGCTCGCCAACTCCAACCTCGTGCCGCACTGGGCCACGTGGGAGCACTTCAACGAGCTCGATAAGAAGGGCCTGATGATGTACGGCCAGATGACGGCCGGCAGCTGGATCTACATCGGCTCGCAGGGCATCGTGCAGGGCACCTACGAAACCTTCGTCGAAATGGGCCGCCAGCACTACGGCGGCGACCTCACCGGCAAATGGATCCTCACCGCCGGCCTCGGCGGCATGGGCGGCGCGCAGCCGCTGGCGGCGTCGCTGGCCGGCGCGTGCTCGCTCAACATCGAATGCCAGCAGTCGCGCATCGACATGCGCCTGCGCACGCGCTACGTCGACGAGCAGGCGACCGACCTCGACGACGCGCTCGCCCGCATCGAGAAATACTGCGCCGCCGGCCAGGCGAAGTCGATCGCGCTGCTCGGCAACGCGGCGGAACTGCTGCCTGAACTCGTG
>DASTSE010000452.1:0-16276 GCA_035760865.1 Dokdonella sp.
TGCTCGAGGGGCTGCCCGGCGCGCGCGGCCTCAAGACCGGCACCACGCCTGCGGCCGGGCGCTGCCTCGTCGCCGTGGTCGAGCGCGGCGGGCATCGCGTCCTCGCCGTGCTGCTCGAGGCGGGCGAGCGCTGGTGGGACAGCGTCGGGCTGGTCGAACTCGCGTTCGAAGCCTCGGCGACAGCGGTCCGCTAGGCGCGCGCGTGTCGACCCGGTCCAGACCCGAACCGTCCAGCGCGCGCGCCCCTGCGCAGGTCGCGCGCGGGGGTGCGTCCGCACAGCAGCGGATCGCACCGGCCGTGCCGTGTCGCGGCGGCGCACATGCCGGGGCGTCGATCGCCCTCATCGTCACGGCGGTCCTCCTCGCCTACGCGAACGCGTTGACGGCGTCATGGCAGTTCGACGATTTCGCCGCGATCCTCGCCAACCCGTCGACGCAAAGCCTGTCGGGCTGGTGGCGATCGTTGCCGGGCATCCGTCCGCTGCTCAAGCTCAGCTACGCGCTCACGTTCGAAGCGGGCGGAGGCGCCGTTGCTATCCACGCGGGCAACGTGGCGATCCATGCCGCCAATGCGTGCCTGCTCTGGTCGCTGTGGCGGCGCTGGCTGCCGCGGCTCGCGCCCGCGTCGAACGCGGTCGATGCGGGCGCATTGCTCGCGGCGCTGCTGTTCGCGCTCCACCCCGCGACGACCGAGGCCGTCACGTACGCGAGCGGGCGTTCGATCTCGCTCGCGGCGACGTTCGTGCTCGCCGCCGTGCTCGCCGACGACGCCGCCGGTGCGCAGCCTGCGCGTCGCGCGCTCGCGTGGTTCGGTCCCGTGCTGTTCGCGCTCGCGCTCGCCGTGCGCGAGACCGCGATCGTGATGCCCGCGATTCCTCTACTGCGCGCGTGGGCGGACGGATCGCCGCTGCGCACGACGCTGCACCGCCTGCGCCCGTACGCACTCGTGCTCGCGCTGGCCGCGGCCGCGGCGCTCGCGACGCCGGGCTACCACGTGTTCTTCGGCGTGAGCGCGGCGACGCGGCCGCTCACCGCACAGCTCGCCGGCCAGCTGCTCGCGCACGGGTATCTCCTCACCCATTCGCTCGCGGGCGCCACCAACATCGATCCCGACCTGCGCGTGCCGGCGGCATGGTCGACGACGCTCGCCGCGTGTGCACTGCTGCTCGCGACCGTCGTCGCGGCGATGATCGCCGCGCGTCGCCGCGTCGCATGGCTCGCGTTCGGGGTCGGCTGGTACTTCCTCCAGCTCGCGCCCGCGAACTCGCTGCTGCCGCGGCTCGACCTCGCCAACGACCGCCATGTCTACCTCGCCGTCGCGGGGCCGATGCTCATCCTCGCCTGCGCGCTCGTGCGGGTCGCGGAACGGGCTCGCGCGCGCACCGCAGCAGGCGTCGTCGCGTGCGCATCGTGCATCGCGCTCGCGCTCGCGACGTCGGTGCGCAATGCGGACTACCGCAGCGAAGTCGCGCTGTGGCAGGCGACCGTGCGCGATTCGCCGCGCAAGGCGCGCGCGTGGCTCAACCTCGGCTACGCGTGGCGCCTCGAGGGCGATGCGGCGCGTGCGGCGGCGGCGTACCGGCGGGCGCTCGAACTCGAGCCGTCGAACGCGCAGGCCGCGATCGACCTCGACATCGTCGCGCCGGACGATCCGGTCCGCGCGGGACATGCGCCGAGCGGATGAGCGGCATCGAGCATGCCGCCCGGGCCTGTGGATCCCGTCAGCCGCCTTTCGGCGTGGCCGGAGCCGGATTCGCGCCGCCGTCGCCGGGGTTCTTCTCGCTGCTGCGTTCGAGCTTCTTGGCGCGCTTCTCGTCCTGCTGCTTCTTCTTCGCGAGTTCGCGCTGGCGCTTCTCGTAGTTGTAGTTCGGTTTCATCGCCATCGGCTGCTCCTCCAAAACGAAAAACCCCGGGCCTCGCGACCCGGGGTTGGTGACTCGGACGAACGTGGAGCGGCTTACGCCAGCTGCACTTCGTCGGCCTGCATGCCCTTCTGGCCCTGGACGGGCACGAAGGTGACGCGCTGGCCTTCGGCGAGGGTCTTGAAACCCGTGCCCTGGATCGCGCGGAAATGCACGAACAGGTCCGGGCCGCTTTCCGGCGTGATGAAGCCGAAACCCTTCGCATCGTTGAACCACTTGACCGTACCGCTCTGGCGATTCGCCATGACTGACTCCTGCTACTCGAAAACACGTGAATTCGCGATCCGGGTACATCCCGGGTCGAGACTGAGGTTGGCAAGGAGAAAGCGAGGTGAGGCGTTGGAGCGGATCGATGTTCGATCGCTTCAGGTCACGGTTCACAGTGACCCTGACAAACACAGTGCGCCCACCATACAGGCATTTCGACCGTAATGCCAATCGCGTCGTCGAATCCGTTCAGGTTCGGGCGGCCTTGCCGGCCAGCAATGCGCGCAGTTGCTGCTTCTCCTCGTCGGTGAGCGGCGCTTCGGCCTGCCTGCGCGTGAGGTCGTCGAGGCGCTGTTGCGCGGTCTGCCGTTCCAGTTGCGCGATCGCGTCGACGAATTCGGCGCGCGCCTCGGTCTCGCCGCCCGGAAAGTCGACCACGGCGAGTTTCTGCAGCGCCTTCGCCTCGTCGCGCGCGGCGAAATGCTCGAGCAGGGCGCCGGTGGTGAGATGGGCGCGCGCGCGGCACAGCGCGATGAGTTCGACCAGCAGCGGGATGCCGGGCTGGCGCAGTTCGGCGAACGACCACGGCGGCTCGAGTGCGAGCGCGAGCGCGGGGCGCTGCACGAGCAGCGTGATCGCCGCGCGCACGAGCGAGCGTTGCGCCGGACGCGCGTTGCGCGGTTTCGGCGGCGCATCCGATGCGGCTGCGGCGACCTGCACGCGCACGCCGGTCATCCGGTCGAGTTCGGCGAGCATGAGATCGCGGAACGCGCCGTCCGGGATCTGCGCGAGCAGGGGTCGCGCGCGCTCGGCCAGGCGCGCCCTTCCGTCGAGCGAGCCGAGGTTGACGTCCTTGCCGAGCTCGCCGTAGAAGAATTCGCTGAGCGGCGTCGCGTCCTTGAGGCGCTGCTCGAACCCCGCGAGGCCTTCCTTGCGCACGAGCGTGTCGGGGTCCTCGCCGTCGGGGAGGAACAGGAACAGCGCCTGGCGGCCGTCGCGCATGCGCGGCAGCACCGACTCGACCGCGCGCCATGCGGCCTGGCGCCCGGCGCGATCGCCGTCGAAGCAGAAATAGACGTCCGCGCACTGGCGGAAGAGGATTTCGGCGTGGTCGCGCGTGGTCGCGGTGCCGAGCGTCGCGACCGCCTGCGGCACGCCGAACTGGTGCAGGCTGATCACGTCCATGTAGCCTTCGACGACGATCAGGCGCGGGATCTTCGCGTGCGCCTCGCGCACCTGCCACAGGCCGAACAACTCGCGGCCCTTGTGGAACAGCGGCGTCTCGGGCGAGTTGAGGTACTTCGGGCCGGTTTCGCCTTTGCGCGCGTCCTGCGCGCGAGGATCAGGAACCGGCGATCCCTCGCCGGACTCTTCGACGGAAGCACGCACTTCCGGGATGATCCGGCCACCGAAGGCGATCGTGCGGCCGCGCCGGTCGAGGATCGGGAACATCACGCGGTTGCGGAAACGGTCGTACTTCGAGCCGCGCTCGCCGCTCGTGAGCATGCCCGCCTTCTCGAGCAGCGCGATGCGCTGCGCGTTGGTGCCGAGCGCGTTCTTCAGCGCGTCCCACGCATCGGGGGCAAAGCCGAGGTTGAAGCGCGCGAGCGTCGTCGCATCGAGGCCGCGGCCCTCGAAGTACGCGCGCGCGCGGTCGCTCGCCTCGAGCTGGCGGCGATAGAACGCCGCGGCCGCGTCGAGCAGCTTGTAGAGATCGGTGCTGTCCTCGCGTGGCGCCTCGCGGCCGCCTTCGTACGGCACCTTGAGGCCGAGGCGGTTCGCGAGCTCCTCGACCGCGTCGGGAAACTCGAGGCGGTCGTAGTTCATGAGGAAGCCGATCGCGCTGCCGTGCGCGCCGCAACCGAAGCAGTGGTAGAACTGCTTGGCCGGGCTCACCGTGAACGACGGCGAGCGCTCGTCGTGGAACGGGCAGCGCGCCGACCAGTCGCGGCCGGCCTTCTTCAGCGGCACGCGCTCCTGGATCACGTCGACGATGTCGATGCGTGCGAGCAGGTCGTCGATGAATTTTTCGGGGATGCGGCCGGACATTGCGCGCTCAGCATGCCACGCGTGGACGGCGTCCGCCGGCCGCTCGCCGGCGCATCAGCCGTCCTGCGGGATCAGCAGCCAGAGGATCAGGTACACGAGCAGGCCCGGGAACGCGGCCGACACGATCGAGCCGATCACGTAGACGACGCGCAGCCCGGTCGGATTCAGCCCGAAATGCTCGGCGATGCCGCCCATCACGCCGGCGACGACGCGGTTGCGGCGCGAACGGCGCAGCGGCCGTGCTTCGGTCATGTCGGTTCCCCTTCGCGTCAGCCGCCGAGCTTTCGCTTGACCAGCGCCGAGACCTGGCCCATGTCGGCGCGGCCGGCCACTTGCGGCTTGACCAGTCCGACCACCTTGCCCATGTCCTTCGCACTCGTCGCGCCGGCATCGGCGATCGCCTTCGTGACGATCGCGTCGATCTCGTCGGCGGACATCTTCGCGGGCATGTACGCTTCGATCACGCCCATCTCGTAGCGCTCGACCGCGGCGAGATCCTCGCGCCCGGCGCCTTCGTATTGCGCGACCGAGTCCTTGCGCTGCTTGAGCATCTTCTCGAGCACGGCGAGCACCTGCGCGTCGTCGAGCACGATGCGTTCGTCGACTTCGCGCTGCTTGATCGCCGCATTGACGAGGCGGATCACGCCGAGGCGTTCCTTGTCGCCGCCCTTCATCGCGGCCTTCATGTCGTCGGTGAGCTGCTGCTTGAGTGACATCGGATGCTCCATGGCCCGGACCGCGTAGGTCAGCGGGCTTCGTTGGTGGGCGCAGGCGCGAGGCGCGCCTGCAGCGAGCGGGTGATCTCGCCGGCGAGGTCCTTCTGCAGGGCGACGACGTCGCCGAGCGGACGATCGTAGCTTTGCGTCCAGACCACGTGGCCGTCGCCGGCCTGCAGCAGGCGCGCGGCGACGCGGTAGGTCGCGTCGGACCTGCGCACGCTGCCGTCGAGCACGTATGCGACGCCGAGTGCGCGCGCGACGTCGGTGACCGGCAACGACGCTTCCTGGCCATGCAACGTCTCGGCTGCGCATTGCACGTGCACGCCGGGCACGGCGCCGAGGCCGTCGATGATTTCCTCGGTCATGCCGTCGGCGACGTACGTCTCGTTCATCGCCTGCGAGGTCAGGTCGAGGAACGGCAGCACCGCGATCGACAGCGGCGCGGACGCGACCGCGTGCGCACGCAATGTCGCCCACGCGAGTGCGCCCACGAGCACGACGGCGACGGCCGCCGCTGCGCCGAAGCGGCGCCAGCGAACGCGACCGCGCGCGACCGCCGCCGGCGCGGGCGCCTCGCGCCACGGTTCGACGCGCGCGACCATGCGGTATCCCAGGCGCGGCACGGTCGCTATGTAGGTCGGCTTCTTCGCGTCGTCGCCGAGCGAGCGCCGCAGCGACGTCACCGCTTGGTAAACCGAGTCGGGCGTGACGACGACGCCGGCCCAGACCTGCTCGAGCAGGTCGTCGATCCGCACGACCTCGCCCGCACGCGCGGCGAGGTGCACGAGCAGGCGCATGCTGCGTGCCTCGAGGCGCACGCTGCGGCCGTCGCGCGCGATCTCGCCGCGCAGCGGATCGACGCGCCAGTCGCCGATGCGCAATGGGCTGTGCATGGACTCGGGCATCGTCCGGTGTCGGGGGTGACGGGTGGCTTTCGATTGTAGCCCGGCGCCGACGCGCCGCGCCGTCGGGCCGCTTCAGGCTGTTTCAGGATTCTTCAGGCGCTCGTCAGGACTCGCGCCGGCCTTGCGCGGCAGCCTCGCGACTCCACCCCCATGGAGTACCGAACGATGCGTCGCTTGCTGCCCGTCCTCCTGCTCGCCGCCGCGCTGCCGTCGCAGGCCGCGACCTACCTCGTCGAGTCGCACCATACGCAAGGCGTCGTGCGCTGGAACCACCTCGGGTTCTCGTTCCCGACCGCGCAGTTCGCGCGCGTCGAAGGCGTGCTCGTGTTCGACCCGGCCGCGCCGGCGAAGGCCGCGGTCAAGGTGAACATTCCGCTCGCGGCAATGACGAGCGGCCTGCCCGACCTCGACGAGGACCTGCGCTCGGACAGCTTCTTCGACCTCGCGAAATACCCCGAAGCGACATTCACGAGCCGCACCGTCGAGGCGCGCGGGCACGGACGCTACCGCGTCGGCGGCGACCTCGTCGTGCACGGGGTGACGCGCCGCGTCGTGCTCGACGCGACGCTCAACGGGATCGGCACGAACCCGCGCAACGGCGTACCGTCGATCGGCTTCGAGGCGACCACGCGGCTCAAACGCTCGGACTTCGGCCTCGGCCGCTTCGTGCCGCAGGTCGGCGACGAGGTCGAGATCCGCATCACCCTGCAGGGCGAAGAGGCGCAGCCGTTCGCCGCCTACCTGCGCCGGCAGGCCGCCGCAGCGACGGACGACGCGGACCGCAAGCAGTATGAAACCGCGGCCGCCGCAGCGGAGGCGATCGCCGCGAAGGCGGCGGTGGACTGACGTCGGCGCAACGCAAAAAGCCGGCACCCTCGCGGGTGCCGGCCGATGAACAGCCCTTTCATCCTGCCGGTCCGGTTCCCGCTGCGCGCTTGAGTGCGCCTGCCGGGACGGACCGGTCGTCGAGGATCAGTACAGGCGTTGACGCTTGGTCACGTCGCGCGACACGCGGCGGAGGTGACGCTTGACCGCGGCGGCGCGCTTGCGCTTGCGCTCCTGGGTCGGCTTTTCGTAGAACTCGCGCTTGCGCACTTCGGCCAGCACGCCGGCCTTTTCACAGGTGCGCTTGAAGCGGCGCAGGGCAAACTCGAACGGTTCGTTCTCGCGAACTTTGACGCTGGGCATACATTCTCCAATGACACAAGCCCGGGGCTGGCGGGCGAGCCGTGTATTCTATCCCGATGAATCCGCCCATTGCAAAGGCACCCGGACCCGTCCTCGGGGTCGAGACGTCCTGCGACGAGACCGGCGTGGCCGTGTTCGACCCCGCCCGCGGCCTGCTCGCGCACACCCTCTACAGCCAGATCCGCATGCACGCGGACTACGGCGGGGTCGTGCCCGAACTCGCCTCGCGCGACCATGTGCGCAAGCTGCTGCCGCTCGTGCGCGAGACCCTCGCCCGGGCCGGCCTCGGCGTCGCCGACCTCGGCGGCGTCGCCTACACGGCCGGGCCCGGCCTCGTCGGCGCCCTGCTCGTCGGCGCGACCGCGGCACGGTCGATCGCCTGGTCGCTCGGCCTGCCCGCGATCGGCGTCCACCACATGGAAGGGCACCTGCTCGCCCCGCTGCTCGAAGCCGACCCGCCCGAGCCGCCGTTCGTCGCTCTGCTCGTGTCGGGCGGCCATTCGATGCTCATCGAGGTCGCCGGGATCGGCCGCTACACCTTGCTCGGCGACACGCTCGACGATGCCGCGGGCGAGGCGTTCGACAAGACCGCCAAACTCATGGGGCTCCCCTATCCGGGCGGGCCCGCGCTCGCGCGGCTCGCCGAGCATGGGCGCCCGGGTGCGCTCCGCTTTTCCCGCCCGATGACCGACCGGCCCGGCCTCGACTTCAGTTTTTCGGGGCTCAAGACCCAGGTCCTGCTGGCCTGGCAGCAGAGCGACCGCTCGGAGCAGACCAAGGCCGACGTCGCGCGTGCGTTCGAGGAAGCGATCGTCGAGACGCTCGCGATCAAGTGCCGCCGCGCGCTCGCGCATTCGGGCGCGAGGCGCCTCGTGATCGCGGGCGGCGTCGGCGCGAACCGGCGCCTGCGGGCCGAACTCGCCGAAGCGGGCGCGCGCGAAGGCTTCAGCGTGCACTTCCCGCGACTGGAGTTCTGCACCGACAATGGCGCGATGATCGCGCTCGCCGGTGCGCTGCGCCTCGCGGCCGGACAGCGCGACACGCCCGCGATCCTAGTGCGCCCGCGCTGGGACCTCGCGAGCCTCCCGCCCGTCGCCTGACCGCGACGGTCGTTGCGCGCCCCCCAGCCCCTAGCCCTCAGCCCTCAGCCCTCAGCCTTTAAAGCATGGACCTCGTTTTCATCGAAGACCTGCGCATCGAGACGATCATCGGCATCTACGACTGGGAGCGCACGACGCGCCAGGTCGTCGCGCTCGACATCGAGATGGCGTTCGACAACACGCGACCGGCGGCGAGCGACCGCATCGGCGATACGCTCGACTACAAGGCCGTGTCGAAACGCCTCATCGCGTTCGTCGGCGAATCGCGCTTCGAGCTCGTCGAGACGCTCGCCGAGCGATGTGCGGCGATCATCCGCGACGAGTTCGGCGTGCCGTGGCTGCGCCTCAAGCTGTCCAAGCCGGGCGCGGTCACGGGCTCGCGCGCGGTCGGCGTCGTCATCGAGCGCGGCACGCGCGCCTGACCGCGCGCAGCCGGCGTCCGCTCCCGCCCCGCATCCGCGCCCGCCCTCGGCCACCAGCCCCGACGACATGCACCGCGCCTGGCTCAGCCTCGGTTCCAACCTCGACGCCGAGCGCCACCTGCGCGCGGCGCTCGCCGAACTGCGCGCGCGCTTCGGCCGGCTCGTCGTTTCGCCCGCGTACCGGTTCGCCGCGGTCGGCTTCGATGGCCCGGCCTTCGTCAATCTTGCCGCCGGCGTCGACAGCGACCTCGATGCGCCCGCGCTGAACGACTGGCTGCACGCGCTCGAGGATCGCCACGGGCGTCGCCGCGACGTGCCGCGCTACTCGAGCCGCACGCTCGACATCGACATCGTGCTGTTCGACGACGCGGTCATCGACGGCCCCGGCCACCTGCAGGTGCCTCGCCGCGAGCTCGCCGAAACGTTCGTGCTCAAGCCGCTCGCCGAGATCGCCGCCGAAGTGCGCGTGCCCGGCGACGGCCGCACCCTCGCCGAACTCTGGGCCGCCTCGCCCGACCGCGCGACCCGCCTCGAACGGGTCGTGTTGTAGGAGCAACTGCAAAAGCCTGAAACACGAAGGACGCGAAGGACACGAAGGAAAAGCAGCAGCAGGAAAAAGCTCGAAACACGGAGCACACGGAGAAAGCAAAACGAGAAGAGCTCTTCATCTGAAGGCCTTTCCTCTGTGTGCTCCGTGTGCTCCGTGTTTCAATCTTTCGATCTCTTGCTTTCCTTCGTGTCCTTCGTGTTTCAATCTTCTGCTTCTGCGCCAGGCAAGATCACATCGACAGCGAGCGGCCGCCGTCGACGCGGATGATCTGGCCCGTCACGTAGCGCGCGTCGCGCAGCAGCCAGAGCACCGCGCCGGCGACGTCCTCGGGGGTGCCCGCGCGCGCGAGCGGCGTGCGCGCGATGAGCTGCTGCTGCTCGGCCTCGTCCTTGCCCGCTTCCGGCCAGAGCACGGCTCCGGGCGCGACGCCGTTCACGCGCACGAGCGGCGCGAGTTCCTGCGCGAGCGCGCGCGTGAGCATCGCGAGCGCGGCCTTCGCCATGCAGTAGACGCTGTGCCGCGGCAGCGGGCGTTCGGCGTAGATGTCGACGAGGTTCACGATCGCGCCGTTGCGGCCCGCGAGATGGGGCGCCGCGGCCTGCGCGAGGAACAGCGGCGCGCGCGCGTTCGATGCGAACAGCTCGTCCCACTGCGTCGGCGTGACGCTCGCGAGCGGCGTCGCATAGAACGTCGAGGCATTGTTCACGAGTGCGTCGAGGCGACCGAAGCGTGCAAGCACGGCGTCGACGAGGTCCGGCAGGCAGTCGGCATCGGCGAGTTCGGCCTGCACGGTCAGCGTGCTGTCCGGGCGCTTGGCCTCGAGCTCCTGCGCGAGCGCCTCCTGTGCCGCGTACGAGTTGCGCGCGTGCAAGGCGAGGTCGTAGCCGGCCGCATGCAGGGTGCGCGCGATCGTCGCTCCGACGCGGCGAGCGGCGCCGGTCACGAGCGCCACCGGCCGTTGCTGCGTGCTCGCCATGTCGCGCTCTCCTTCGGGTTATGCTTCCGGCACGTCATCGCCGAGAGTGCCGCAGAACGCCGCGGCCGACCAGTCCTGAACACGCAGCTGCCCGAACCGAACAGCGACGAACGCGCGCATTCCGACCAGCTTGCGGCGCTGCTGCGCAACGAGATCCGCGCGAACGGCTCGATGCCGTTCTCGCGCTGGATGGAGCTGTGCCTGTACGCACCGGGTCTCGGCTACTACAGCGCGGGGCGCACCAAGTTCGGCGCCGCCGGCGACTTCGTGACCGCGCCCGAGCTCGGCCCGCTCTATGCGCGCTGCCTCGCGCGCGCGTTGGCGCCGACGCTCGCGGCGCTCGGCGCCGACGCCGACTTCCTCGAGCTCGGCGGCGGCAGCGGCGCGTTCGCGGTCGACGCGCTGCGCGAATTCGCCGCGCTGGACGCGCTGCCGCGGCGCGTCCTCATCCTCGAGCCGAGCGCCGATCTTGCCGCGCGGCAGCGCGCGCGCGTCGCCGCCGGGTTGCCCGCGGACGTCGCGGCGCGCGCGCAGTGGATCGCGCGACCGCCCGAGCACGGCTGGCGCGGCGTCCTGTTCGCGAACGAGGTCGTCGACGCCTTGCCGACCACGCGATTCACGCTTCGCGAAGGCGAGGTGCACGAGGAGCACGTCTCGCTCGACGCGGCCGAACGCTTCGTGCGCGTCGATCGTCCGGCCGACCTGCTTGTCGCGAGCGCGGTGCGCCACCTCGAACGCGCGCTCGGCGCGCCGTTCGCCGACGGCTATCGTTCCGAGGTGCTGCCGCAACTGCCGTACTGGATGCAGGCGGTGGCCGCGACGCTCGAAGCGGGCGTCGCGCTGTTCGTCGACTACGGTTACCCGCGCGCGGAGTACTACCTGCCCGCGCGCGACGACGGCACGCTCGTGTGCCACTACCGCCACCGCGCACATGCCGACCCGCTGCACTGGCCGGGGCTGACCGACATCACCGCGTTCGTCGACTTCACCGCGCTCGCCGAAGCGGGCGTCGGCGCCGGGTTCGACTTCGTCGGCTATGCGCCGCAGGGCCAGTTCCTGCTCGCGAGCGGCCTGCTCGAACTCGTCGACGACGGCTTGCGCGAAATCGAGCGCGTGCAGCGCGTCGCCGAGGTCAAGCGCCTGACCCTGCCCGGCGACATGGGCGAGCGCTTCCAGGCGATCGCGTTCGCCCGCGGCGGCGTCGACGCATTGCCGGGCCTGCGCGCGTTCGACCTGTCGCACCGCCTGTAGCGCGCGTCGGGCGCGGGCGCGGTTCGCCGCGATCGCTCGCGCGGCGGCGGCAGCCGGGGGCTACGAAGGACTGTGGGATCGGCTGCGGCGACCGCGACCTGGAGGTGGCGCATTCGGCTGCCACGCGTCGTTCCTGTTCCGTGCCATTCAAGCACGGAGAAGCATGATGAACATCCCACGGTCGGGCGCGCGCATCGCGCGTGCGCGGTTGCTGCTCGCGCTGTGCGCGCTCGACGTCGCGACCGCGTTCGCGGCCGGACCCTACGCCTATCTGCCGTCGAGCAGCGAGGCGACGGTTTCGAAGGTCGATCTCGCCGACACGGCGGCGCTGCCTACCGCGATCACGGTGACCGGTACCGAGAACACGACCGGCTTCCATGGCGCCGCATTGTCGAGCAACGGCGAGCGCCTGTACGTATCCGACCAGGTCAACGAGACGGTGTTCGAGATCGACACGACGACGGGCTCCACCCTGCACGCGTACTTCGTCGGCTCCAACCCGCGCGGCATCGCCGTCGAGCCGCGCGGTCGCCACGTCTACGTCGCGGATTTCGCGAGTGCCGAGGTGTCGATCATCGACACCAGCACCCAGATCGTCACCGGCATCGATTTCGGCACGCTTTCCGGCGCCGCCAATGCGAGTCCGAGCGGGATTGCGCTGAACCTCTCCGGCACGCGCGCCTACGTGACCGACGCGTCGGTCGGCCATCGCCTGTGCCGGATCGATCTCGTTGCGCCCCCGGCCAGCGTCGCCGACGCCGATTGCGTCGCGGTCGGCGACCCGGACAACGATGCGGCCAATCCGAACGCGGTCGCGGTCAGTCCCGACGGTTCGCGCGCCTACGTCGTCAACCACAACGAAGCGACCGTGTCGGCCGTCGACACCGCGACGCTCACTGTCGTGCGCACGTTTCCGCTCGGCTTCGGGTCGCCGAACGGCATCGCGATCTCCGCCTCCGGACGTCGCGCCTACGTCGGCACCGGGCTCGGCCGCATCATCGTGCTCGACCTCGCGCGCGTGCCGGACTTTGCGCTCGATCCGGTCATCGACGTCATCGACGATGCCGAGATCCTCACCGCCAACGGCGTATCGATCTCGCCCGACGGCACGCGCCTGCTCGTCGCCGACACCGGCAGCAACCAGCTGCATCTGGTGAACATCGTCGGCGACGCCGACGTGCGGGTCGCGAGCGTCGCGGTGAATCCGGGTCCGATCGCGATGGGCCGCTTCGTCCAGCCTGACGCGATCTTCGTCGGCGGATTCGAGAAGGCGGGCTGAGCCCGGGCGGCGGCGCCGCGTCAGCGAGGCGCCGCCGATCGCGACAGCGAGCGGATCGCGTGCACGCGCGCCGCACGCACCGCTTCGCCGATCGCCGTGCCGACGAGGCCCTGCGCGACGAACGGCGCGGCGTCGATCGCGCGCGCGGCCGCGTGCGCGGCGCGCAGGTAGTCGGCTTGCGGATACGGTTCGTCGGCACGGCCGAGGCGCCCGCGCTTGTCCGCTTCGCAGGCGAGCAGGAACGGCGCGACGCGCTCGGGACGCCGGAACGCGTCGAGCCGCTCGAGCCGGTCGAGCACGGTTTCCGCTCGCAATTCGAATGCGCGGTGCGCGTCCAGATGGAAACGGCAGACGAGTTCGGCGAGCGCCGCGTGTTCGGCCGGCACCTTCAGGCGCGCGCACAGCGCTCGCAGCGGCGCGACGCCGCGCTGTTCGTGCATGACGTGCCGGGGCCATTCGTCGGCGGGCGTGAGCGCCTTGCCGAGATCGTGCACGAGCGCGCACCAGCCGACGAGGTCGTCGCCGGGCGCGAGGCGTGCGGCCTGGTCGAGCACGAGCTCGACGTGCACGCCGGTGTCGATCTCCGGATGGAACTCGGCGCGCTGCGGCACGCCGTAGAGCGCGTCGATCTCCGGGAACACCACGCCGAGCGCGCCGCACGCGCGCAGCGCGCGCAGGAATGCCGACGGCGACGGTTCGCCCAGTGCCTTGCGCGTCTCGCTCCAGACGCGCTCGGCGACGAGGTGGTCGACCTCGCCGTCGTCGACCATGCGCCGCATCAGCGCGAGCGTGTCGTCGGCGATGCGGAAACCGAGCGGGGCATAGCGCGCGGCGAACCGCGCGACGCGCAGCACGCGCACCGGGTCCTCGACGAATGCGGGCGAGACATGGCGCAGCACGCGCTGCTCGAGGTCGCGTCGGCCGCCGAACGGGTCGACGAGGTTGCCGTGCTCGTCCATCGCGATCGCGTTGATCGTGAGGTCGCGCCGCTCGAGGTCCTGTTCGAGCGTGACCGAAGGGTCGGCATGGATCGCGAAGCCGTGGTAGCCGCGCCCGGTCTTGCGCTCGGTGCGCGCGAGCGCGTACTCCTCCTGCGTCGCCGGATGCAGGAAAACCGGGAAGTCCTTGCCGACCGGGCGGTAGCCGGCCGCGCGCATGTCCTCGGGGGTCGCACCGACGACGACGAAGTCGCGATCGGCGACGTCGAGGCCGAGCAGGCGGTCGCGCACGGCGCCGCCGACGAGGTAGATGCGCATCGCTTGACTTGCCCGGGGAAACCGGCTGGCATTGTGCCAGCGAAACCAGGGGGAGAATCGCTTGCACGCACGCCATGCCGTCCTTGCTTGTGCACTGGTCGCGCTGGCGGCCTGTTCGGCCGCACCGCCGCGGCACGCGCCTGCCGCAGCGTCGTCCGCGGCCGCGCGAGACGATTCGCTCTATCGCGCGCTCGGCGCACAGCCGGGCATCGAGAAGGTCGTCGACGCCGCGATCGGCGAAATCCACAACGACCCGCACATCGACCTGTTCTTCGCCAACACGGACATGCCCGACCTGCGCCGACTGCTGATCGAGCAGTTCTGCGCGGCGACCGGCGGTCCGTGCGAGTACACCGGTCGCAGCATGGAAGAGGCGCACGGCGGGCTCAACCTCACCGACGACGATTTCGACCGTTTCGTCGCCGACCTCGTGCGCGGCTTCGACAAGGCGGCCGTACCCAAGGACCTGCAGCAGCGACTCCTCGCCCTGTTCGGCCCCATGCGCCCGCAGATCGTCGTCCAATAGGGTGGGCCTTGGCCCACCGCGTGCGAAGCCTGTTCTTCGCGAATGACGAAAGCGGTGGGCCGGGGCCGCCGTTGGTGCGGCGCTACCGCGTTCGTGGGTGGAGCGATGGTGGGCGAGGGCCCACCCTACGGCCATCGTTGCCGAGCAGGCGTGGCATCACCGCTTCCATCGGCGTGGCCACGATACCGAGCGCGGCGAGGCCGTCGTCGCGCGCGACCGAATCGAGTTGCAGCGAGCGGAAGTTGTCGCGCGAGATCGGCTTGCCGGGCAACCATTCGCCGACGAACGCCTGCACGCGGCCGAGCGCGTCCGGCAGCGGCAGCACGATGCGTCGCTTGCCGATCATGCGCGCGGTCCAGCGGACGATCTCGGCCAGTTCGATCACGCGCGGCCCGCCGAGCTCGTAGCTTCGGCCCTGGGTGTGGGGGTGCGCGAGCGCGCGTGCGAACGCCTCCGCGACGTCGCCGACGTACACGGGCTGGAAGCGCGCGTGCGCGCGCGCGAGCGGCAGGATCGGCGCCACGCGCAGCAGGGCCGCGAAGCGGAAGAACAGGCCATCGCCGTCGCCGAAGATCACCGATGGCCGGAAGATCGTCCACGCGAGCGGCGACGCTCGCACGAGCGCTTCCGCCTGCGCGCGCGTCTGCAGGTAGTGACTGCTGCCTTCTCCTGCGCGCAATGCGCTCATCTGCACCAGTCGCGGTACGCCGCTGCCGGCGCACGCGTCGATCAAGGTGCGCGTCAGCTCCACGTGCGCCTTGCGGAATCCGGCGCCGTCGCTGCCGCGCTCGTTGAGGATGCCGACCAGGTTGATCGCCGCGTCCGCGCCGGCGAGTTCGCGCGCGAGCGCCGAGCGATCGTGCACGTCGGCATTGACGAGCGCGACGCGCGGCAGCACGCCGAGTTCGCGATGCAGGTCGCGGTTGCGCGTGAGCACGCGGATGGAGTGGCCGTCGCGCTGCAGCCGCGGCACGAGGTGGCGCCCGACGAAGCCGGTGCCGCCGAGCACGACGATCTTCTGCGCCTTCATCGCGGGCTCCTGCGAGGGATCTTCCATGTAGCGCGTTTCGCGCACTCTTGCAACGCGCCCTTGCTGCCCGTTGCATGGACGGCGAAAAGCTTTGAAACACGGCGCACACGGAGCACACGGAGAAGAAGGAATTCCATCGAGAAGCTTTTCCTCCGCGTGCTCCGTGTTTCAGGCTCTCGCCCTTATGCCGCTTGCTATTGCGCCAGCGGTGGTGGCGTGGGGGCCGGGGCGCCACCCCCGGTATCGGGCGGAGGCGCGTCGCTCGCGGGCGCGTCGGCGGGCGGCTTCTGCACCGCGGCCGTCGCGCAGACGACCGCCTTGCGCGGCGTCGATTCGTCCGGCGCGCGGTAGGGCTGGCCGATCTTCGGCATGCGCGCCGACAGCGCGAGCGCGTCGCCGCGCATGCGCCAGTCGTAGATGATGCTGAAGGCGAGCACGCGCGCGACGTACTCGCGCGTCTCCTTGTACGGAATCGTTTCGATGAAGAAGTCCGGATCGAGCGTGCCGCGCGCTTCGAGCCAACGCCCCACCGGCGCCTGGCCCGCGTTGTAGGCGGCGCTCGCGAGCCACGGGCTGCCGTCGTAGACGGCGGCCATGCGGCCGAGGAAACGCGTACCGAGACGCACGTTGAGGCTCGGGTCGAACAGGTCCCGCGCATTCGAATAGGGGAGCTTCTCGGCCTTCGCGAGCTTCTTCGCGACGCCGGGCAACAGTTGCATGAGGCCGTACGCGTCGGCGTGCGAATGCGCGTCGGTCATCCACGCGCTTTCCGCGCGCAGGATGCCGTACGCCCACGATGGGTCGATGCCCGCGCCGGCCGCTTCGCGCTTGACCAGCGATTCGAGGCCGAGCGGGAAGCGCTGCCGGTACAGCCGCAGCGTTTCGGGATCGGCCGA
>DASTSE010000453.1:0-3657 GCA_035760865.1 Dokdonella sp.
GGTGGTCGACATCTTCTTCGTCGCGCGGCTCGGGCCGTCGGCGGTCGCGACGGTCGGGCTGACCGAGAGCTACCTGTTCCTGCTGTACTCGATCGCGATGGGGCTCGCGATGGCGGTGACCGCCGTGGTCGCGCGCCGAATCGGCGAGGGAAAGCAGGAAGAGGCTGCGGTGACCGCGGTGCAGGCGATCATTGTCGCGTTGCTGGCGTCGGTGGTGCCGGCGATCGTCGGCATCCTGTACGCGCCGGACCTGCTCCGCCTGATGGGCGGCGACGACTGGACGATCCAGCACGGTTACCGCTATGCGCAGTGGATGCTCGGCGGCAACGCGGTGATCATGCTGCTGTTCGTGATCAACGCGATCTTCCGCGGCGCGGGCGACGCGGCGATCGCGATGCGCGTGCTGTGGCTGTCGAACAGCCTCAACATCGTGTTGTGCCCGCTGCTGATCTTCGGCGTCGGGCCGTTCCCGGAGTGGGGCATCGAGGGTGCGGCGATCGCGACCAATATCGGTCGCGGCACCGGTGTGCTCGTGCAGCTGTGGGTGCTGCTGCGCGGCGGCCAGCACATCCGCGTGCTCGCCTCGCACCTGCGCTGGAACGGCGCGGTGCTGTGGAACATCGTGCGCACGTCGCTCGGCGGCGTCGGCCAGATGATCGTGGCGATGACGTCGTGGATCTTCCTCATGCGCATTCTCGCCAGCGTCGGCAGCGAGGCGGTGGCGGGTGCGACGATTGCGATCCGCTTCATGATGTTCACGATGATGCCGGCCTGGGGCATGTCCAACGCGGCCGCGACGCTCGTCGGGCAGAACCTCGGCGCGCAGCAGCCCGATCGCGCCGAAGCGGCGGTGTGGCAGATCGGCCGTTACAACATGGCCTACCTGCTGCTCCTCTCGTTCGCCTATTTCTTCCTGCCGCGGCAGATCGTCGGCGTGTTCACCGACGACCCGACCGTGGTGCTTGTCGGCGCGGAGTGGCTGCGCATCCTGTCCTACGCGTTGTTCGTGTACGGTTGGTGGATGGTCAGCGTGCAGGCGTTCAACGGCGCCGGCGATACCGTCACGCCGACCTGGATCAACGTCGTGTTCTTCTGGCTGATCCAGATTCCGCTCGCGTGGTGGCTCGCGCTGCACCTCGGCTGGCAGGAGACGGGCGTGTTCTGGGCCGTATTCGTCTCGGAAACCTCGGTCGGCCTGTTCACGCTGTGGTTGTTCTCGCGCGGACGGTGGAAGCTCGCGCGCGTGTAGCCACGAGGTCC
The DNA here is from genome assembly GCA_035760865.1 of Dokdonella sp. Classification (GTDB taxonomy): domain Bacteria; phylum Pseudomonadota; class Gammaproteobacteria; order Xanthomonadales; family Rhodanobacteraceae; genus Dokdonella_A. The sequence continues at coordinate 1,261 of DASTSE010000453.1, forward strand.
AGGACAGCGGGCATGGCGGATTGTCTTGTGGATACTGGCCGCGGGCGATCGCCTGAAGGTGCGCAGAAGGAAGGAGCGGTGCCGGACCCATTCGGTGCGCCCTTGCAATTCGCGGATGCGACGGCGCAAATCGCCGATGCGACGTCGCAAAGCAAACGTGCGACGGATCAAATTGCGGGTGCGGCCGAGCAAATCCGTTATGCGACGGCGCACCCGATAGTTGCGACGTCGCACACGTCGGATGGAACGGCGCATCCAACGGATGCGCGGTCGCACAGCGGGGATCCGACGGTCCATCCGTGATATGCGCGGTCGCACCCGGGATTTGCGACGGCGCATCGAACGGGTGCGAGGTCGCACCCAGCGGGTGGTCCGCTGCACATGCGCGATGCGCGGGCGGCTTTCCGGAAATGGGCGGTCGGTTCCGTGCGGTCAATGGTCGGTCGGGGCCGGTATCGACCCGAGCGATTCACTGTTGCGGCTTGCCTGAAGGCCGATTGCCTGGAGTCCATGCGATCCGGAGCGCCAGCAGCGGAATGAAGTCCGCATGCATGTACGGCGTCTGCGGACCTTGGACGGTGAGGGGACACGATGCGCCCTCGGCGCGGCGGCGGCGTCATTTGCGGGCGTGTCCGGAGGCGGCACCGCGCGCCACTTCGCGCGCATGCGCGTCGACCGGCGGAATGGCGCGCACGAATGCGAGCACGTCGTCGAGCGTCGGCGCGAGCGAGGGGAACCGCAGGCCGGCAAGGATGCGGAAGTGGCCGACGCCGGGGTAGTAGCGTTGTTCGACTGCCGCGTCCTGGCGACGCAGGGCATCGGCCATCGCGCCGGCGTTGCGTGGGTCGACGATGCGGTCGGCCGCGCCCTGCAGCAGCAGGAACGGCGGCTCGTCGCCGTCGATGAAGCGCACCGGTTGCGACGCGGGCCACGCGTCGGGGGCGCCGAAGACCTCGATCAGCTTCGGGTCGGTCAGCGGCAGGAAATCGTAGGGGCCGGCGATGCCGATGGCGCCGGCGAAGTCGCGCGGCGCGAGGCCCTTGGCAGCGAGGTAGTGCGAATCGCTGGCGAGCAGCGCGGCGATGTGCGCACCGGCGGAGTGGCCGGCGACGAACACGCGTCGTGCATCGCCGCCGAACTCTGCGGCGTGGTCGAAGGTCCAGCGCGCAGCCGCGGCGGCGTCTTCCTCGAAGCGCGGGAACACGCCTTGCGGATAGCGGCGATAGTCAGCGATCACCGCCAGCACGCCGCGCGCGGCGAGCGCGCGCCCGACGAACGCGTACTGGCCGCGATCGCCGTTGCGCCAGCTTCCGCCATAGAAGAACAACACCACCGGTGTCGGGCCGTCGGGGTGCGGCGGCCGGTACACGTCGAGAGCGAGGCCGTGCCCGGAATCGTAGGTGCGCGAAATCGGGACGCTCGCTTCGCCGCCGCTATCCACGACTCGGAAGAACAGCGCCTGGCAGCCGGCCAGCCAGAGACCCGTCAACGCCACAAGCCACCCACGGATCGTTCGCATGCGAGCTCCTGCCGATGCCGATTCGGCGTCGTGGCTGCATACGCACGGATGCAGGAGCCGGTTGCAGGGTATCCGCGCCGCTAATGGGGACGGAGGGGGTTAAGGAGACGGCCGAGGCAAATCCGCTGTCGCCACGACCTGCGATGCGGGACTCGCGCGACCTCGCTCGCCGCGATCGACGGCTCGCCGACGCCGAGCCGCACTCCGGCGATCGTCCGCTCACGGCGATCGGCGCGGGCGCCTGGCAGACCGATGCGATCCATGGCGACTGCGCGGTGACCGCCACGTTCGACGATCGCATCTTCGCGTCGGGGTTCGAGCCGTAGGCGGGACGCATCGCGCGGTGCCGAATGGCCTTTTTTCGCATTCGCATGCCGAAGCGGGGTGACGAACGGGCGCGCAGCGACTATGGTTGGACATGCGTGGCACCCGTCGCAGGGCCGCCACGATGACGCTCCGTCTCGCCGACCAGGGTGATCGATCGACATGAAGCCGGGAAGCCGACCCATACTCGTCGTCGAAGACGATCCGTTCGATGCGGAGATGATCCAGGAGGCGTTGCTCGAGGTGGGCTCCGAGGCTCCGGTCGAGCGGGTGGAAGACGGGGCCGAAGCGGTCGACTTCCTGTTCCGCCGCAACCGCTATGCGGGGCGCTCGGACGACTTGCCGGCCCTCGTCCTGCTCGACATCAAGATGCCGCTCATGGATGGCTTCGAAGTGTTGCGCGCGATTCGCGAAAGCGAGTCCACGCGGCAGATTCCGGTGGTGATCCTGACCTCGTCCAGCCAGGACAAGGACATCGCCGAATGTCGGACCCTCGGTGCGAACGCGTACGTCGTGAAGCCGAGCGAGGCGCGCGCGTTCAACGATACGGTGCG
>DASTSE010000454.1:0-18383 GCA_035760865.1 Dokdonella sp.
GGATGCGCCCGCGCCGGAACCGACGCCTTCGCTCCAGACGCGATCGACCTGCGTGGTCGGCGTGAATTCGGTGAGTTCGGTCGGCGGCTGGACGTTGTCCTTCTTGCCGAGGCTCTTGAGCCAGGTGCAGCCGGACAGCGCAACGGCGACGGCCGCCGCAAGCAGGAGCGCGCGCTTCATGATGCCGGCTTCTCCGTGCCCTGGACGACGAGCGAAGGCGACTCCGGCGCGCTGCCGCCGAGGTCCTCGAGCTTCATCCTGACGAGGCTGTTGCCTTGCGACATCATGCCGTCCTCGGGATTGGCGAGCGCCTCCTGGTACGCCTTGCGCGCATCGTCGCTGCGTCCGAGCTTGAGGTAGGCATCGCCGCGAAGTTCCGCGGCGGACGCGGCGAAGCGATCCTTCGGCAGCGCGTCGACGAGCTTGAGTGCGCCGTCGGCGTCGCCCTGGGCGAGCTTCACGCGCGCCTGGCGCAGCGCGACGAGCGCCGCGAGGTTGTCGTCGCGCGCGTGCTCGCGCGCCCAGTCGAGCGCGGTCGCCGCACCGGCGAGATCGTTCTTGCCGACCGCAATCTCGGCCTGCTGCAGGGCCGCAAGCACGGCGTAGGTCGACTTCGGGAATTCCGCGCGCAGGTCGTCGGCGACCTTCAGCGCATCGTCGCTCTTCTTCGCTTCGACGGCCTCGGTAAGGGCCTGGAACCGGCTCGCCGCGGCCACGCTCTGGCTCGCCTGGTGGCTGTTCCACTGGCGCCAGCCGAAGATCAGGACCAGGCCGAGGGCGATGCCTGCGGCGATCGCCGCCGCGTTCTCGCGCAGCCACTTCTGGACCAGTTCCCCTTGTTCGTGTTCGTCAAGAACGTCGAAAGACATGCATTCACCCGGAAGGACAACGATGCGGAAAGCCGGCCGCAACGCGGCCGGCCCAAAGGCGGACAAGCGTATCAGGAAACCGCGGCGCCGCGCCCGGCGACGGCGTCGGCGGCGCTCCGGTTCAGCGAGCGCTCACGCCGCACGCGGCATCCGCGGGGACGCCGAGCTCCCGACGATGGCTACTGCTCGGTGCGCGCAGGCCGCGCCGCGCTGCCGTCGGCGAGCAGCTTGAAGTGCGCAACGTTGCCGCGCTGGAACGCGGCGAAATCGAAGGCGTTGCCGTCCACGCTGATCTGCGCACCCTGCGCGTTGCCGATGCGAACCGACAGCTGCGCGTCGCTTCGATAGCTGTGTTCGCTGCCGGCCGCGAGCATGCCGTACTCGATACGGCGGCCGTCGGCGGCCGTGATCTCGACCCAGCTCTGTTCGGCCAGCTTGAGATGGATCAGGTGGGCGCCCGTTCCCGTCGCGGGCATTGATGCCACCGGGTCTTCCACCTCGGGTGCGTTCGATGCGACCGACGGGAACGGCGTCATCGACGCGACCACCGGCGCCTGATCCTGCGCGGGTGCAGCCGGCGGCTCGGCTGCAGGAGACGCGACTTGCGTGTCGGAAGGCGCCGATGACGCACCGGCGGTTCCGGCGATCGCCGATGGCGTGGCCGCGGACGGCTCGGCGAGCGCGACGTGCGCGGGCGGGTCGAGCGGCGTCGTGCGCACGAGATTCTGTTCGATCCCACCGTGGGTCGCGAGCCATACGGCGGGCACGACGATGATCGCGGTCAGGACGAGGTAGGTCGCGCTGCCCGAATAGCGCTCGAGCAGGTAGCGCGTATGCGAAATCGTTCCCGTCGCGACGAGCGGCGCCGTGCGCGCGTGCGTCTCGACCACGCGCAATGCCTGCTCTTCGGGCAAGCCGACCAGGCGCGCATAGCTCGACAGGTAACCGCGCAGGAACACACCGTCGCTGATGCCAGCGTAGTCGTCGCGCTCGAGGCGCTCGACGAGCCGGAGCGGCAACTTGAGGCGCGCCGCGACGTCGGCGCTGGTCAAGCCTCGCTTCTCCCGCTCGGCCACGAGCCGCGGTCCGAGCGGGGCTTCGACGCGCCCGCGCAGGTCCATCGGCGACGCCTCTGCATGAACGTCCTGCGGTTCGGAATGCTCGTTCACTTCGCTGGCCTCTTCGGCTCTCATCGGATGGATTCCTCTGGACGGGTGCAGCTGCAACCGGCTGCACTCCGCGTCCGCCTCGTGCCGCCCGCAGGTCCGCTGCGGGCTCCCCTTCACCGCGTCGTACCGGGCGGCCCGGCCGGCCATCGCCGGCCCCTGCCGCGCGCTACGGGTCGCGTCCTACTTCGAATTCAACATCTTCGCTTCGGCCGAGTTCGGGAACCCGCGCAGCAACCTGCGCGAGTACTCGCTCGCACCGCCCGCGTTGCCCAGGCGCAATTCGATGTTGCGACCGAGCATGAGCGCATCCGGGCGCGGCGGCGCGAGCGACTCGAATCGCTGCACGAACGCGCGCGCGTTCATGTACTCGCCCTTGCCGTAGAGGATGGTGCCGAGCGCGAGCAACGCCTCCGCATCGTTCGGATTGATCGCGAGCGCCTGGCGCAGCATCTGCTCGGCTTGATCGTTCTTGCCGGCCTTCGCGAGGCAGGTGCCCGCATTGCCCATCGCGAGCGCGGGCGTCTGGTAGAACGGATCGGCGAGCGCGCGCGCGAAATACTCCTGGCCTTCGGCGTACTTGCCCTCCAGGCACAGGAATCGGCCGTAATTGTTGTTCTCGGCACCGCTCTTGGGCTTGAGCTGCGCCGCGCGCCGGTAGTGCTCCTCGGCCTTCGGCATGTCGTTGATGCTCTCGTAGAGCACCGCGATCACCGTGTGCGCGTCGACGTAGTCGGGGTTGAACTGGAGCGCCTTGTTCAACTTCTCGAGGGCGAGTTCGAGCTTGCCCTGCTGCATGTACTTCTGGCCGAGTTCGGTGTGTACGCGCGCGGCATCGTCGCGCTGCGTGGCGGGGTCGTCCCGCTTGACCGTGCTTTGCGGCCCGCTCTCGCAGCCGGCGAGGCCGAGCGCGATCGCGAGCAACACGCCGCATGCCGTCCGCTCAAGCCGCATCGGCGACGCCCCCCTCGAGCTTGCGGCGGAATTCCGCCTGGCGTCGCGTGCGGTCCATGACCTGGCCCTTGAGCTGCCCGCAGGCCGCATCGATGTCGTCGCCGCGCGTGCGGCGCACCATCGTCAGCACGTCCGCGTCGAGCAGGATCTTCTGGAACGCCCGGATGTCCGCTTCCTCGGAGCGCTCGAAGCGCGTGCCGTGGAACGGGTTGAACGGGATCAGGTTGACCTTGGCCGGCAACCTGCGCATGAGCTTGATCAGCTGGCGCGCGTGTTCGGGCCGGTCGTTGACGCCCTTGAGCATCGTGTACTCGAACGTGATGGTCGTGCGCGGCCGGCGCGCCGCGTAGCGCGCGCATGCGGCAAGCAGTTCGGCGATCGGGTACTTCTTGTTGAGTGGCACCAGCTCGGTGCGCAGTTCGTCGTTGGGCGCGTGCAGTGAGACCGCAAGCGAGACGTCGCTCGACTCCGACAGCTTGTCGATCATCGGCACGAGGCCCGCGGTCGACAAGGTGACGCGCTTGTTGGCGAGCCCGAAGCCGAGGTCGTCGCGCATGACGTCCATCGCGGTGACGACGTTGTCGAAGTTCAGCAGCGGCTCGCCCATGCCCATCATGACGACGTTGGTGAGCTTGCGCTGATGGTGCGGGACGTTGCCGAGGTGTTTCGCGGCGACCCACACCTGGCCGATGATCTCGGCGGCGGACAGGTTGCGGTTGAAACCCTGGGTCGCGGTCGAGCAGAACTGGCAGTTGAGTCCGCAACCGACCTGCGACGACACGCACAGCGTGCCGCGCGAAGTTTCCGGGATGAACACCGTTTCGATCGCGTTGCCGCCGTCCATGCCGAGCAGCCACTTGTACGTGCCGTCGCTCGCCTGCTTTTCGAACATCGTGTTCGGCGGCGCGATCTCGATCGCGTCGGAAAGCTTGTCGCGCAGGGCCTTGCCGACGTCGGTCATCTGCGCGAAGTCGGTGACGTGGCGGTGGTAGACCCACTTCATGACCTGGTCGGCGCGATACGGCTTCTCGCCGAGCTGCGCGAACAGGTCGCGCAGCCCCTTGCGGTCGTAGTCGAACAGGTTGGCCTTGGCCATCGTCACGTCCGCCTTCCTCAGCGCGTGCAGATCTCAGTGTCGGCGAAGAAGTACGCGATTTCCACCATTGCGGTCTCGCGCGCGTCGGAGCCGTGCACCGCATTGGCGTCGATCGAGCTGGCGAAATCCGCGCGGATCGTGCCCGGCGCGGCGTCCTTCGGGTTGGTCGCGCCCATGAGTTCGCGGTTCTTCAGCACCGCGCCCTCGCCTTCGAGCACCTGGATCATCACCGGGCCGGAGATCATGAATTCGACCAGCGCGTTGAAGAACGGGCGTTCGCGGTGGACCGCGTAGAAGCCCTCGGCCTCCTTGCGCGAAAGGTGCTTCATCTTGGCCGCGACGATCTTCAGGCCCGCCTTCTCGAAGCGGGTGTAGATCTCGCCGATGACGTTCTTCGCCACTGCATCGGGCTTGATGATCGAAAGGGTGCGCTCCAGCGCCATGTGCCGGTTTCTCCAGTCAGGTCGGTTTTCTGGGGGGACGGCCGGGCGCGTTCGGGCGCCCGGATGCTCTCTTATATCGCCAAATCCGCGCCAATCCGCGGGCTTAGCTCACATTATCGTGCAAGATTCTAGCTAATTAATGGCGCGTTGGACACCGTTGCTTGAACCGTTTGACCGTTTGCGCTCGACTCGCCTAACATTCAAACGATCGTTTGACCCGGACTTTACGGCCCGTGCGCAGCGCGACCCCCAGTTTTTCGACCAAGGAACGCATCCTCGGCGTCGCCGAAACCCTGTTCGCGCGACACGGCTTCGCGGGCGCTTCGCTGCGCCAGGTGACGGCGGCCGCGAAGGTGAACCTCGCGGCGGTGAACTACCACTTCGGCTCGAAGGAGAGCCTCATCGAGGAGGTATTCCGCCGCCGGCTCGACGAGCTCAACCGCCATCGCCTGGCCGAACTCGCGGCAGTGCAGGCGCGCGCGGACCACGCGCTCGAGGACGTGCTCGACGCGTTCATCCGGCCCGCGCTCGAGCAGTCGATGGACAGCGCCGGCGGCGCCGCCTTCGTGCGCGTGCTCGCGCGCGCCTACGCCGAGCACGACGAGCGCCTGCGCAAGTTCCTCTCCGACAACTACGGCCACGTGCTGCGCGATTTCGCCGCTGCGTTCGCGCGCCTGCTGCCGGACCTCGACAAGGAGGAACTGTACTGGCGGCTCGATATCGTCGCCGGCGCCCTCACCTACGCGATGGCCGATTTCGGCATGATCAAGCGCAAGAGCGACGTCAGCGAACGCAGCCATCGCGAGCAGGCGGCGCAGCACCTCGTGCGCTTCGCCGCGGCGGGCCTGAGGGCATGAGGAGTTGCCTCTGCGATCGTGAGTTGCTTCTGCGATCGTCCATGATGCTGCTTACACGGACCGTACGCCATCGTGACGCATGGCTGCTTCGTATCGTCCAGAGCGGCCATCCATGGCCGCACTTTTTCATCAACGGCATCAAGCTACCTGCATCCACTCTTCAATCCGGAGTCTTTCCATGAGTCACCCGCCCCTCCGTATCCGCAAGGCGGCCGTGCTCGGTGCCGGCGTCATGGGCGCGCAGATCGCCGCGCACCTCGCCAACGCCGACGTCGAGACGCTGCTGTTCGACCTGCCGGCGAAGGACGGCGACACGAACGGCATCGCGCTCAAGGCGATCGCGAATCTCGGCAAGCTCTCGCCGGCCCCGCTCGCCGAGAAGTCGAAGGTTGCCGGCATCACGCCGGCCAATTACGACGAACACCTCGACGCGCTGCGCGGCTGCGACCTCATCATCGAGGCGATCGCGGAACGGCTCGACTGGAAGCTCGACCTCTACAAGAAGATTGCGCCATATGTATCTGATTCTGCAGTAATCGCGAGCAACACATCCGGCCTCTCGATCAATGCGCTCGCCGAAGCGCTTCCGGCGGCGCTGCAGCCGCGTTTCAGCGGCATCCATTTCTTCAACCCGCCGCGGTACATGCACCTCGTCGAGCTCATCCCCGACAGCCGTACCGACCGCGACGTGCTCGCCGGGCTCGAGGCCTTCCTCACGACGACGCTCGGCAAGGGCGTCGTCCATGCGAAGGACACGCCGAACTTCATCGGCAATCGCATCGGCGTGTTCTCGATCCTCGCGACGATGCACCACACCGCAAAATTCGGCCTCGGCTTCGACCTCGTCGATGCGCTCACCGGCCCAGCCATCGGGCGCCCGAAGAGCGCGACCTACCGCACCGCGGACGTGGTCGGGCTCGACACCATGGCGCACGTGATCAAGACGATGGCGGACACACTGCCCGATGATCCATGGCACGCGCACTTCCAGTCGCCCGCGTGGCTCTCGGCCCTGATCGCGAAGGGCGCGCTCGGCCAGAAGACGGGCGCGGGCATCTACACCAAGCGCGGCAAGGACATCGTGGTATTGCGGCTCCCTCCGCAAGAGCCCGGCCATCCATGGCCGGACTTCTCAATGGAGCAAAGCTACTTTCCCTCCAGCGGCACCGTGTCGGATGAAGTGGCGGCGATCCTCGCGACGAGGAATCCGGCCGAGAAATTCGCCAAGTTGCGCGCGTCGTCCGATCCGCAAGCGCAGTTCCTGTGGGCGGTGTTCCGCGACCTCTTCCACTATTCCGCCTACCACCTCGCCGACATCGCCGATACCGCGCGCGACGTCGATTTCGCGATCCGCTGGGGTTACGGCTGGAAGCTCGGTCCTTTCGAGACCTGGCAGACCGCGGGCTGGGCCGACGTCGCGAAGTGGATCGCCGAAGACATCGCGGCCGGCAAGGCGATGAGCAACGCGCCGTTGCCCGCTTGGGTCGGCCAGGTCGATGGCGTGCATCACGTCGGCGGCTCCTATTCGCCGCGCACGGGCCAGGACGAGCCGCGCTCGTCGCATCCGGTGTATGCGCGCCAGTTGTTCCCGGACGCCCTCGTCGGCGAAACGTTCGACACCGGCACGACGCTGTGGGAGAACGACGGCGTGCGCCTGTGGCGGCACGGCGAGGAGCGCGTCGGCATCCTGTCGTTCAAGACCAAGATGAATACCGTCAACGACGCGGTGCTCGACGGCATCCAGCTCGCGATCGACCACGCCGAGAAGCACCTCGACGCGGTCGTGATCTGGCAGGACAGCGACAAGGCGTTCTCCGCCGGCGCGGATCTCAAGGGCATGCTCGGCTTCGTGCAGGCGGGGCAGATCGATCGCCTCGAGACGATGATCGCGAATTTCCAGAAGACGAGCATGCGCATCAAGTACGCGCTCGTGCCCGTCGTCGCCGCGGTGCGCGGACTCGCGCTCGGTGGCGGCTGCGAGTTCCAGATGCACTGTGCGCGCACGGTCGCCGCGCTCGAGAGCTACATCGGCCTCGTCGAGGCGGGCGTCGGCCTGCTGCCCGCGGGCGGCGGCCTCAAGGAGATCGCGGTGCGTGCATCGCAGCGCGCGGCCGAGGGCGACGTGTTCCCCGAGATCAAGCGCATGTTCGAGGCGGTCGCGCAGGCGAAAACATCCGGCAGCGCGCTCGAGGCGAAGCAGCTCGGCCTGCTCCGCCCCGACGACGTCGTCGTCTTCAACGGCTTCGAACTGCTGTACGTCGCGAAGAAGGTCGCGGCCGCGATGGCTGAGTCGGCCTATCGCCCGCCGCTGCCCGCGAAGGCGGTCACGGTCGCCGGCGACGTCGGCCTCGCGACCTTGAAGATGGCACTCGTGAACATGCTCGAGGGCCGCTTCATCTCGGCGCACGACGACGTCATCGCGACGCGCATCGGCGACGTGCTCTGCGGCGGCGCGATCGAGCGCGGCTCGCAGGTCGACGAACAATGGCTGCTCGACCTCGAGCGCAGGCACTTCTTCGAACTCGCGCAGATGCCGAAGACGCAGGAGCGCATCGCGCACACGCTCGCGACCGGCAAGCCGCTGCGCAATTGACGAACCAGGGCCGAGGGCCGAGGGCTGAACAGCAACCCGCGCGCTCACAGGCTTTTTCGGCCCTCAGCCCTCAGTCCACTTTCCAGGATTCACGATCATGACCCGCCAAATCCAGGACGCCTACATCGTCTCCGCCGTGCGCACGCCGGTCGGCAAGGCGCCGCGCGGCGTATTCCGCAATACCCGGCCGGACGACCTGCTCGCGCACGTGATCCGCGCCGCGATCGCCAAGGCCCCCGGTATCGATCCCGCGGCGATCGGCGATGCCGTCATCGGCTGCGCGATGCCCGAGGCCGAGCAAGGCATGAACGTCGCGCGCATCGGCGTGCTGCTCGCGGGCCTCCCCGACAGCGTCCCCGGCGTGACGATCAACCGCTTCTGCTCGTCCGGCGTGCAGGCGATCGCGATGGCGGCCGACCGCATCCGCCTCGGCGAGGCCGACCTCATGCTCGCCGGCGGCACCGAGAGCATGAGCATGGTGCCGATGATGGGCCACAAGATCGCGATGAACCCGGCCGCGTTCAGCGACGAGAACGTCGCGATCGCCTATGGCATGGGCATCACCGCCGAGAAGGTGGCCGAGCAATGGAAGGTGAGCCGCGAGGACCAGGACGCGTTCGCGCTCGCCTCGCACCAGAAGGCGCTCGCGGCGATCGCGGCCGGGGAATTCGCCGACGAGATCGCGCCGTTCACGCTCGCCGACCACTACCCCGACCTCGCGACGCATACGATCCGCGACGACGCGCGCGTGATCGCGGTCGACGAAGGTCCGCGCAAGGACACGAGCCTCGACGGCCTCGCCAAGCTCAAGCCGGTGTTCCGCATGGGCGGCAGCGTGACCGCGGGCAACGCCTCGCAGATGTCCGACGGCGCGGGTGCACTGCTGCTCGCGAGCGAAAAGGCAATCAAGCAGCACGGCCTCACGCCGATCGCGCGCTTCGTCGGATTCTCGGTCGCCGGCGTCAAACCGGAGATCATGGGCATCGGCCCGATCGCGGCGATCCCGAAGGCGCTCGCGCAAGCCGGGCTGAACAAGGATCAGCTCGACTGGATCGAGCTCAACGAAGCGTTCGCGGCGCAGGCGCTCGCGGTGATCCGCGACGTCGGCCTCGATCCGGCGAAGGTGAATCCGCTCGGTGGCGCGATCGCACTCGGCCATCCGCTCGGCGCGACCGGCGCGATTCGTGCGGCGACCCTATTGCACGGGCTGCGCCGTCGCAAGCAGAAGTACGGCATGGTCACGATGTGCATCGGCACCGGCATGGGCGCGGCAGGCATCTTCGAAGCGCTCTGACGATGATCGTCGGTCCGCTCGCCGTCGCCCTCGTCGGCGCCACGGCAGGCGTCGCCTGCTGCAGCGCGTGGATGATTGCGACGGCAGGCGCGGACGACGCGCGTAGGCTTCAGGCGAGGCGCGTTCCGTTCGGCACAGGGCGCTCGATCGCGCTGACGACGACGCCCTGCTCCGTCGGAAAGCCGGTCAGCAGGAACTCCGAAATGAACGGACCGACCTGCTTCGGCGGGAAATTGATCACGCCGACGACCTGTCGGCCGACGAGGTCTTCCGGTGCATACAGCGCAGCCACCTGCGCGCTCGTCTTCTTCTCGCCGTACGGCCCGAAATCGACCCAGATCTTGTAGGCGGGCTTGCGCGCTTCGGGAAACCGCTCGACGCGCGTGACCGTGCCGGCGACGAGCAGCACCTTCTCGAAATCGCTCCACGCGATGTGCTCCATGAGCTTCCTGCCGTATCCGAAACGTGTGGAAGGCCGCTGGTGGACGACGCGAAGAAGAGATCCGCCCGGCCCCAACGTTCCGCGCCGATCACGGTGATCCGGGATCGATCGCAGGCGAAGACTCCAATCCGACCTGCACCCAGCCGAGGTTGAGGCCGATGCGCGTCGCTTGCGGGTTCGCCCATGCGTAGGCGAGCGTGCGATCGCTGGCGTCCTCGACGACCGAGAGCTTGAGCACCGGCACGTTGCCGTCGCGATAGGTCAGTCGCTCGAGCACGAGCGAGTAGCCCGACGCGCGCCCGTCGCGATAGGCGAGCGCGTAACGGCCGCCTTCGTTGCCGAGGGCGACCTTGCGGTCCATGTGCCAGTCGGCGCTGTCTGCGGCCGCGGTCGGGCCGGCGCCATTGAGCGCGGCCCAGCCCGCGAAACGCTGCACGCGGCGGAGTTCTTCGCGCGCTTCGGCGCCGCGCGCCTGGTCGACGTAGAGGCGCAGGTGCAACCACTCGCCGTCGAGCTCGACGGCGAGTGGAAGCAGCGCCGCATCCGATCCGATGCCGGGTGCGAGCACGGCGCATGCGTTCGCGTCCGCGGCGTACTGCAGCCCCTGCGTGCGGCGCTGGCCGCGCAGTGCGCACGCGTCGAGCGGCGTCCATTGCGCGACGTCGAAATCCTTGCCGCGCGCCGGCTGCGCGACGATCGGACGGTGCGGCAGCCAGACGACGCCGCCGTCCGCAGCCGTCGTCTGCCGCAGCGCCCACGAGGCCTCGAGCGGCGTCGACGCGTCGAGGCGAACGCGCCAGACGGTCCAGTCGTCGCGCGCCGTATCCTCGATCGTGACGAGCACATGCGGCGGCGCGATCAGCGATGGATTCTCGCGCGCGCTCCAGACCTGTTCGTGGTTGTCGTAGTCGCCCTGTAACGACGATACGAGCGGCGCCGCGCGGTTCGACGCCGGGCGGCCGGTGGTCTGGCACGCGGCGAGCGTGAGCGCGATCAATGTGGCGAGCAGGCAGCGAATAAGCATGCTCCAAGCATAGCAGCCGCGACCAGCGCGGCGATTCGGCGACGGACGGCGCATCGCTCGGTTGCGCTGCTCGCTATAGTGCGCGCTCGTCCCCGGGGGTGGCATGACGACCGAGATCCAGCGCGCCGACGTCCGCCTGCGTCGCGTTACCGCGATCGTGCTTTCGCTGGCCGTTGCCGTGGCCGCAGCGCTCGTATTCCTCGCGCAGCGATGGCTGACCGAGCGCGCGATCGCGTCGTCGACCGAAGCGCTCATCACGCAGATGCGGCACTGGATCGGCTTCGCCGCCGCGGCGAGCGCAGCATGCCTGTTGGCGCTCGCGATCCATGCGCTGCTGCGTGCGCGCGCCGCGGCAGCGCAGCAGCGCTGGCCGGTCGCGGGCGCGCGCGTCCTGCGCGATACGCCCGTACGTCGGGGGGCGACCGCGCAGCGCGTCGCACGCATGCTCAACCTGCTTTCGCTGCTGCTGTTCCTGTTCGCAGCGGCCACGCTCGCACTGAGCTGGCGCCTGTTCGGCCTTTGAGCCGCGCGCACCGGCGTTACAGCCTCTGCAACGCCGCCTCGAGATCGGCGATGAGCACGTCGGGCTCTTCCAGGCCGATCGACAGCCGAACGTGGTTCAGCGGTACGCCGTGCACCGGCCGCAGCGGGGCATCGCGCGGGAACACCGCGCAGACCGGAAACGCGAGCGATTCGTAGCCGCCCCACGAGACCGTCATGAGGAAGCGCGTGAGGCCGTCGCAGAAGCGCTCGACGGCGGCGATCTCGTCGGTCGCGAGCTCGATCGTGAGCAATCCGCTCGCGCCGCGGAGCTGGCGCTCGGTCAGGCCGAGCTGGGCATTGTCCGACGCGCGCGGCGAATACACGCGGCGCACGCGCGGATGCGCCTCGAGATGGCCGAGCACGGCCGCGGTCGTCGCGGCGATGCGCTGCATGCGGATCGGCAGCGTGCGCAGGCCGCGGATCATGAGCCACGCGTCGTGCGGCGACAGGATCGCGCCGAGCGTCATGTACGGCCCGCGGAATACGTCGCGGATGAGTCCGGTGCTGCCGCACAGCGCACCCGCGACGACGTCGCTGTGGCCGTTGAGGTATTTCGTCGCCGAGTGCGCGACGAGGTCGATGCCCAACGCGATCGGCGACTGGTTCAGCGGTGTCGCATGGCTGTTGTCGCACAGCGTGCGGATGCCGCGCGCACGCGCGAGGGCGGCCACCGCGGCGAGGTCCTGCTGCTCGAACGTCATCGAGTTCGGGCTCTCGAGCACGATCAGGCGCGTGCGCGCGGTCAGCGCCGCCTCGAAGTTCGCGACATCGGTGCCGTCGACGAAGGTGGTCTCGACGCCGAAGCGGCCAAGAAGGTCCCTCAGGACCGCACGCGTCCAGCTGTACGGACGCGCGACGCAGACGACGTGGTCGCCGCCGGAAACGCATGCGATCGCACCGGCCGATACCGCAGCGGCGCCGCTGCCGAACATGAGGCAGTCCTCGGCGCCCTCGAGTGCGGCGACCTTGCGCCTCAGGACCTCGACGGTCGGGTTGTTGCCGCGCGTGTAGACGTGCTCGCCGAGTTCGTCGCGGAAACCGGCGCGCATCGCCGCCACGCTCTGGAACGCGAAGATCGACGACTGCACGATCGGCGGCGCGACGGCGCCGAAGTACCGCTCGCGCTCCTCGCCGAGCTGGTTGAGGATGTAGCTGAGATCCATGCGCGCGCGACTCAGGCCGGCGACGGGCCGGTCATGTGCCGTCGCCGTACGGTACGTCGAAACCCTCGCGGAAGATCACCAGCGCATCGCTGTCGGTCGCGCTGACCGTGGTCGAATTCCAGGTCGCGTCGACGGTGTTGTCGATCGTGTCGCCGCTCGCGTCGCCGCGCACGGGCGCGTGCACGAGCCAGGTCAGGCTGTTGCCGACCGGAATCGTCATGTTGGTGTCGCTGAGCGGACCGGAGCCGCTGTCGGTGCAGGTCGCGTCGACGCCGCTCGGCAGGCAGATCCAGGTGGTGTAGGCCGGGTCGAGCTGCGGCGGGAACGCATTCGCGATGCTGATTCCGACCGCGTCCGTGGCGCCCGCGTTCGCGAGCGTCACGGTGTAGTCGAGATAGCCGCCGTAGCGCGCGAATTCGCGTGCGTCGTCGATCGTGATCGTGAGCCCGGCGGGCGTGCCGGCTGCCGCGAGGCCGCTCGCGGCGAACGCTGCCATCACCAGCGAAAGCGCGACGCGGCGTCGAATCGGGTCGATCCCATGCATCGTTCGAATCCCCTGTGGCGACCTGCGGCAGCCGTCGCAGGATTCTAGGCAAATGCCGCCGCAGCCGCCAGCGCAGTACCCCGGCAGTCGGCGATCGCGCGGCGGCCTCTCAATGCACGTCGGCGATGAACGCGCGCGTCGCCGACGCGAGCGCCGGATCCGCGAGCGCCATCGCGAGCGTTGCCTTGACCAGGCCGAGCTTGTTGCCGCAGTCGAAGCGCGTGCCTTCGAAGCGGTACGCGAGCACGGTCCGCTCGCCGAGCAATGCTTCGATCGCGTCGGTCAGCTGGATCTCTCCGCCAGCACCCGGCGTGGTCTTCTCGAGCAGTTCGAAGATGCGCCCCGGCAACACGTAGCGGCCGACGATCGCAAGGTTCGAGGGCGCGACCTCGGGCTTCGGCTTCTCGACCACGAGCTTCACCTTCGCCGCGCGGTCGGACACCGGCGTCGCGTCGACGATGCCGTACTTGTTGGTCTCGTCGCGCGGCACTTCCTCGACCGCGATCACGCCAGCGTCCTCGGCCTGCGCGAGTTCGGCCATCTGGCGCAACGCGCCCGCGCCGGCGCCGTTCCAGATGAGGTCGTCCGGCAGCACCACGCCGAACGGCTCGTCGCCGACGACGGGCTTCGCGCACAACACGGCGTGGCCGAGGCCGAGCGCTTCGGGCTGCGTCACGAACACGCAGCGCACGTGCTTGGGCAACGTGCCCTGCACCATCGCCAGCAGGTCGTTCTTGCCGGACTGGGCGAGCTTGCTTTCGAGCTCGTACGCCTTGTCGAAATAGTCGGCGATCGCATGCTTGTAGCGATTGGTGACGAACACGAGCGTGTCCGCGCCGGCATCGACCGCCTCGTCGACCGCGTACTGGATCAGCGGCCTGTCCAGCACCGGCAGCATTTCCTTCGCGACCACCTTGGTCGCCGGCAGGAAACGCGTGCCGAGTCCGGCAACGGGGAAGACGACCTTGCGCAAACGCTTGCTCATGCGATGTCCTTGGTGGAGCGCCCGTTCAGCGCGGGCCGAACGTGACGACGTTGTCGGTCGCCGCCGTGGCGTCGACCGTGGCGAACTCGGGCAGCAGTTGGTCGAGGATGCGGCGCAGCGCATCCTCGTCGAAGTCGCCGACCGCGGCCTCGGCCTTGCCGAGCAGCGCGGTCAGCAGCGCCCACGCCATGCTGCGCGGCTGGGCGAGGAAGATCTTCGCATGGGCGGTATCGGTATAGCGCTCCTGCGGGTGGAACAGTTCCTCGAACAGCTTTTCGCCCGGGCGCAGCCCGGTGTAGACGATCGCGATGTCGCTGCCTTCATGCTTGCCGGCAAGGCGGATCATCTGCTCGGCGAGGTCGCGGATCTTCACCGGCTCGCCCATGTCGAGCGCGAAGATCTCGCCGCCCTGGCCGAGCACCGCCGCCTGCAGGATCAGCTGGCAGGCCTCGGGGATGGTCATGAAATAGCGCGTGATCTCCGGATGGGTCACGGTGACCGGGCCGCCCGCGCGGATCTGCTCGCGGAAGCGCGGCACGACCGAACCGGCCGAATCGAGCACGTTGCCGAACCGCACGGTGATGAAACGCGTGCGGGAATGCTGGGCGAAGTTCTGGCAGAACAGTTCGGCCACGCGCTTGCACGCACCCATCACGCTGGTCGGGTTGACCGCCTTGTCGGTGGAGATCAGCACGAAGCTGTCCGTACCATGGCGATCGGCGGCTTCGGCGGCGGTGCGCGTACCCAGCACGTTGTTGCGGAACGCCTCGCGCACCTGCCCCTGCAGCAACGGCACGTGCTTGTAGGCGGCGGCGTGGAACACGACCTCGGGGCGTGCTTGCGCGAAGACGCGCTCGCAGGCTTTCGCGTCGCCGCAGTCGCCGAGCCAGGCGTTGAGCAGCAGGTCGGGATGCTCGTGCCGCAGTTCCTGTTCGATCACGTAGAGGTTGTACTCGGACTGGTCGAGCACGCTCAGCGATTCCACGCCGAGTCGCGCGACCTGGCGGCACAACTCGGAGCCGATCGAGCCGCCGCCGCCGGTGACGAGCACGCGCCGGCCCGCGAGCCGCGTGCGGATCGCGGTCCAGTCGAGGCGCACGGGTTCGCGACCGAGCAGGTCCTCGATCGCGACTTCCTTGAGTTCGTTGAAGCTCGAGCGGCCCGCGACGACGTCCTCGAGCCGCGGTACGGTGCGGAACGGCAGCTCGGTCGCCTCGCACAAGTCGACGGCCCGGCGCATCTGCGCCTTGCTCGCGGCGGGCATCGCGATCACGAGCATCTCCGCCGCGGTTTCGCGCGCGAGATCGGGCAACTGGTCGAGCGAGCCGAGCACGGGCACGCCATGCACGCGCGATCCGCGCAGTTGCGGATCGTCGTCGAGGAAACCGACCGGCGCGTAGCGGTTCTCGCGCCGCAGGTCGCGCACGAGCGCCTCGCCGGCCTTGCCGGCACCGAGCACGAGCACGCGCTGGCTCGGTGCGCGGGCGACGAAATCGAGGCGACTGTCCTTCCAGTAGCGATACAGCAGGCGCGGCGCGCCGAGCAGCAGCGCGAGCACGAGCGGATAGACGACGAGCACCGTGCGCGGCACGGTCTCGAGGCGGTTGTAGATCGCGAGCGCCATCGCGATCGCGAGCGCGCCGAGCACGGCCGCCTTGGCGATGTTCCACAAGTCCGGCAGGCTCGCGAAGCGCCACAAACCCTTGTAAAGGCCCGTCCACCAGAAGATGACGCCCTGTGCGGCGAGCACGATCCACACTTCCGGCCCCAACAGCGCGACCGGCGACGGGTTCGGCGCGAGCGACCAGCGCATCATGCTGACTGCGGTCCACGCGAGCCAAACCATGAACATGTCGTGCGCGACGACCGCGAGGCGCGGATGGATCGCGGCGACGGCCCTACGCGGCAGCATGGGCGCTCCGTTCGCGCACGCGGCGCAGGCACCAGCGCTTGCCGGACCACCAGGCGACGGTCGCGAGCGAGTAGACGGCGATCGCGGGAGCGACTCCGGCCGGCATCGGGGTGTCCGGTAGGTGATTCATCCAGCCAACGACAGGCAATGCCACCAGCAAGTTCCAGCCCATGTAGATCGCGACGACCCGCGCGTGCGAGAACCCGGCGCGCACGAGCCACTGGTACAGGTGCTCGCGATGCGCACTATACCAACGCCGCCCGCCGAGCATGCGCGAGACGAGCGTGCAGCTCGCGTCCGTGACGAACGCCGAGCACAGCACCAGGCCGCTGGTCGCGGCGATCCTGGGATGGGCGATCTGCCACAGCACGCCGACGCCGACGACGAAGCCGAGCACGCCGCTGCCGACGTCGCCCATGAAAATGCGCGCGCGTGGAAAATTGAACGGCACGAACCCGGCACAGGCGGCCGCGCACACGAGCAGCAGCGCGCCTCCCTGCACGCCATGCAGTGCCGCCAATGCCGCGAGCGCGACGAGCACGAACATCGCCTGCAGCGCGAGCAGGCCATTGATGCCGTCCATGAAGTTGTGCAGGTTGATCGACCAGACGAGCGCGAAGGTAACGCCCGCCCCGGCGATCAGCGCGAACCCCGGCGTCCCGGCCGCGCCGGATGGCGGAGTCGTCGCCAGCAGCAGCGGCACGGCGAACACCCATGCGGCGGCGGCGACGTGCATCGCCAGGCGCTTGAGCGCCGACAACCCGCCATGATCGTCGAGCCAGCCCACCCATGCGATACCGACGGCCGGCGGCAACAGCAGCGCGACATACGGCGCCCCGCCGTCCAGCGCGGCAAGCACGAGGCCGCCGGCGATCATCGCCGCAACGATCGCGATGCCGCCGCCGCGCGGCGTCGGATGCGCGTGCGAGCGGCGCTGCCCGGGCAGATCGAACAGGCGACGGCGCAGCGCGTAGCGAATCGCCGACAGCGTGAGCACGGCGCTGCATGCGCCGGTCGCGATCGGCAGCGCGATGCAGTAGCCGAGGCACGACAGCCCGCCATCCATCCCTGCTACTCGCCGACGACGCCGTGGATCGGCCGCACCGAGCCCCAGCTCTTGCAGCTCGGGCACTGCCAGTGATGCGCCTTCGCGCCGAAACCACAGCGGTTGCAGCGGTACATCGCCTTGCCCTCGACGAGCTGGCGCGTGAGGTCGCGCAAGGTCAGGAAATTCTCGCGCGCCTCGCCGATCGCCGTGTGCAGGTTGACGTCGATCAGCGCCATCAGCGCGCGCACCGAGGGTCGCTGGCGCAGCATGCGGTGCAGGAAATCGACCGCGGCTTCCTCGCCGCGCGTGGTCGCGTGCAGCTTGGCCAGCGCAAGCACGGGCGACACCCCCTGGTAGCGTTCGGTGATGTCGAGCAGGAACTCCTCGGCGCGCTGCATGCGCTGCGCCCGCGCATAGCAGTCGAGCAGCGGCGAGAGGATCTCCGGCACGTAGTCGATGTCGAGGTCGGCGACGCGCTCGAAGGCGCGGATCGCGGCGTCGAGATCGCCGCTGGCCGCCTCGATGTGGCCGAGGATCATGCTCGCCCGCACGCATTCGGGCTCGACCGCGAACGCGTCGTCGACGTGGCGCCGCGCGTCGTCGCGCGCACCCTGCGCGCGCGCCTGGTCGGCGAGCTCGCAATGGAACTGCGCGATCATCGCGCCCTGCGACTCACCGGTCGCGCGCTCGAGCCGCTGCGCGTGCTCGATCGCCTTGTCCCAGTCGCGCTCGTGCTGGTAGATCGCGATGAGGTGACGCAACGCGGACGGCGCGAGCGCGTCCATCGCGACGAGGTCGGCGAACAGGGTCTCGGCACGATCGAGCAGGCCTGCGCGCATGTAGTCCTCGCCGAGTTCGAGCAGCGCGACGGTCTTTTCTTCCTGGCTCAGGTTCGGTCGCGCAATGAGGTTCTGGTGCACGCGGATCGCGCGGTCGACCTCGCCGCGGCGACGAAACAGGTTGCCGAGCGCGAGGTGCGTCTCGACGGTGTCGCGGTTGATCTCGGCGAGCTTGAGGAACACCTCGATCGCCTTGTCCTGCTGCTCGTTGAGCAGGTAGTTGAGGCCGCGGAAGTAGCTCGTCGACAGCTCGCTCACGCGCGCGCCCGACGTGCGCTCGCTGCGTCGGCGGCCGAGTACCCAGCCCGAGAACGCGGCCACGGGCAACAGCAGGAACAGCAGCGCGAGCATGTTGTTCATGCGTCGTCGCCGCCTTCCGTGCGGCGGCGGTCGCGCGCGTGCAGCTCGCGGATCGTGCGCTGCAGCCGGCGCACGCGCGGCCACTGGTCGAGCCAGGCGACGAGGCCGCCGAGCAGCCAGCCGAGCACGAGCGCACCGAGCAGCGCGCCGCCGAGCGGCACGTCGCAGCGCAGGACGTAGAAGTCGATCCCGACGCGCGCGCCATTGAGCGCGCCGAACAGCGCACCGGCGACGACGACGCACAGGAGCAG
>DASTSE010000455.1:0-2779 GCA_035760865.1 Dokdonella sp.
AAGCCGCTGGATCCCGGCTTGCGCCGGGATGGCGAGCTCAAGGGCACATCAGTTCCACGAACAGACGACCTTGCCGCAGTTGCCGGATTCCATGAGCTCGAAGCCCTTCTGGAAGTCGTCGATGTGGATCTGGTGCGTCAGCACCTTCTGCAGCGGAAAGCCGGTCAGCAGCATCTGCGTCATCTTGTACCAGGTCTCGTACATGCGCCGTCCGTAGATGCCGTGCAGGGTGAGACCCTTGAAGATGACCTTGTCCCAGTCGATGCCCGCGCCGTTCGGCAGCAGGCCGAGCAGCGCGACCTTGCCTCCGTGGTACATGCAGTCGAGCATGTCGCTGAACGCGCGCGGATTGCCGCTCATCTCGAGGGCGACGTCGAAGCCCTCCATGTGCAGGTCCTTCACGACTTCCTTGAGCGACTGCTTGGACACGTTGACGACGCGCGTCGCGCCCATGTCGGCGGCGAGCTTGAGGCGGTAGTCGTTGACGTCGGTGACGACGACGTTGCGAGCGCCGACGTGCTTGCAGATGCCCGCGGCGATGATGCCGATCGGGCCGGCGCCCGTGATCAGCACGTCTTCGCCGATGACGTCGAATTCCAGCGCGCAGTGCGCGGCATTGCCGTACGGGTCGAAGAATGCGGCGAGCTCGCTCGGGATCTGGTCCGGGATCGGCCACAGGTTCGACGACGGGACGGCGACGAACTCGGCGAACGCGCCGTTGCGATTGACGCCGATTCCGACCGTATTGGGGCACAGGTGCTGCTTGCCCGCGCGGCAGTTGCGGCAGACGCCACAGACGATGTGGCCTTCCGCCGAGACGCGCTGGCCGACGCTGTAGCCGCGCACGCCCGCGCCCATGTCGACGATGCGGCCGACGAACTCGTGGCCGATCACGAGGCCCGGCTTGATTACGCGCTGCGACCACTCGTCCCACTTGTAGATGTGCAGGTCGGTGCCGCAGATCGCGGTCTTCTCGAGCTTGATCAGCACGTCGTTCGGCCCGATTTCCGGAACCGGGACTTGTTCCATCCAGATTCCGCGCGCGGCTTCGCGCTTGACCAGGGCCTTCATCATCTGCGACATGGACGTACTCGCTCGGTGCCGGGTGGCGAACGCGCGATTATACGTCGGGCGCGCGCAGGCGGCGCGGCCGGTGGCTGCGGGCGCCATCGCGCGATCGCCGCGGTCCCGACGCCGGCAGCGCCACGAGCGCGCACCGGTGTCACGCGCGCGCGCCGCGCAGGCGCAGCGCGTTGGCGACCACCGATACCGACGACAGGCTCATCGCCGCCGCGGCGATCATCGGCGACAGCACGATGCCGAAAGCCGGGTACAGCACGCCGGCCGCGAGCGGCACGCCGGCCGCGTTGTACAGGAACGCGAACGCGAGGTTCTGCCGCATGTTCGCGACCGCCGCGCGCGAGATTGCGCGCGCGCGCACGATGCCGCCGAGGTCGCCGCGCACGAGGGTCACCTGTGCGCTCGAGATCGCCACGTCGGTTCCGCTCCCCATCGCGATGCCGACGTCGGCGGCGGCGAGTGCCGGCGCATCGTTGATGCCGTCGCCGGCCATCGCGACGCGGTGGCCCCGGCGTCGCAGCGCCTGAACGAGCGCGACCTTGTCGTCCGGCCGCAGGTCGCCGTGCGCCTCGTCGATGCCGAGTCGCCGCGCGATTGCGGTCGCGGTCGCGGCGCCGTCGCCGCTCGCCATGACGATCCGCACGCCGTCGTCGCGCAGCGCCTCGATCGCCGCCGGCGTCGACGCCTTGATCGGGTCCGCCACCGCGAGCAATCCGGCAAGGCGTCCGTCGACGACCAGGTGCATCACGCTGGCGCCGTCCGAGCGCAGGGCGTCGGCGTGCGCCGACAGCGCCGATGCGTCGATGCCGCGTGCGCGCAGGAGTTCGGCGTTGCCGAGCGCGGCGCGGCGCGCGCCGATCCGGCCGTGCACGCCGGAGCCTGCGATCGACTCGAATTCCAGCGCGGTCTCGAGGCGGAGCGCCCGTGCGCGCGCCTCGGCGACGACGGCGGCCGCGAGCGGATGTTCGCTGCCCGTTTCGAGGCTCGCGGCAATGCGCAGTACCTCGTCGGCGGACCAGCCCGGCGCCGGCACGGCTTCGCGAAACCGCGGCCGGCCTTCGGTGAGCGTGCCGGTCTTGTCGACGACGAGGGTGTCGATGCGGCGCAGCGTCTCGATCGCTTCGGCATCGCGGAACAGCACACCCGCTTGCGCGGCGCGGCCGGTCGCGACCATCACCGACATTGGCGTGGCGAGGCCGAGCGCGCATGGGCAGGCGATGATGAGCACGGAAACGGCATTCAGCACGGCCCAGGTCCATGACGGTGCGGGGCCGAAAACGCCCCACGCGAGGAACGTCACGAGCGCGGCGCCGAGCACGGCGAGCACGAACCACACCGCGACGCGGTCGGCCATGCGCTGGATCGGCGCGCGCGAACGCTGTGCTTGCGCGACCAGTTGCACGATCCGCGACAGCACACTCTCGGCGCCGACGCGCGTCGCGCGGACGACGAGGCTGCCGCTCGTGTTGAGCGTCGCACCGATCACGCCGCTGCCGAGGACCTTCTCCACCGGCAGCGGTTCGCCGGTCAACATCGATTCGTCGACTGCGGAGCGGCCCTCGACGACCTCGCCGTCCACCGCAACCTTCTCGCCGGGGCGCACGCGCACGCGATCGCCGACCGCGATGTCCGCGAGCGGCACGTCTTCTTCGCCGCCGTCGTCGCGCAGGCGCCGCGCGGTCCTCGGCGCGAGGCCGAG
>DASTSE010000456.1:0-2076 GCA_035760865.1 Dokdonella sp.
CGCTCACCGCGATCGAGGAAGGCCGCCACGACGAAGGCGCGCTCGACCGCCTGCGCAAGGAATGGCAGCTCGCCGGCGGTCGCACGCCGGTCGTCGGCATCACCGGCACCGGCGGCGCGGGCAAGTCGTCGGTCGTCGACGAACTCATGCTGCGCTTCCTGCAGGCGTTCCCGCAGATGCGCATCGCCGTGCTCGCGGTCGACCCGACGCGCCGCCGTTCCGGCGGCGCGCTGCTCGGCGACCGCATCCGCATGAACTCGCTGCGCAGCCACCGCGTGTTCATGCGCTCGATGGCGACGCGCCGCCAGCACGTCGCGACCAGCGCGATGCTCAAGGACTGCATCGCGTTCCTCAAGGGGCAGGGCTACGACCTCGTCATCGTCGAGACGGCCGGCATCGGGCAGAGCGATTCGGAGATCGTCGACCTCGTCGACTTCCCGATGTACGTGATGACGAGCGACTACGGCGCGGCGAGCCAGCTCGAGAAGATCGACATGCTCGATTTCGCCGAGCTCGTCGTGCTCAACAAGTTCGACAAGCGCGGCGCCGAAGACGCGTTGCGCGACGTGCGCAAGCAGTGGAAGCGCAACCGCGTCGCGTTCCAGCTCAAGGATGACGACATCCCGGTCTACCCGACCATCGCGAGCCAGTTCAACGATCCGGGCGTGACCTGGATGTTCACGAACCTGTGCCGCCTGCTGCGCACGAAGCTCCACCTCGGCGCCGCGGATCCGGTCGGGGCTTCTGTGGGAGCGGCGGAAGCCGCGATGCTCCCATCCCAGGATCCGAAAAGCATCGCGGCTTCAGCCGCTCCCACAGGAGGCAAGAGCGAGGCGGCCCGCCGCATCGACTGGACCCCGCACTTCGACACCTCGTTGAAGGAACCGCGCGCGACCGTGCTCATCCCCGGCAGCCGCGTCCGCTACCTCGCCGAGATCGCCGAGCAGGGCCGTGGCATCAACGCCACGATCGAGAAGCAGTCCGACATCGCCGACCGTGCGCAGTCGTACTGGCAGGCGCTGCGCGACCTCGAGGACCCGAAGCTGCCGAAGGCGCTCGAGCTTTACGACGCCGACGACCTGCACATCCCGCGCGATGCGTCCTCGGCGGATTTCCCCGCCTGCGGCGAGCGGCGCGCGGCCAATGGCGACCGGCGCAAGCAGAAGTTCAACTGGGAGCTGCGCCGCGAAGAAGAGGAACAGCGCGCGCAAGCGGTTTCGAGCCAGCCATCCACGTCCGCGCCGACCGTCGACCGCTCGCTCGTCACCCTGCGCCAGCGCTACAACGACGCCGTGCAGTCGCTCTCGTCCGAGGCGCAGAAGCTGCTGCGCGAGTGGCCGCAGCGCCTCAAGTCGATCGTCGACGAGGTCACCGAATACGAGGTGCGCGGCAAGGCCATCCGCGTCGAGAACTACCGCGAATCGCTCTCGCACCAGAAGATCCCGAAGATCGCCGCGCCCACGTACAAGAGCTGGGGCGAGCTGCTCACATTCCTGCAGAAGGAAAACCTGCCCGGCTACTACCCGTACACGGGCGGCGTGTATCCGTACCGCCGCAGCGGCGAGGATCCGATCCGCATGTTCGCGGGCGAGGGCACCCCCGAGCGCACCAACCGTCGCTTCCATTACCTCAGCCAGGGCCTGCCCGCCGCGCGCCTGTCCACCGCGTTCGACAGCGTCACGCTCTACGGCGAGGATCCCGCGCCGCGCCCGGACATCTACGGCAAGATCGGCAACTCCGGTGTCAACGTGCCGACGCTCGACGACATGAAGAAGCTCTACTCCGGCTTCGACCTGTCCGCGCCGACCACCTCGGTCTCCATGACCATCAACGGCCCGGCGCCGATGATCCTCGCGATGTTCATGAACACCGCGATCGACCAGAACGTGGAGAAGTACCTCAAGGCCGACGACGCCCGCTGGACCCGGGCGCAAGAGACCATCGCCAAACTCTACGAAGGCCGCGAGCGCCCGCGCTACTCCGGCGAGCTACCCAAGGGCAACGATGGGCTGGGCCTGGGCCTGCTGGGCGTCACCGGCGACCAGCTCGTCGACGCCGAGACCTACGCCCGCATCA
>DASTSE010000457.1:0-7990 GCA_035760865.1 Dokdonella sp.
CCGTACCTGAGCGGCAACAATGAAACATGCTCGTTCAGCGCGCCGACCGCGGGCACCTACCACGTGCGCGTGCGCGCGTACGCGACGTTCTCGGGCGTCACCCTGACGCCGAGCTTCACGCCGTAAGCGGAACGCACCACGTCACGGAAGGCGATCGAACGACGGCGGCCGGTGCGAACCGGCCGCCGTTTTGCCGTCCGGCTGCGCGAGTCGAAGTCCGCCGGCCGCGGCGGCTGGCTTCCGCACCCGAGTCGGCCGATGCGCGGATCGGCGGATCGAGCCGCAGCGCCGGGTGCGCCTGCCTTCGGCCGCGCAGCGCGTCGAAGCGACCGCTCGTGCGCCGCCTGCGGTGGCCGATTCAGGCCTGCGCTTCGAAGCGGTTCGCGTCGCGGTTCTTGCGCACGCGCGCGGGATCCCAGATGCGTCCGTTCATCGCGATGTAGACGCCGTCAGGCAAGGTCTGCACGGCGCCGACCGCGCAGCCGATGTTGAACACGGCGTCCGAGCCCTTGAACAGCGCGGGATTGAGCGCGCCCGTAAGCACGACGACCTTGCCCGCGAGCCCGGCCAGCGCCTGCGCGGTCTCGACCATCGTGTCGGTGCCGTGCGTGACGAGCACGTGGCGGTGCGGCTGGCCCGCGATCGCGGCGCGGATCGCGGTGCGATCGTCGTCGGTCATGTGCAGGCTGTCCTTGCGCAGCACCGGCAGCACTTCGAACGTGAACGCGACGCCGAGCGCTTCGAGGATCTCGCCGATCTGCGGCTCGCCGATCTGGAACGTCGACTTGTCGTCGAAGTAGATCTTGTCGATCGTGCCGCCTGTCGTGACGATGGTGAGGTGCTGCATGGGGCGGATGTTCCTGCGCTGGACGACGCGTCGGCGCGCGTCAGGGGGCGCAATTGTCGGCCAGCAGCGCGTCGACGTCCACCGCGGTGGCCAGGCGCGACAACCCTTCGGCCGCGAAGGCGTCGAGCGCGGCGAGCGCGCGTCGTTCGCCGCGCTCGCGCATCGCCCAGGCAGCGTGGCGCGCGAGCACGGCCGCCGCGAAACCGCGCGCGAGCGTCAGCGCGAAGCCGCGCGCGCCCGCTTCGAGCGCGTCGCGCGACGCACGCCGCTGCGCATGCCACGCGCGCGCCGCGTCGAGGCAGGCGGCGATGCCGTGGCGGTCGCCGTCGGCTTCGGCGAGCAGCGACCGTGCCGCGCGCGCGAGCGCATCGACGCCGTCCGCGCCGAGCGCGCGCAGCACGTCGAGTGCGAGCACGTTGGTCGTGCCTTCCCAGATCGGGAACACCTGTGCGTCGCGCAGCAGCTGCGGGATGCCGGTGTCCTCGATGTAGCCGGCGCCGCCGAACGCCTCGCACGTCTCGCTCGCGACGCGCACGGCGAGGCGTCCGGTCCAGAGCTTCGCGAGCGGCGTCAGCACGCGCAGCAGGATGCGTTCGTCCGGCGACGCCTGCGCGCCGCGGCCGAGCAGCGCGGCGACGAAGAAGACGAAATGGAACGCGGCCTCGAACTCGGCCGCGAGTGCGGCGAGCGTCGCGCGATGCAACGGCTGCAGCGCGAGCGGCCGCCCGAACGCCTCGCGCCGACGCGCGTAGTCGCACGCGAGCGCGATGCAGCGGCGCATCGTCGCGAGCGCGCAGACCGCGTTCCAGGTGCGCGTCACGTTGAGCATCGGCGCGATGAGACGCACGCCGTGCGCGGGCTCGCCGACGGGCGTCGCGAGCGCGCCGTCGAGGTGGATCTCCGCGGTCGGCAGTTCGCGCGTGCCGAGCTTGTCCTTGAGGCGATCGATGCGGATGCCGTTCCAGCGGCCGTGCGCGTCGTGCGTCTCGACCAGGAACAGCGCGAGCGCGTCGGTGCCTTCGCCGGCGCCCTCGGGCCGTGCGAGCGCGAGCGCCATCTCGCCGACGACGGCCGAGGTGAACCACTTGCGTCCGTGCAGCCGCCATGCGCCGTCGCGCTCTCGCCGCGCGACGGTGCCCGTGCGGGCGACGTCGGAGCCGCCTGCGGTCTCGGTCATCCATTGCCCGGACAGCCACAGCCGCGCGGGATCGCGCGCGAGCAGGCGCGGAACGGCGCGTTCGATCAGGGCGGCGTCCCCCGACGCCTTCAACGCGGTCGCGGCACCGTCGCTCATCGCGAGCGGGCAGGTGTAGAACGCGCTCGCGACGTGGTAGAGGTAGACGCGCGCGAACTGGTCGATGCGCGCGCAGGCGCCGTACGTGGTCTCGTGCCCCGCGGCGACGAGGCCATAGCGCGTCGTCATCGCCGCGCCGGCGCGCCACGCCGGCGTGACGTCGATGCGATCGATGCGTTCGCCCCACGCGTCCCACTGCCGCAGGGTCGGCACGGGCGCCGCTGCCGCGCGCGCGTCGGTCCAGGCCTGCGCCGCGTGCGCACCCAGCTCGTCGAGGTCGCCCTCGATCGACGCGAGCACGTCGGCGGGCAGGCTGCACGCGAGCATCGCGCGCAGGACCGGATCGTCGCGGTACTGGTTGCCGAGCTCGGGAGCGCTCTGGATGAAGTCCATGGTGCGGCGCCGGCAGGAAACGGGCCGGTCCACCTTACGCGCGGCGCGAGCAGGCGGGCAAGCGCCGACCGCGGGCCGACGCCGCCGGCGCGCACGCCGGACCTTCGTTGCTAAGATGACGCCCACAGGCGCAGCGAGGCGACGATGGACGAGCATTCCTCCGCCGCGATGGCGGCATTCGCACGGATTCCCGAACGCAATACCGGCGACAACCTGCTGCGCACCGCGCAGCAGCACCATGTCGCGTTGTCGAGCATGGCCGACACGAAGGCGAACATCATCATCACGGTGTCGTCGATCGTGCTCACGATCTCGATGGGGCACGTCAACGATCCCGAACTGCGTGCGTCGGTGATCGTTCTCGGCTGCTTCACGCTCGCCGCGCTGCTGCTCGCGATCCTCGCAGTGCTGCCGAAATACCGTTCGCTCAAGCTGCACGGCGATCGCATGCCCGCCGACTTCAACCTGCTGTTCTTCGGCCACTTCTCCGAACTGTCGCGCGAGCGCTACCTCGGCGAGATGGCGCGCGCGCTCGCGCCGGACGGCTCGCCGTACTTCGCCTGGTCGAACGACATCTATTCGCTCGGCACCTACCTCAGGCGCTACAAGTACCGCTACCTGCGCTACAGCTACCTGTTCTTCCTGACCGGCTTCCTGCTCGCGTCGGGACTGCAGGGCTGGCGCCTGCTCGTGCACTGACGCAGCCGCGTCGGCAAACCCCGGATCGCGCGTCGGTCCGTTGCATGCCGCGTTCCGGACCCTCGCACAAGGATCGATCATGCGTTCGTTCGCCCGCCTGCTGTTCGCCCTCTGCCTGCCGTTCGCCGCGCACGCCGCGAACGACGTACCCGCCGTGCTCGAACCGTGGCGAGCCTGGGTCATGCACGACCAGGAATTCCGCGCCTGTCCGCTGATCTCCGGGCACGCGGGCGCGCAGGCCGGCGATTACCTGTGCGCATGGCCGGGCGTGCTCGCGCTCGCGGCGGACGCGCAGGGCGCGAGCATCGTGCAGCGCTGGCGCGTCGATGCCGAGAGCTGGGTGCCGCTGCCCGGCGACGCCGGGCACTGGCCGCAGCAGGTCACCGTCGACGGCCGGCCGGCGGCCGTGGTCGACCGCGAGGGGCCTGCACTGCGCCTCGGCACGGGCAGCCACGAGGTTCGCGCGCGCATTCCGTGGACGGATCGACCGCAGACGTTGCGCGTGCCCGAAAGCGTCGGCTTGCTCGCCCTGAGCATCGACGGCAAGGCGGTCGCGCCGGTGCAGCGCGACGGCGACGAGGTCACGCTCGGGCGCGTCGCGGTCGAAGCGCCCGAGGCGGACAGCCTGCAGGTGCGCGTCTACCGCCGTCTCGAGGACGGCGTGCCCGCGCTGCTGGCGACCCGCATCGAGGTCGCGGTGTCGGGGCAGGCGCGCGAAGAGGTGTTCGGTCCGGCACTGCCGCCCGGTTTCGACCCGTTGTCGCTCGCGAGCACGTGGCCGGCGCGGCTCGATGCGGATGGCCGATTGCGCGTGCGCGTGCAGCCGGGAAGCGACACGCTCGTGCTCGAGGCGCGCGCGCTCGCGCCGGTCGACGCGGTGAAGGCGCGCGTTCCGGGCGAACCCTGGCCGCAGCAGGAAATCTGGAGCTACGCGGCCGCGTCGCCGCTGCGCGTGACGGTCGCCAGCGGCGAACTGCCGGTCGATCCGGCGCAGGCGCAGGTGCCCGCGGAATGGTCGCAACTGCCCGCGTTCGCGCTCGGCGACGGCGCCACGCTCGCGATCGAGCAGCGCTCGCGCGGCCAGGACCCCGACGCGCGCAACCAACTGCGCCTCGAGCGCGAGATGTGGCTCGATTTCGACGGCCACGGCTGGTTCGCGCGCGACCGCGTGCGCGGCCGCATGCTGCGCGACTGGCGCCTCGACGTCGCGCCGCCGTTCGTGCTCGAACGCGCGCAGGCGGGCGACGATCCGCTGCTCGTCACGCGTGGCCCGCAGGCGGGCAGCACGGGGGTCGAGTGGCGCTCGGGTGACGTCGACCTCGGCGCCGGCGTGCGCATCGAGCCGACATCGGCAGCGTGGCCGATCGCGGGCTGGCAAAGCAATTTCGACGGCATCTCGGCGACCGTGCATCTGCCCGACGGCTATCGCCTGCTCGCGGCGCCGGGTGCGGATTTCGCACGCGGCAGCTGGGTTTCGGCGTGGACGCTCTACGACGTGTTCGTCGCCGCGGTGCTCGCGCTGCTCGCGTGGCGCCTGCTCGGATGGACCGGCGTCCTCGTCGCGGTCGCCTATGTCGTGCTCGGCTACCAGGAACCCGGCTCGCCGCGCTGGCTGCTGCTCGCCGCGCTCGGCCTCGGGCTCGCGCTGCGCGCGATGCCCGCCGGGCGCCTCGCGCGCGTGGTCGAATGGGCGCGCCGCGGCCTGCTCGTGCTGCTCGCGCTCGCCGCGCTGCCGTTCGTCGCCGCACAACTGCGCATGGCGATGCATCCGCAGCTCGAAGCCGGCGACGCCGGCCGCGCGATCGATTTCGACTTCGGCGTCGCCCGCCGGCAGGCGATCGCGCCCGTGCCGCGTTCCGAGGAGGAAAAGCTCGCCGAGGACACGATGCAGAACGAGGCGGTCGTCGCAACGGCACCGCTGCCCGCTTCCGCGCCCGCGGCGCCGCCGCCACCTCCGGCGGAACCGGCGAAGGCGCAGGCAGCGGGCGGCGTGTTCCGGCACCGCGTCGCGAGCCGGAAGATCGAGCGCTACAGCGAATCGACCGTCCTGCAGACCGGCGCCGGCGAGCCCGGCTGGACGCGCGGCCGGCGCTACGAACTCGGCTGGAGCGGCCGTGTGGTGCCGGAGCAGACGATGCGTCTGATGATCGCGCCGTCCTGGCTCGTGCGCATCCTGCGCGTTCTGCTCGTCGGCCTGCTCGCGTGGCTGGTCGCGCGCCTGCTGCAGCCGGTCGTGCGCGCGTGGAAAGCGCCGCCGCAAGCGGCCGCGGCGGCGTTGGTCGCATTCGTCGCGCTCGCGGCGCCGCACGCGCACGCGCAGGCGTTCCCGCCGGGCGACCTGCTCGCGGGCCTGCGCGCGCGCCTTGCCGAGGCGCCGAAGTGCGCGCCGAGCTGCGCCTCGTATGCCAACGCGCAGGTCGTCGCGCACGGCGACGAGATCCGCGTCGTGCTCGAGGCGCATGCGCTCGAACGCGGCGCGCTGCCGCTGCCGAACGGCACGCGCGACCTCGACCTGCGTCGCACGACGCTCGACGGCGTCGCCCAGGACGGCGTCGCGCGTGCCGACGGTGCGCTCTGGCTCGCCGTGCCGGGTGGCGTGCATCGCATCCAACTCGAGTTTGCCGCGGCTGCGGACAAGCTCTCGCTCGACTTTCCGCTCGCGCCGCCGCGCGTCGCGTTCGACGGCGACGGCTGGGAGGCGAGCGGCATCGAGGATGCGCACCTGCTCACCGGAACACTCGCGCTCGTGCGCGCACGAGCGAACGGCGAGCAGGCCGTCGGCAGCACGCAGCAGTTCGCGCCGTACGTGCGCGTCGAACGCACGATCGACCTCGGCCTCGACTGGTCGGTCGCCACCGTGGTCACGCGGCTCGCGCCGCTCGACGGCGGTTTCACGGTCGCCGTGCCGCTGCTCGAGGGCGAGCACGTGACGAGTGCGGGGTTCAAGGTCGACGATGCGCGCGTCGTCGTCGCGCTCGGCGACGGCGTGCGTGCGACGAGCTGGGACAGCAAGCTCGACAAGGCCGGCAAGCTCGTGCTCGTGGCCCCGCCGCTCGGCGACCGCGCGGAGACGTGGTTCGTGCAGGTCGGCCCGAGCTGGCACCTCGAGTCCAGCGGCGTGCCCGCAGTCGCCGCATCGCCTGCGGACGAGCGCGGCACGCATCGCTACGAGTTCCATCCGCTGCCGGGCGAGAAGCTCGAACTCGAGGTCATGCGGCCCGAGCCGGCACAGGGGGCGTCGCGCGCGATCGACGCGGTGGCCCTCGTGCGCAGCGTCGGCCAGCGCGGTTCGGACGTCACGCTGACCCTGCGCATGCGCGCGAGCCGCGGCGGCGAACACGCGATCACGTTGCCGGAGGGCGCCGAACTGACCGGCAGCAGCCGCGACGGCCAGCCGCTCAACCTGCGACTGCAGGACGGCAAGCTCGGCCTGCCGCTCGTGCCCGGTGCGCACGCGTTCGAAATCCGCTGGCGCGACGACGTGGCGGCGAGCGTCCAGGTGCGCACGCCCGCGATCGCGCTCGGCCTGCCTGCGGCGAACATCGATCTGGGCATCGACCTGCCGAGCGATCGCTGGCTGCTCGCGACGACCGGGCCTGCAGCCGGTCCGGCCGTGCTGTACTGGAGCGAACTCGCGCTCGCGCTGCTGCTCGCGTGGGCGCTCGGTCGGTTGCGTCGTTCGCCACTCGCGGCCTGGCAGTGGCTGCTGCTCGCGCTCGGCTTCTCGACGTTCTCGTGGTTCGCCCTGCTCGTGGTCGTCGCGTGGCTGTTCGCGCTCGACCTGCGTGCGCGCTCGGCGCCGCGCCACTGGGTCGCGTTCAACCTCGGCCAGATCGGCCTGCCACTCCTCACCCTCGTCGCATTGCTGTGCCTGCTCGCCGCGGTGCAGTCCGGCCTGCTCGGCACGCCGGACATGGCGGTCGCCGGCAACGGTTCGGACGCTCACGCGCTGCGCTGGTTCGCGGATCGGAGTGCCGATGCGTTGCCGGTCGCGCGCGCGATCAGCCTGCCGCTGTGGATGCACAAGATCGCGATGCTCGCGTGGGCGTTGTGGCTCGCGACCGCCCTGGTCGGCTGGCTGCGCCGCGGCTTCGACGCGTGGAGCAGCACGGGCTACTGGCGCGCGGCGCCGAAACCGGTCGTCGACGTGCCGCAGGTTTCGCCGCCGGCGGTCGTCGCGACGGAGGGCGGCCCCTGAACGACGTGCGTGCCCTGATGGCGAGCGCTGCGGCGAGGCTCGGTGGCGACGACGCACGCGGCGAGGCAGAGCTGCTGCTCGCGCACGTGCTCGGTCGCACGCGCGCATGGCTGTTCGCATGGCCCGAACACGAACCGGGCGCGGAGCAGGTCGACGCGTTCGAGCAACTCGTCGACGCCCGCCGGACGGGCGCGCCGGTCGCCTACCTGCTCGGGCGGCGCGGCTTCTGGTCGTTCGACCTCGCGGTTTCGCCCGCGGTGCTGATTCCGCGCGCGGAAACGGAACTGCTGGTCGAGCTCGCGCTGGAACGCATGCCGGCCGGCGAAGCCTGCTCGATCGCGGACCTCGGCACGGGTTCCGGCGCGATCGCGCTCGCGCTCGCGCACGAGCGGCCGCGCGCGCGCGTGGTCGCGACCGACGCGAGCGCGGAAGCGCTCGCTGTCGCTCGCGGGAACGCACGGCGGCTCGGCATCGACAATGTCGAGTTCGGGTACGGCGACTGGTTCGCCGCGCTCGGCGACGAGCGTTTCCTCCTCGTCGCATCGAATCCGCCGTACAT
>DASTSE010000458.1:0-3391 GCA_035760865.1 Dokdonella sp.
CCGTACCTGAGCGGCAACAATGAAACATGCTCGTTCAGCGCGCCGACCGCGGGCACCTACCACGTGCGCGTGCGCGCGTACGCGACGTTCTCGGGCGTCACCCTGACGCCGAGCTTCACGCCGTAAGCGGAACGCACCACGCCACGGAAGGCGATCGAACGACGGCGGCCGGTGCGAACCGGCCGCCGTTTTGTCTTCTTGGAACCGCGATCAGCCTGCGAGCAGGCGGTTCATGCGCGCGATGAACGCGGCCGGATCGGCGAGCTGATCGCCCGCGGCGAGCTGCGCCTCCTCCAGCAGCAGCCGCCCGAGATCCTCGCTGCGCGCGGCATCGGACTCCGCCGCGAATCGCTGCACGAGCGGATGCTGCGGATTGATCTCGAGCACCGGCTTGCTCGCGGGAACCTCGTGGCCGGCTTCGCGCAGCAGGCGCTGCATGTGCAACGCCATGTCGTACTCGCCGAGCACGATGCAGCTCGGAGAGCCGGTCAGGCGATGGCTCACGCGTACCTGTTCGACCGCGTCGCCGAGCACGCCGGCGAGCTTGTCGAGCGTCGGTTTCGCCGCTTCTTCCGCCTGCTTGCGCTGCTCGGCGTCGGTGCCATCGGCGGCTTCGAGCTCGCCCTTCGCGGCATTGCGCAGCTTCTTGCCGGCGTACTCGCCGAGATAGCCGATCATCCATTCGTCGATGCGGTCGCTGAGCAGCAGCACTTCGATGCCACGCGCGCGCAGCGATTCGATCTGCGGACTGCCCTTGGCCGCCGCGTGCGTATCGGCCGTGACGTACCAGATCACGTCCTGCCCCGCCTGCATGCGGCCGATGTAGTCGTCGAGCGAGACGTTCTTCTGCGCATCGTCGCCATGCGTCGAGGCGAAGCGCAGCAGCTTCGCGATGCGCTCGCGGTTCGCGCCGTCCTCGGCCACGCCCTCCTTGAGCACGTTGCCGAATGCGTTGGTGAACTGCTGGTACTTGGCCGGCTCGTCCTTGGCGACCTTCTCGAGCAGGTCGAGCGTGCGCTTGACGCACGCGCTGCGGATCTGCGCGACGAGGCGATTCTCCTGCAGGATCTCGCGACTCACGTTCAGCGGCAGGTCGTCGGAATCGACCACGCCGCGCACGAAGCGCAGGTAGGCCGGCAGCAGCTGCTCGCTCGCATCCATGATGAACACGCGGCGGATGTACAGCTTCAGCCCGTGGCGCTCGTCGCGCCCGCTGAACACCGCGTCGAACGGTTGCTTTTCCGGCACGTACAGCAGCGAAGTGTAGCTCTGCGAGCCCTCGACGCGATTGTGCGCCCAAGCGAGCGCATCGTTGAAATCGTGCGACAGCGACTTGTAGAACGCCTGGTACTCCTCGTCGGCGATCTCGCCCTTCGGGCGCGTCCACAGTGCCGCGGCGTGGTTGACCGTCTCCCATTCGTCCGACGGCTTGCCGTCCTTCTCCACCGGCACGCGGATCGGGAACGCGACATGGTCGGAGTAGCGCTTGATGAGGTCGCGCAGCCTCCAGCCGTCGAGGAACTCGGCTTCGTCCTGCTTGAGGTGCAGCGTCACGGTCGTGCCGCGGCGCGCCTCGTCGACGGCTTCGATCGTATAGTCACCGCTGCCGGACGACTCCCAGCGCACGCCCTCGCCCGGCGGCGACCCGGCCTTGCGTGTAAACAGCGTGACGCGATCGGCGACGATGAACGCGGAGTAGAAGCCTACGCCGAACTGGCCGATCAACTGCGTGTCCTTGCGTGCGTCGCCCGAAAGCGATTCGAGGAAACGCCGCGTGCCCGAGCGCGCGATCGTGCCGATGTTCTCGATCACTTCCTCGCGGCTCATGCCGATGCCATTGTCGCGGATCGTCAGCGTGCGCGAGTCCTTGTCCCACGAGACCTCGATGCGCAGTTCGCTGTCGTCGGCGGTCAACGAGGCATCGGACAGGGCGGCGAAACGCAACTTGTCGCACGCGTCGGACGCGTTCGAGACGAGCTCGCGCAGGAAGATTTCCTTGTGCGAGTAGAGCGAGTGCGTGACGAGGTGCAGGACTTGCGAGACCTCGGCCTCGAAGGCACGGGTTTCGGTGGCGGTGGACATGCGGATTCCCTCCGTAGATCTGGCTGCGCCCGAGAATGGTGGCGGCGCCGGAATCGTTCAAGGACGCGTCGCGAAAACGCGCGAGCGTGCGGCGGCACGCACTTCGTGCGTACCCGCCCTACACGGCTTGATCCGCCCTGCCCGTCGGCGCCGATCGAACGCCGCGCGGAGGTGCGGCGGCACGCGCTGCGCGCGTACCGCCCTACCGACGATGGCGGTGCCGGCAATCCACCGGAGGCCACAAAGAGGGGCTCTTCCTGAAAAGTGCGGCCAGGGATGGCCGCTCTGGACGTCAGGACCCGCCGGCAATCACGAACGCTGCAGCGCTTCGTCGAGCAGCGATCACGGACGATCGCAAAAGCCACACAAAAAAGCGGCCGTCGTTGCCGACGGCCGCTCTGACGAGGAGCACAGACGCGACTCGTATGCTCCAAGACGGTATGTAGTGCTGCGTCAGTCTTCCTTCTTCGCGTGCGCGGACAGATCCTCGCGGATACGCGCCGCCTTGCCCTCGAGACCGCGCAGGTAGTACAGCTTCGCGCCGCGCACCTTGCCGCGACGCTTCACGACGACCGAGTCGATCGACGGGCTGTGCGACTGGAACACGCGTTCGACGCCGGTGCCGTGCGAAATCTTGCGCACGGTGAACGCCGAGTTCAGGCCCGCGTTCTTGCGCGCGATGACGACGCCTTCGTAGGCCTGCACGCGCTCGCGGTTGCCTTCCTTGACCTTCACGTTGACGATCACGGTATCGCCCGGGCTGAACTCCGGCAGCGTGCGGGTCATCTGGGCGGCTTCGAATTGCTGGATCAGGTTCATGACACTCACCACTCTGGTCTGATTTCTTTTTCGTCGACGCCGGACTGGCCCGCCGCCTTCATTCACCGGATTCGCGGTCCGGCGTGCCTTGTTCGTGCTCGCGCTGGAACTCGACCAGCAACGCGCGGGACTTCTTGTCCAGCTCGACCCGCGCGAGCAGGTCGGGCCGTCGCAGCCAGGTGCGACCCAGCGACTGCTTCAGGCGCCAGCGCGCGATCGCCGCGTGGTCGCCCGATGTCAGCACCGCCGGCACGTCGCCCCATTCGTGATGCTCGGGTCGCGTGTAGTGCGGGCAGTCGAGCAGGCCGTTCGAGAACGAATCCTGTTCGGCCGACATGGCATCGTTCAGCACTCCCTGCTGCAGGCGTCCGACCGCATCGATCACGATCGCCGCAGCGAGTTCGCCGCCCGAGAGCACGTAGTCGCCGACGGAAATCTCTTCGTCGACCCCGCGCTCGAGAAACCGTTCGTCCACGCCTTCGTAACGTCC
>DASTSE010000459.1:0-35084 GCA_035760865.1 Dokdonella sp.
GAAGGCGTGCATTCGGGCGACGCTTCGGGCGTGGTCGCGTCGAGCTTCCGCATCCTGCGCCAGGTGCTGTCGCGCCTCGAGGACGAGACGAGCGGACGCATCAAGCCGCAGGAGCTGCACGTCGAGATTCCGGCGCAGCGCGTGGCGCAGGCGCAACGCACCGCGCAGATCCTCGGCGACGCGGTGTACGCGAAGTTTCCGCTCGTCGACGGCATGCAGCCGATGAACGCGGACCTCGCCGAGCTCGTGCTCAACCGCACCTGGCGCCCCGCGCTGTCGGTCACCGGCGTGGCCGGGTTGCCGCCGCTCGATTCGGCCGGCAACGTGTTGCGCCCGTACACCGCGGTGAAGCTTTCGCTGCGCGTACCGCCGACGCTCGATGCAGCGAAGGGCGGCGAGTTCCTCAAGCGCCTGCTCGAGAGCGATCCGCCGTACGGCGCGAAGGTCACGTTCGATCTCGAGAAGGCGGGCAGCGGCTGGGAAGCGCCCGCGCTCGCGCCGTGGCTCGAATCCGCGGTCGAAGCGGCGTCGCAGCAGTTCTTCGGCGCGCCGGTCGCCTACAACGGCGAAGGCGGCTCGATCCCGTTCATGGGCATGCTCGGCGAGAAGTTCCCCGGCGCGCAGTTCCTCATCACGGGCGTGCTCGGCCCGCACTCGAATGCGCACGGCCCGAACGAATTCCTGCACGTGCCGACCGGCAAGCGCATGTCGATGTGCGTCGCACGGGTCGTCGCCGACCATTACGCCGCGAGCAGCCAGGGCCTCACGCGCGGCGTCGCCGCGAGCCACGCCCACACGGTCAAGGGCGAGGCCGGCTGCTGCGACTGATGCGGGTTTCTGGCGGAGTCGCAGAGCGTAAAGACTGAAACACGAAGGACACTGCGGACACGAAGTAAAGACAAAGCCAGAGATTGAAACACGGAGCACACAGAGCACACGGAGGAGATCTTTTTTGCTGATTCGCTCTTCGCTTTCTTCGTGTGCTCTGTGTGCTCCGTGTTTCAAGCTTTTGCCCTATTCGGCTCTTCGTTCATCCTTCGTGTCCTTCGTGTTTCAGTCTTGTGCTTCGGCTCGACCCACGATCGCCTAGGACGCCGCGCACGGCGCACGGCGCCTGCGAGCGGGCACGGCGTTGACGCATCGGCGCCATCGCGTGCCCGGGCTCGCGCCGAGACGCACGGCAAACTGGTGCGAAAGGAGGCTGCCATGACCACGACCGTACGCGCGGCGCGCACCTACGATGCAGGCGGCATCGCCGCACTCTGTGGCGAGCTCGGCTACCCGGCGACGCGACAGCAGATCGTCTCGCGCCTCGCCGCGATCGAAGCGGCGGGACAGGGTTGCGTGCTCGTCGCGGAAGACGCGGCGGGTACGCTCGTCGGCTGGCTGCACGTAGGCCAGAACGTCTCGCTGACCAGCGACGCCGAAGGCGAGATCCTCGGCCTCGTCGTGCGCGAAGACGCGCGCGGCCGCGGCGTCGGCGCTGCGCTCGTCGCGGCGGCGGAGGCGTGGTCGTTCGCCCACGGCTGCGCGCGCGTGCGCGTGCGCAGCCGCGTCGAGCGCGAACGAGCCCATCGCTTCTACGACCGCGCGGGCTACGCGCACGTGAAGACGCAGGTCGTGCTCGCCAAGCGCGCCGGACCCGCCGGGTAGGTGGCTCGCGCGCCCGCGTAGCGCTCGTCACTCGACGATGCGCTTGCGGACCGCGTAGCGCACGAGCTCGGCGCTGTTGCGCACGCCGAGCTTCGCGAGCACGCGGCTGCGCCGGTTCTCGGCCGCCTTCGCGCTGATGTCGAGCTTGTTCGCGATCTCCTTGATCGTGAGGCCATCGACGACGAGGTGCAGCACCTCGCGCTCGCGGTCGGACAGTGCGCCGTACGGATCCTCCGGTTGCGGATGCTTGAGCTGGCTGGCGAGGATCTTGGTCGCATAGGGGCCGAAATAGACGCCGCCCGCGGCGATCGTGCGGATCGCGGTCAGCAATTCGTTGGTCGCGGTGTTCTTCACGAGGTAGCCCGAAGCGCCCGCGCGCACGACCTGCACCGCGTATTCGTCCTCCTCGTGCATCGTCAGGACGAGTACCTTCGTGCGCGGCAGTTCCTCGGTCAGGCGGCGCACGACGTCGATGCCCGACAGGCGCGGCATCGAGATGTCGATGACCGCGATGTCGGGTTTGAGCGCGAGTGCCTGCTCGACTGCACTGATGCCGTCGCCGGCTTCGCCGACGACGACGCAGTCGCCACTCGCTCGCAGCATCGCGACGAGGCATTCGCGCAAAACGGTGTGATCATCGGCAATCAACAGGCGGATCATGGACTCGCTCCCGGGGAGGCATCCGATAGCGGGAAATGCACCGACATGCCGAAGCCGGCACCCGGCGTGGATTCGAACTTCAGCGTACCGCCGAACAGGCGCACGCGGTCGCGCATGCCGCCGAGGCCGCTGCTGCTGCCGTGGCGCCCGCGCGCGAGCGCGGCTTCGATGTCGCAGCCGGCGCCGTCGTCGCGCACGCACAATGTCGCACGCTCGCCGCGGCCGTCGAAGGCGATCTCGACCCGCCGCGCCGAGGCATGCCTCGCGGCGTTCGCGAGCGCTTCCTGCACGAGGCGGAATACCAGGGTCGAGCGGTCGGCGTCGATGCCCGACGGCGACGCGTGATAGTCGAGCCGGGTATCGACGCCGTGCGTTTCGGAGAACGAGCGCGCAAGCCAGCGCAACGCGGGCTCGAGGCCGAGATCGTCGAGGATCTGCGGCCGCAGCAGGCGCGACAGCGCGCGCGTGTCGTGCAGGGTCGCGTCGCCGATCGACTGCGCATGGGCGAGTTCGTCGCGCGCGCGGCGGCAGCGCTCGTCGTCCGGCAATGCGGCGAGCGCCTCCTTGATCAGGTGCAGCATCGCGGTGAGGTTGTGGCCGACGCCGTCGTGCAGCTCGCGCGCGAAACGGCTGCGCTCCTCTTCCTGCACGCGCCAGACCGAACGCGCGATCCGCTGGAACGACGCCTGCCCCTCGCGCAGCCGTTCGGTCAGCGCCTGGTGCGCCTGCAGCAGTTCGGTGAGCTGCGCGCGCACGTCGGCGGGCGAGGGCGGGTCAGGTCGCATCGCCGCCCTCCTCGCGCAGGCGCCGCTCGATGCGCCGTTCCAGTTGCGCGCGTGCGGCCTCGGGCGCGTCGCCGAGAAGTTCCGCGCGCGCGACGGCCGCTGCGGCGGTCGCTGCGGTGGCTTCGGCGGCGGCGGGTGGGAACGCGCGGGCGCCGAGCGCATGGATGAAGTAGGCACCCGCCGCGCGGTCGGCGTCCTTGAGCAGCGGCAGCGCTTCGCGGTACCGCCGCGCGGCGCCGGCGCGATCGCCGGCCTGCAGCGCGGCGCCGATCTCGAACTCGAGCCAGGCGAGCCGGGTCGACGCTTCGGCCAGTTGTGCGGGATCGGCGCGCAGCGCCGCGAGCGGCTGCGCCGCGCGCGTGGCCTTGCCGGGCATCGCGAACGCGAGGCGCACGCGCCGCAGGAGCACCTCGACCGCGACCTTGCCGCTGTGCGCCTGCGCCGCCGCGGTCGCCGCCTCGTCGAGCTTGGCCGCGGCGCCCGCGAAATCGTCGCGATCCTGGCGCTGCACCGCCTCGACGAGCAGGCGCATCGCGCGCTGGTCGGCGTTCGCGCGATCGGGCGGAACCTTCGCGAGCGCGGCATCGGTCGCGGCGTCGTCGCCGAGCGCGCTCGCGAGTCGGGCTTGCAGCAGGGCCGCTTCGATCCGCATGCGCTGGTCGGAGCGGCGTTCGGCGATCTGCTCCGCGCGCGCGGCGTGCGCGAGTCCGTCGGCCCAGCGACCCTCGGCCAGCGACAACTCTCCGAGGTCGAGGTGCGCCGCGGACGCTTCTTCGCCGAGCTGGCGGTCTTCGGCGTCGCGCAGGGTCTTCTGCAGGCGCTCGCGCGCGGCGGCGAAGTGCCCGCGTGCGATGTCGAGCAGGCCGATGCTCTGCTCGACGCGCAGCAGCCCGTTGTTGTCGTCGAGCTTGCGATACTTCGCCTCGGCCTGTTGCCAGTACACGAGCGCGTTGTCGAACTGGCCGAGGCGGAACGAACTGAAGCCGACGTTGTTGAGGCTCTCGGCGACGAGGTCGGGCAGGTCGAGCTGCTGGCGCAATGCGAGCGCCTCGCGATAGGCGGCGAGCGCGGCCGCGTCGTCGCCGCGCTCCTCCGCGATCACGCCGCGATCGTTGGCGAGATCGGCGAGGCTCGCACGGTCGCCGATCTGCTCGAGCATGCCCTTGACGCGATCGAGCGTGCGTTCGGCGGCATCGCGTTCGCCGCGCTCCGCCTGCACGATCGCGAGGTTGCGCAAGGTCTTGCTCAGGCCGAGCGTGTCGCCGAGCCGTTCGCGCGTCGTCGCGGCGCGTGCGTACTGCTCGGCCGCGGCGTCGAGCTGGCCGAGTCGCTCGTAGCCGATGCCGAGCGCGTTGCGCACCTCCGCCTCGGCGGCGGCGTCGCGCGAGCGCGTATCGAGCACGAGCGCGCGCACGAGGTACTCGTCGACCGCGGGCTGCGCCTCGCCCTGCTGGATCGAGGTGCGGCCGAGCAGGAACCACGCGCGCGCATCCTGGTCGTCGTCCCTCACGTAGCGGCGCAGCGCGGCAAGGGCGCCGGCGCCGTCGCCATCGGCCGCGAGCGTCTCGGCATCGAGCAGCGCGAGCGACGGATCGTGCGGGAACGCACGCAGCGATTCGTCGAGCAGGGCACGCGCCTTGGTCGGGTCGTCGAGCGCGCGCAGGCGCAGTTCCCGCCCGAGCGCGCTGTCGTCGGGGGCGAAGCGCTGCAGCACCGCGGCGCGCGTATTGTCGGCCGGCAGTTGCTGCCGGGCCGCGGTTTGGGCGTCGAGCAGCGCACGCGCGACGAGCGCGCTCGCGGGATCCCTGGCAGCGAGTTCGGCGAGCGACGTCGCGGCGGGTGCCGGTTCGCTGCGGTCGAGCGCGGTGAGTGCGCCACCGAATGCGACGAGTGCGTCCGGCGACAGCGCCGGCGCGCTGCCCGCGTCCAGTTTCGACGCGGCGAACCACTTCGCCGTCGCCTCGCGATACGCCGTGAACAGTTCGGCCGGCGTGGCGCCTCGTACGTCGACGACCGGCTCGCCCCGCGGTGAGACCGGATCGCCCGACCACAGCTGCAGGCGCAACCCCTGCGCCTCGCGCGCGAGCATGCCGTGCACGAGGCGCGTCGCGTTGGCCGCGCCTGCGACGTCGGCAAGGCGGCGCAGCAGCACCTCGCGCGGCTGGTCGGGTGCGACGCGCGCGAGCGCATCGAGCACGCGTCGGCGCGGGATCGACGCGATGCCCGTGTCGCCGCGCAGCCAGGTCGCGAGATGTTCGTCGAGCCCGCGCGCGACCGCCGTGAGTTCCGCGTCGCCCGCGGGCGCGAACAGCGGCAGCACGCCGACGCGCGAAACCGCGGGCGCGACGGTTGCCGCGGGCGCGGGCGCATATGGATACCGCCAGAGCCAGGCGCCCGCGGCAACGCACGCGAGCAGCGCGAGCGTGGCGGACAGCAGCACGCGCCGATCGAGCGGCGGCCGCGGCACGCGCTTCGCTTCGAGCGCGCGCAGCGCGTCGCGCGCGGACGCGAAGCGATGCGCGGGATTGACCTTGAGCAGGCGTTC
Organism: Dokdonella sp.; assembly: GCA_035760865.1. Classification (GTDB taxonomy): domain Bacteria; phylum Pseudomonadota; class Gammaproteobacteria; order Xanthomonadales; family Rhodanobacteraceae; genus Dokdonella_A. The sequence continues at coordinate 5,644 of DASTSE010000459.1, forward strand.
GCCGAACGCGTGCAGCCAGCCGGGCAGGTCGGGCCGCGCCTTCGCGAGCGACGGCGGCGGTCGCAGCAGGCGCTGCACGACGGCTTCGGCGGGCGTGCCGCCGGAAAACGGCAACTCGCCGGCGAGCATCTCGTACAGCATGAGCCCCACCGCGTACAGGTCGCTCCGCGCGTCGATCGGCGCGCCGCGCGCCTGTTCCGGCGAAAGGTATTCCGGCGTGCCGACGATCATGCCGGTCTGGGTCATGCCGGTCGCGCCGAGGATGCGCGCGACGCCGAAGTCGGTGATGTAGGCGTGGTCGCCGTCGCCGAGCAGCACGTTCGCGGGCTTGAGGTCGCGGTGCACGACGCCGCGCAGGTGCGCTGCCGAGAGTCCCTCGAGCAGCCCGCGCACGATCGCGAGCGCCTGCTCCGGCGCGAGCTTGCGCACGCGGTCGAGGCGGCGCTCGAGCGACTCGCCGGCGATGTAGTCCATGCTGATGAACCAGCGGCCGTCGTGCTCGGCGATGTCGTGGATGCGCACCACGTGCGGACTGGACACCTGGCGCGCGAGCAGCAGTTCCTGGCGGAAGTTGCCGAACGCTTCCGGCCGGCGCGCGAGGTCGGGGCGTAGCAGCTTGAGGGCGACGTCGATGTCGAGCGAGAGGTCGTGCGCGCGGTAGACGACGCCCATGCCGCCGATGCCGATCATCTGCTCGATGCGGAAGCGGCCGCCGAGCACGTCGCCCGCGCGCAGCTCGCTCGCGGCGAAAAAGCCGGTGAGCGTCGCCGACGCGTCGCTGGGCAGGTCCTCGTTCGGGCTGGCGTTCACGCGCCCACGATAGCGCGGAAGCCGCGCGCCGCCCAGACGGGAACGCTTTTTCTACGCCGATACCTTGCGCAGTTCTTCCCACAGCGGCGCGTCGCCGTCCGGCAGTGCGTCGATGAGGCCGGAAATGCGATCGCGCAGGCGCGCGGCCTCGAGTGCGGTCGCGGCCGCGCCGGCGATGTTCTCGACCAGCTCGAGGTCGAGTTCGGTGACCGGCGGTCCGGGCGTGCGGCTGTCGGCGTAGATCGCGCCGGTGGAACCGTCCTGCATGAGCAACGGCGTGCAGATGACGGCGCGGATGCCGCCGAGTCGCACGCTCGGCCGCTGCGCGAGCCACGGCGAGTCGGAGGTATCGCAGCACACGACCGACTTGCGGCTCGCGAGCGCGCGCTCGACTGCCGACGCGCTGCCGGCGAAGCGGTCGCCCGAGAGATCGGCGAGGCGCAGCGCGCGGCTCGCATGCACGCGCAGCGGTTGTCCGGAGTCGGCGTACAGCACGAAACCGCGATCGAGCCCCGAGAGTTGCAGCACCATGTCGAGCATCTGCGGGATCAGCGTGCTCATGCCGACGTTCGGTTGCTGCAGTTGCGACGACAGCGCGCGCGACACCTCGCGCCGGCTGAGGCCGGCCGTGCGATGCGCGGCGGCCGCGGCGGCGTCGATCGGCTCGAACGAGCATTGCACGTCGCCGACCGAAAACCACGTCGAGCCCGCGAGTTCGGCGCTGCGCACCATGTGACCGTCGACGCGCAGGCCGTTCTTGCTGCCGGTGTCGGACAGCACCCACGCGTCGCCGCGCCGTTCCAGTTCGGCGTGGAAGCGCGACACCGATGCATGCTCGATGCGCAGTTCGCAGGCGCTCGCGCGGCCGACGCGGTACGTCGTGCCTTCCTCGACCACGCGCACGAGCGCGGCGCCGTCGGGCGGGTAGGCGGTCAGGCGCGCCGGCATGGAGCGGTCACGAACCGCTGGCGCAACGCAGCAGGCTGAAGCGCAAGGTGCGCGCAAGGCTCGAGAGCTCGCCCGCATCGTTGACCACGTCGCGCTGGCCGCGCCAGAGGTTGGCGATGTCGATGCCCGCATGCGCCTCGATGTCGGCGATGAGATCGTCGAGCGGCGCGATCGCATTCGTGCAGCCGAGCACGGGATCGAGTACCGCGGTGCCGATCGCGGCAATCACGTTGGTGAGCAGCGCGGTGAGTTCGCCGCGCAGCAGGTTGTCGAGGATCGCCGTGGTCAGGCGCAGGGTCAGTGCGGTCGACTTCGGCAGGATCACCACGAGCACTTCGCCGAGACCGCTGTTGTTCGCGTCGGAACCGACGACGAACTGCGAGAACGCACCGCCGCGCCCGCGCGCCCGCGCGCTGCCCTTGAGCACGTCCTCCGTGACGTCGGCGAATTTGTCGCCGATCGGCGCCTTGAGCAGCCGGTACTTGCTGTTGGGCTCGTAGGCCAGCCGGTGCGTGTGCACCTCGATATCGTACGTGTTGCGGAACGACAGTACGCCGGTGCCGTCCTCGGAGGGTTCGAAGCCGCTCGCGAACAGCGCCGGCGTGCCCGGCGGCTCCACGGTGATGAGCATCGGGAACGCCGGATCGATGCTCAACCCGGTGGGCAGGTGGTCGGTGATCGCCGGCGCATCGTCCGGGTCGAACAGTTCCGCGCCGAGATTGAGGCTCTGCGGGCTGAGGTTCACCGGCGTATCGAACACGATCGTGACTTCGGCGTCGTACTGCGTGCCGAGTGCGTCTTCGAGCAGGATCGTCGCATGCGCGGTGTCGCCGATCACTTCGACGTCGACCTGCGCGCTCGCCGCGCGCACGCCGAGCACGGCCGCGAGCAGCAGCAGTGCGCATGCGGGACGGCGAAACGGTCGGACGTTCATCAGGCCCCCTCGAACCCGCGCTCGGGCAAGCGGTCGGGGTTCGCGCCCGAGTCTAGCGCGTAACCGGCGGAACGCTCGTCGTCGGACGCGCGCGAGGGATTTTCCCCGCAGCCCGCGAGGGGGATTCCCGCGCGCGATCGCGCCCAACGGCGTGCGCGCGCCTTATCGTCGGCGCGCGGGGCCGACAGGCAGGCCGGCCATCCGCGATCGCGAACAGGGGCGCGATGACGATGAGCGATTTCCAGTGAGCGACACCCGCGACGAAGACAGCCGCCGCAACGACCTGCGTCGCCGCATCGCGGAGGAACTGATCGCGAGCGAACTGCGTCGCCGCCGGCGCAAGCGCATCGACGAAGCGCTGCTCGACTCCGCGCGCGACGCGCCCGCGGACGAGGGCGCGCAAGCGCCGCGCGAAAGCGATGCGCCGGACGAACCGGAGCCGGAGTGAACGAGGCCGCCGGGTCGTCGGGCGTCAGTGCGGCGCCCGCTGCTTCAGGCCGCTCTTCCACGCGTACACGGCCGCCTGCGTGCGGTCGCTGACGTCGAGCTTGCCGAGCACGTTGCTCACGTGCGTCTTGACCGTCTTCTCGCCGATGCCGAGCCGCTCGGCGATCTGCTGGTTGTTGAGTCCCTCGGCGATCAGCGCGAGCACCTCGCGCTCGCGCTGGCTCAGCGAATCGAGCATTTCCGCGCCCGGCTCGCTTTCCTGGCGCAGCAGTTCCATCAGTCGCGCCGCGACGCGCTGGTGCAGCACGGCTTCGCCGCGCGCCGCCTTGCGAACCGCTTCGGCGAGCGCATCGGCATCGACGTCCTTGAGCAGGCACGACAGTGCGCCCGCGCGCACGGCCTGGACGATCTGCTGGGCGTCCTCGAACGACGTCAGCAGCACGACCTGGGTGTCCGGATTCTGCTCGCGGATCAGGCGCGTCGTCTCGATGCCGCCGCCGGGCATGACGAGATCCACGAGCGCGACCTGCGGCGATTTCTCGCGGCACAGGCGGATGGCGTCGCCGCCGTTCTCGGCCTCGCCGACGATCGAGAGATCCGCATGGGTCTCGAGGAAGGCGCGGATACCTTGCCGGACCAGCACGTGGTCGTCGGCGATGACGATGCGAATGGGAGCGTTCATTGCTCCGCAGTCTCCACCACGGCGAAGCTGACGGCAACCCTCAGGCCGCCGTCGGGGCGTGCGGCCAGGTCCAGGCGTCCCCCCGGCAGCAGCAACGCGCGCTCGCGCAGGTTGCGCAGCCCCATGCCCGCGGCGGGCGCCTGCGGTGCGCCGCGGCCGTTGTCGGCGATCACGAGTTCGATCCGATCCTGGCGCCGCGCGAGCGCGACCTCGACCCGGTTCGCACCGCTGTGGCGCAGCACGTTCGACAACGCCTCGTCGACGATGCGCAGCAGCGACTCCTCCACGACGGCCGCCTGCGGCGGCACGTCGTCGAGCGCCGAATGCACCGCGATCCCGCTCAGGTGCGACCACTCGACCACGCGCGTGCGCAGCCGTTCGGCGAACGGCAGCTCGGCATCGGACGCGCGCAGTTCGTCGAGGATCTGCGCGAGCTCCTGCTGGATCTGCTGGGTGAGGCGCTGCGCCTGCTCGAGGCGTTCCGCGACCGGCGCGTCGGCGACGACGCGCCGTGCGGTCGCGAGCTGGAGGTTCAGCGCGAACGCCTTCTGCTTGACCGTGTCGTGCAGGTCGCGCGCGAGCCGCTGGCGTTCCGCCAGCGTCGCGAGCTGCGCGCGCGTGCGCAGCAGGCCCTTGAGGTCGAGCGCCATGCGGTCGAGCAGGGTCGACAGCGCGCCGAGTTCGTCGCGCGAGCGGTCGCCGATGCGGTCGGCGAACTCGCCGCGGCTCCATGCGCTCGCCGCGTAGGCGATCCGGTTGAGGCGGCGCGTGACCCAGCCGGCGAGGAAGATCGACGAAGCGATGCCGAACACGAGCAGGAAGCCGAACACGGTCGGCGATTCGAAGCTCGATTCGGACAGCAGGTGCCGCCATGGCGAGGGCAGGCGCAGTTCGAGCGCGAGCCAGCCGACCGTGGTGCCGTCGGCGTCGCGCAGCGGCGCCAGTGCGCGGCGCACACGGTAGCCGGCATCGGTGCCGCGCAGCGCGATCGCGGTCGTGGCGGCCGCGGAGCGCGCGCGCTCGTCGGCCGATGGCGGCACGACGATCGCGCCGCGCGCGGGCGAAGCGACGAGCGCGTGGCCTGCAGCGTCGAACACGGCCGCGCCGACCGGTTGCTCCGACAGTTCGAGCAGCAGGTAGGACGCATCGGGCGTGAGACCGCCGCGCGGCTGCTGCAGCCGCAACACCCAGCCATCGAGCCAGGCCTGCAGTCCGGCGTTGCGGTCGTCGTTCGGATCGCGCAGCGGCTGCCAGCGCTCGCCGAGTTCGCGCGCGCCCGCGTCCGCCGCGCGCTCGAGGCTGCCCGCGGCGAGCCCGTGCTTGAGCCGCTGGAATTCGTGCGAGAGGATCACCGCCTCGACCAGCACGAGCGTCGGCAGCGCGAGCAGCGCATAGAACAATGCGAGCTTGACCACGAGGCCGCGCAGACGCGGGCGCAACAGGGTCATGGGCGGTCGGTCGCAGGCATCGTCGCGCAAGCATACCCGCGCCGACGCGAGGGCGTGCGGCGGTCGGTCGCCGGCGGCGGGTCGTCGACGCCGCGCCGCAACGGCGCCAGGCCGATTCCGTGGCGGTCCGCTGCGACGCCCTCAGCGCGACGCGGGGATCGTGAACGGCGCCGCCACCGGGCAGCCCGTGCGCATGCGCTTGCCGCAGCGGCGCGGGGCAAGGTCCTTGTCGAGGCAGACGCGCACCTCGACCAGTTCGCCCTGGCTGCAGTGCAGGCTCAGCATGCCGTCGCTGAGTCCGGGATTGGCGCGTTCGAGTGCGCGCCGCAGGTCGGTGGCGCGCATCGACGCGTCGCGCGACGGCGCCTTCAGTTCGGACGGCACCTGCACCGCCGCGAAGGCGCGGTCGGCGAGCCTGAAATACGCGGACGGCTCGAGGCCGCTGCAGCTGCCGTGGGCCTGCCATTCGTGCCGGATCAATCGCCGGCTCGGCATGAACGCGAGCGTCGCCTCGACCGTGCGGCGGTCGGGCGTCGCCTCCGTGCGGCAGCGCTGCGGCCCTCCGCCGCCTTCGTACTGCGGCCACAGGCCATGCAGCACGAAGCCGTAGCCCTTGCGGCCGCATTGCTCCTCCTCGTCGGGATGCATGCGGCAGAACGTCGGCGACCACGACAACGCCATCACGTAGTAGTCGTAGCGACCAGCGAGGTCCGTCGCCTGCGCCTGCGGCGTCCTCGGCGCGTGCGAATGCCGCGCCGACGCGACGTTGCAGGATCCGGCGAGCAGGGCGGCGGCGAGGAGGACGGCGTGACGCATGGCGGTGTCCGCTGAATTCGATCGGCGCACGCTAGCACGGCGTCGCCGCCTGCGCGTGCGCGCGCCGCGCTATGATGCGCGTTCCACTTCCGACCGTTGCCGAACATCGCATGTCCAGACGCATCGCCGCCCGCCGCTCGCCGATCCACGGCAACGGCGTCTTCGCCCTCGTCGACATCCCGAAAGGGGTCGAGCTGATCGAGTACCGGGGCAAGCGCCTCACCCACGCCCAGGCGGATCGCCTCTACGCCAACACGAGCGACAGCGGCCACACGTTCCTGTTCACGCTCAACGACAAATACGTCATCGATGCGAACAGCGAAGGCAATATCGCGCGCTGGATCAACCACAGCTGCAAGCCGAACTGCCGCGCGTTGCTCGAGGAGGACGAGGGCGGCGACCCGCGCAAGGACCGCGTGCTCATCGAGACCCTGCGTCCGCTGCGCGCGGGCGAGGAGCTCACCTATGATTACGGCATCGTCCTCGACGAACGTCTGACGCCGCGCCTGAAGGCGATCTGGGCCTGCCGCTGCGGTGCGCCGCGTTGCAGCGGCACCCTGCTCAAGCCCAAGCGCAAACCGGCCGGCGCGCGCAAACGGACGGGCAAGACGCGCCCCCGGTCCTGAACGAGCGCGCGCCTCGCACGAGCGGTCGGATGACGCGACCGGCGGGCGTGCGGTCGATTGTGTGCGCGGCGAATTGCCGCGTAGGATGCGGTGGGTCGAGGGCATCGGTGCGGGGGCACGCGGGCACGTGAGCAACAGCAGGACCATTGCGGTCGTCGGGGTATCGGAGCAGGAGGTCGCGCACCTGCGCCTGCTGCTGCGCAAATGCGCGGAAGAGATCGGCCAGACCTGGCGCTGGGGCGACGAGGACAGCGCCGACCTCATCGTCGTCGATCCCGACTCGTTCGGCGGCCAGATGGCGCGCACGCGCGCGCAGGGCGCCGGCGTGCGCTGCGCGGTGTTCAGCGATCGCCCGGTCGAAGGCGCCGACCTCGTGCTGCGGCGCCCGCTCATGCGCGCGAACGTGATCGAAGTGCTCAAGCAGGCGGCGACGCCGGCGGTCGCGCGCGCGGACATCGGCGCGCACACCGAGGACTTCTACACGCGCGATCTCGGCGAAGCGTCGCAGCGCGCGGACGCGCCGCCGAACGAGCCCGAACTGCCGGCCAGCGGGCTCGATGCGGCGCTCCAGCCGCAGCCGCTCGAACTGCGCGATCTCGTCGGCCGCGATGCGCCCGCGCCGCGGGCGGCGCCCGCGGAGCCCGCGCGCAAGTACGCGACGCGCGAAAGCATGCTCGCGGACACCGCGCCGCGCGAGCTGCGCGAATTCCTCGAGGGCCAGCTGCTGACGATGCCGGCGCGCTTCGCGCTCGCCGGCGCGCCGCCGCTCGTGCTCGATCCGAAGAACAAGGTCGCCCATTCGCCGGCTGCGCTCGGCGCGCTGGAGCCGTATTGCCGCGCGAAATGGCGGCTGTGCGACTGGCAGCCGCTGACCGGCGCGGAACTCGCCGACGTGCGGGCCGAACAGCAGTCGCATGCGTACTCGCGGCTGGTCTGGCTGCAGGTTCTCGTGCAGTCCGATGGCCACCTCGCCAAGCACCTCGACCCGGGCGGCACCTACAAGATCAAGCACTGGATCGAGATCGACAAGGATCTCGGCCGCTATTTCCGCATCGCATCGGCGATGTTGCAGCCCGCGCGCCTGCACGAGATCGCCGCGACCGCCGCCGCGCCGATGGCCGAAGTGTTCAACCTCGTCAATGCCTACGACGCGATCGGCAACATCGAGTGGCAGCCTCGCGCGCGGCGCCACGAGCCAGCCGCCCCAGCGCCGTCGCTGATGGGCCGCATCAAGAAACCCTGGGGCCGGTCGTACCGCTAGCCCGCGCCTGCCGCCGGCGTCGCGAAGCCGAAAGCCGAAAGCCGAAGATTGAAACACGGAGCACACGGAGAAAGCAGGACGGGAAAGCTTTTCCTCGGTGTGCTCCGTGTGCTCCGTGTTTCAGGCTTTTCCGCTTTCTCAGCCCCGTGCGCGATACGCGTGCACTTCGTCGACGAGCGCGGCCACGTGCGCGGGGTCGATGTCGGGCGTGATGCCGTGGCCGAGGTTGAACACGTGGCCCGGCGCGCCGGCGTACGCATCGAGCACCTTGCGCGCCTGTGCGCGGATCGTCTCTGGCGACGCGGCGAGCACGGCCGGGTCGAGATTGCCCTGCAAGGCGACGCGCGTGCCGACGCGCGCGCGCGCCTCGGCGAGGTCGATCGTCCAGTCGACGCCGAGCGCGTCGCAGCCGGTGTCCGCGAGCGCCTCGAGATGGCCGTTCGCGCCTTTCGAGAACAGGATCAGTGGCACGTCGCGCGTGGCCGGGTCCGCCTTCAGGCGGGCGACGATCGCGGCCAGCGGGCGCAACGAGAACTCGCGGAACATCGGCGGCGCGAGCAGGCCGCCCCAGGTATCGAACACCATCAGCGCTTGCGCGCCCGCCGCGGCCTGCGCCGCGAGATAGCGCGCGACCGACTCGGCGAGCGTATCGAGCAGATGCCGCATCGTCGCCGCGTCTTCGAGCGCGAGCGCCTTCGCACGCGCGAAGCTCGACGATCCGCCGCCTTCGATCATGTAGCACGCGAGCGTCCACGGGCTGCCCGAGAAACCGATCAGCGGCGTGCGCTCGTGCAGCTCGCGACGCACGAGGCGTACCGCATCGACGACGTAGCGCAGATCGGTTTCCGGATCGGGCACGCCGATTCGCATGATGTCGGCCGTGCTGCGCAATGGCCGGGAGAATTTCGGACCCTCGCCTTCGACGAAATGCAGGCCGAGACCCATCGCGTCGGGAATCGTGAGGATGTCGGAGAAGATGATCGCGGCGTCGAGCGGGAAGCGCGCGAGCGGCTGCAGGGTCACCTCGCAGGCGAGTTCGGGGGTCTGCGCGAGGGCGAGGAAACTCCCGGCGCGCGCGCGCGTGGCGCGGTACTCGGGCAGGTAACGACCCGCCTGGCGCATGATCCAGATCGGCGTCATGTCGACGGGTTCGCGCCGCAGCGCGCGCAGGAAACGATGGTCAGGCGTGGCAGTCGTCATGGTTCTACCAGGTAAACGGGAATGGGGGTCGGGACGGCCGCGCGCGCCCGACGGGTGCGCGCGAACACAACGGGCCTCGCGCTCAACGCGCGTGCGGCCCTTCGAAGCCCTGGCTGAACATCACGTGGAAGCCGCGCCGCAGTTGTGCGTCGCGCGCATGCTCGAACGCGGTCAGCGCCGCATCGCGCTCGAGATAGACTTCCCTCTTGCTGCTCGCGCGGCTGCCTTGCTGGCCCCATTCGCGGAACAGCGTCCAGCCGCCGAGCAGGTCCTGCTGCAGCACGAGCTGGTAATAGCGCGGCGCGTCCGTGCCGGCGGGTTTGGTCTGCATGAAGAGTCGCATGGGCGTCGCGGTCAGAGCATCGCGAATTGTAGCGTCTGCGTCGCGGCAGGCGTTAGCCGGGGCGGGGTGGCATCGTGATGCGCGTGGGGCGTTCGCGCGCCGTCGATGCAAGTCGTTGATTCCTCGCGCGCGGTGCAGCGCGTCCGGACGGCGGCGCGCGCGCGTGCCGCACATCGCGTGTCGCGTCGATCTGCGCGGGCGCCGGATCGGGTAAGCTGAACGCGAACAGACCCTGGGGAGGGGATCATGGCTATCTCGCGCTCGCTCGGCGCGGCCATCGCCGCGGCGGTGGCCGGCTCCGGTTTTTCGTACGTCACCACGGCCGCCGAGGCCGATCCACAGGCGGGCTCAACTACGCCCGTCGACGACCAGGTGACCGAACTCGAAGGGCTGACCGTGCTCGGCTCGCGTCGCTACGACCGCAGCTCGGATACCGAAACGGCGGTCCCGGTCGACGTGCTGCCTATGCGCAAGGCCGCCGAGCAGGGCGGCAACTTCGATCTCGCACAGACCCTGCAGTACACCGCGCCATCGTTCATCTCCGGCCACCAGACCGGCGCCGACAACGCCGACTCGGTCGATTCGGCTGCGCTGCGCGGGCTCGGATCGGACCAGACCCTCGTGCTCGTCAACGGCAAGCGCCTGCACTCGACCGCGCTCGTGAACCTGTTCGGCGCGCGCAACCGCGGCAATACCGGCACCGACCTCAACACGATCCCGCTGCTTGCGATCGACCGCGTCGAGATCCTTCGCGACGGCGCCGCCGCGCAGTACGGCTCGGACGCGATCGCCGGCGTCATGAACATCGCGCTGAAGCGCCGCAAGGGTTGCGAGGGCGTCGTCGGCTACGGCGAATATTCGCGCGGCGACGGCGAGAACTGGCTCGCATCCGGCTACTGCGGCTTCCAGGTCGGCCATGACGGCGTCGTCGCGTTGACCGCGGAGTACCTCGACCGCGGGCGCTCGAACCGGTCCGGTCCGGACAATCCGCGCACGATCGGCGACACCGCGGTCGAGAACGGCACCGTGTATTTCAACGGCGACATCCCGTTCGGCAACGGCATGCACTTCTACTTCGACGGCGGCCTGCAGAACCGCAGCGCCTCGTCGGGCGCGTTCGCGCGCGGCGGCCTCGGCTCGGACGACATCCCGTCGCGCAACTCCGCCGCGATGTACCCCGACGGCTTCGTGCCGTTCATCGATCCCTACGTGCAGGATCGCCACGGCACCGCGGGCGTGTGGTGGAACTGGAACGACTGGCGCGTCGACGCCTCGCAGACGTTCGGCTACAACAAGCTTATCGACACGATCCGCCATACGCTCAATGCATCGATCGCGAACTACGATCTCGAGCATGGCGGCGCCGGCATCAGCCCGACCGAGTTCGACGCCGGCGGCTTCTCGTTCAGCCAGGCGACGACGAACCTCGATTTCACGCGCTTCTTCGACGGCTGGCTGCGCGGCGTCAACGTCGCGTTCGGGGGCGAGTTCCGCCACGAGAACTACCAGATCTTCGCGGGCGAGCCCGGCTCGTACATCGATGCCGACGGCCCCGGCGGCGGCAACGCCGGCAGCCAGGGCTTTCCGGGTTTCCAGCCCGGCGACGCGACCGACAAGGATCGCCACAGCTGGGCCGCGTACGTCGACGTGGAGACGAACTGGACGGATCGCTTCATGACCGACCAGGCGCTGCGCTACGAGGACTACAGCGACTTCGGGTCGACAACGACCGGCAAGATCGCGGGCGCGTTCCGCATCACCGACCAGTTCCTGCTGCGCGCTTCGGCGAGCACGGGCTTCCGCGCGCCTTCGCTGCAGCAGCGCTGGTTCTCCTCGACCTTCACCGACTTCATCAGCGGCGAGCCCGTCGACGTCGTGCTCGCCCCGAACGGCGGCCCGATCGCGCGCGCTGCCGGTATCCCGAACCTCAAGGAGGAGACGTCGCAAAGCGTCACGGCGGGCTTCACCTGGAAGCCGACCGATGCATTGTCGGTCACGCTCGACGGCTACCGCATCGACATCGACGACCGCATCGTGCTGACCGGCTATTTCGACACCTCCGATCCGGACATCGGCGACATCCTGCAACAGCTCGGCGTCGGTTCGGCGCAGTTCTTCGTCAACTCGGTCGACACGCGCACGCAGGGTTTCGACCTTACGGTCAGCCACGGCATGGACCTCGGCCAGGGCCGGCTCGAGAGCTTCTTCGCGTTCAACCACGGCACGACGAAGGTGCGCAAGGTGCATACGCCGCCGTCGCTGGTCGGGCGCGAGGATTCGCTGCTCGGCGAACGCGACCGCCTGTTCATCGAAGGCGGCGCGCCGCGCTCGAAGGCGACGCTCGGTTTCGACTACGCGATCGGCGACTGGGACGCGAACCTCAAGCTGATCTACTTCGGCCGCATGACCCTCGGCACGTTCTCGGGGCCGCCGGTGCCGAACCAGCAGTACGGCGCGGCGACGTCGGCCGACGTCAGCCTCACCTACAGCTTCGATGCCGACACCAAGCTCACCGTCGGCGGCACGAACATCCTCGACAAGTTCCCGACCGCGCAGAACCCCGACGAAACCGACAACGGCTTCAAGTACGAGGCCGTGCAGTTCGGCCTCAACGGTGCGGCCTGGTTCGTCCGCCTCGCGCACAGGTTCTGATGCCCGGTTGCGGCACGGGGGCGCCTTCCGGCGCTCCCGTGGCGCGCCGCCAACCTTCGCACGTTCGATGTTGGAGCAACGCTCCGGTCTGCGCTGGCTGCATCCCGCGGGGACTGAAGGCCAAGGCGGAATTCGAAACCATCGCGGCTGAAGTTGCTTCGACGACGAAGCGGACTCTCGAGGGAGCGGCGCAAACCGCGATGCTCCCAGGCCCCTGCCCACGTCGACCAGAGCCCGAAGAGCCTCGCGCCTCCGACGCTCCCACCGTCGCAGGCGGTTGCCTACGGACGACCGGCCCTCAGCCTCCAGCGCTCACTCAATGCACCTCGGCGACGCAGCGCTTGAGCAGCAGGTTCGGTCCGTCCTCGCGCGGCGCGCAGACGACGCTGTCGAGGATGTGGCCGCCCTGCGTCGCGGTGAGGTTGCAGCTCATGTTCGTCGCGCGCAAGCCGTAATTGTCGATCAACCGGCGTGCTTCGACATCGGCGATGCGGCGTTGTTCGGGGCGCATCGCCGCTTCGATCTTCTCGACGATCGCGTGATAGCCGCGCTGGTTGACCTCGGCGGCGACCTTGAGCCAGGCGTAGCCGGTGAGGTCGTCGCGTGGCGTGCCTTGGCCGAGCAGGTACATGCGGCCGAGCGCGGACTGGCTCTCCTTGTCGCCCGCGCACGCCGTGCGCTGGAACGCCGCGAACGCCTCGTCGTAGCGCTTGCCCTCGTAGGCGCGCTTCGCCTTGAGCAGCATCGAGCGATAGTCGCCGGGCAGCACGCGATCGAATCCTTCCGCGATCGAGGCTGCTGCGGCGGCGGTCGCGAGTACGAGCGTGGGCAGCAGGGCGGAGCGAACGAGGTTCCTCATCATGGCGTCCTTGGTGATCGGGTTCGACAGTGCGGCGGGCGCATTACAGCAGGCGCGCGCGGTCGCGGCGTGCCCCGGAAGTCAGGGGCGCTCATCCGCTTCGATGCACGGACATGTGCAAAGGTTCACTCCGCGCGTACGCACGCGCTGGGGTCGGTCCCTGGCGCGCAGGCGCGCCGACGCGCCTTTGGCGGCAGCGGGAACCGGCGGCGGGCCGGTTGCCCGCGCAAGGGGCGGGCTTGCGCGGCGCTCGCGGTGCTACGCGCGCGCGAGCACCGCGCGGATCGCTTCGGCGTCGACGTCGGGCACGATGTCCGCCGCGCCGAGGCCGCGCCACAGGATCAGCCGCAATCGGCCGGCGACGTTCTTCTTGTCTATCTGCATCAAGGCCAGCAGCTGCGCGGGGTCGACCGGGGGCGGCGCGGTCGGCAGCCCGAATGCCTCGAGCACGCGGGCGAGGCGCTCGGCGTCGGCGCGCGGAGCGCGGCCGAGGTCGGCGGACAGCGTCGCTGCGAGCACCATGCCGATCGCGACCGCTTCGCCGTGCAGGACACTCGCGTAACCGGTCGCCGTCTCGATCGCGTGGCCGAACGTATGGCCGAAGTTGAGCAGGGCGCGTTCGCCCTGTTCGTGTTCGTCGCGCACGACCACGCCCGCCTTGTGGCGGCAGCTCGTCGCGATCGCTTCGGCGAGCGCGCCTTCTTCGCGCGCGTTCAATGCGTCGACGTGGCGCTCGAGCCAGGCGAAGAACGCGGCGTCGCCGATCGCGCCATACTTGACGACTTCGGCGAAGCCCGCGCGATACTCGCGCGCGGGCAACGTCGCCAGCGTCGTCGTGTCGGCGATCACCGCGCGCGGCTGGTGGAAGGCGCCGACGAGGTTCTTGCCCGCGGGCAGGTTCACGCCGGTCTTGCCGCCGACCGACGAGTCGACCATCGCGAGCAGGGTGGTCGGCATCTGCACGAAATCGATGCCACGCATCCAGCACGCGGCGGCGAAGCCGGCGAGGTCGCCGATCACGCCGCCGCCGAGTGCGACGATCGTCGCGTCGCGCGTCGCGCCGAGCGTCGCGAGTGCGTCGAACACGCGCGCGACTGCGGGCAGCGTCTTGTGCGCCTCGCCGTCGGGCAGCACGACGCTCGCGTGGCGGTACCCGCGCAGGCCGGCCTCGACGCGCGCGAGATACAGCGGCGCGACGGTTTCGTTGCTGACCACGACCACGTGGCCTCCGCGGATCGCGCCGCGCCAGAGCGCCGCATCGTCGAGCAGGCCGGCGCCGACGTGGATCGGGTAGGCGCGCGCCCCGAGCGCGACGTCGATCGAGATCATGCAGCCTCCGGGTTGCCGCGCCGCCAGCGCGCCTCGAGCAGGTCGAGCAGGTCGTGCGCCGCGTGCGCGCTGTTGCCGACGCCGGTCGAGGGGAGGCGCAGATCGGCGACTTCGGCGTAGAGCGGATTGCGTTCGCGCGCGAGCTTCTCCAGCCGTTCGCGGCGGTCGGGCGCCCGCAGCAGCGGCCGCTGGCGATCGCGCGAGAGACGCGCCAGTTGCGCGTCGACGGTCGCGTCGAGCCAGATCACGAAGCCGTTCTCGCGCAGCACGCGGCGGTTGGCCGGGTCCAGCACGGCGCCGCCGCCGGTCGCGAGCACGATGCCGCGGCGCGCGGCGAGCTCGGCCAGCATCGAACGCTCGCGGCGGCGGAAGCCGGGCTCGCCCTCGAGTTCGAAGATGAGACTCACGTCGGCGCCCGTGTGCGCCTCGATCTCGTGGTCGAGGTCGATGAACGGCATGCGGAACAGCTCCGCGACGAGGCGCCCGACGGTGGTCTTGCCGGCACCCATCGGACCGACCAGGAACAGGCTGGGTGCGGGATTCATTACGCGAATGCTAGCAGGGCCGGATGGCGCGCACGCGCGTCGCGCGCAAGCATCGCCGGTGGCGCTAGAATCGACCCGCACGCGGCGCTGCGCCGCCCTCCAGTCGCCCTTGCGCCCATGCTTCGTTTCCTGCTGCTGTTCGCCGCCATCCTCGGCACGCTGTTCGTCGCCGAACTGATGCAGCCGGTCGAGCAGCACGTGATCGTGCCATTCACCGCTGCCGTCGCCAAGGTCAGCGTCTGGCTGGTCGGCCTGTTCGACTCGCACGTGATCGCGTACGGCAAGGTGCTGCAGAGCACGCGCAACGGCTTCGCGATCTCGATCGAGCGCGGCTGCAACGGCGTCGAGGCGGTCATCATCCTCGTTTCCGCGATGCTCGCGTTCCCGGCCCCGTGGAAGCATCGGCTCGCCGGCATCGGCATCGGCTTCGTCGCGATCCAGCTGCTCAACCTCGTGCGCATCGTCAGCCTGTTCTACCTCGGCCAGTGGAACCGCCTCTGGTTCGACTGGTTCCACTTGTACCTTTGGCAGGCTTTGATCGTGCTCGATGCGCTGGTGGTCTTCCTCGTCTGGCTGCGCTACGTGCCGCGCGAGCGCATCGAGCCGGCCTGAACCGGGGCGCACGCGCGCATGTAGCGCCCGCGCGCGCCTTTGCTATAGTGGGGGCGCCTTATTGCAAGGAGACTGATCATGTCCGTTGCCAAGGTCATCGAACTCAGCGTCTCGTCGCCGAAGGGCATCGAGGACGCCGTCCAGAGCGGGCTGCGCAAGGTCTCGCAGACGGTCAAGAACATCCGCGGCGCGTGGGTCAATGAGATAAAGGTCGTCACGGGCGACGACGGTACGGTCACGGAGTGGCGCGTCAACATGCGCGTCAATTTCGTCGTCGAGTGACCCGATCGGCCGACGGAGCATCCGCTCCCACCCGCGCGACGCCGTCATCATGAACAAGCTCGGCCTGGTAGTCGGACTGCTCGAGGACGATCACGACATGGCTGCGCTGGTCGGCCAATGGCTGGAGGAGGCGGGCTACAAGACGCGCCTGTTCCGCAACGTCGGCGAGTACCGCCGGCGCCAGGGCAGCGAAGCGGTCGACCTGCTGCTGCTCGACTGGATGCTGCCCGACGGCAGCGGCATCGAAGTCATCGAAGGCATCCGCTCCTCGGCCAACAGCCGCCTGCCGGTCGTGTTCCTGACCGCGCGCGACAGCGAGGACGACATCGTGCGCGGCCTCGCGAGCGGCGGCGACGACTACGTCGTGAAGCCGCCGAAGCGGCGCGAGCTCATTGCCCGCGTCAGCGTCGTGCTGCGCCGACACGGCGCGGACGCGGAGGCGGCCGACACGATCGACCTCGCGCCGTATTCGCTCGACGCACGCCGCCGGCGCATCAGCGTCGACGGGCGCGAGGTCGAATTGACCCAGCGCGAATTCGATCTCGCGAACTTCCTGTTCCGGCGCCATGGGCGCATCGTCAGTCGCGATGCGTTGCTCGAGAACGTCTGGAACCTCAGCCCGGCGGTCTCGACGCGCACGGTCGACACGCACGTGAGCCGGCTGCGCAAGAAGCTCGAACTCGGCGGCGAGCACGGCTGGCGGCTCGCCGCGATCTACCAGCACGGCTACCGGCTCGAGCAGATCTGAGCCGGCCGCTGCGCGGGCGCAGGGCGCTACCACAGCATCCGGGGGGAGATCGCGATGACCAGGGCAGCGAAACGCAATCCCCGCGGCAAGGCCGGCGCCCGCACGCGTGCGCTGCCTGAGCGCACGGCGACGGCGACGCGGACGCACACGAGGAGCAAGGCCATGGCAGATCCGAAGAAGCCCGCCGCGGACGGTGGCGCGGACCGCAACGTGGACCAGATCCGCGACATCCTGTTCGGCGGCCAGATGCGCGATTACGAGCGCCGGTTCCAGGAGTTGAACCAGCGCTTCGAAGCCGAACTCGCGCGACTGCGCGACGCTCAGGACAAGCGCCTCGCGCAGATCGACAAGCGGCTCGACGACCAGCTCGACAAGCTCGGCAAGCTCGTGCGCCAGGAAGTCGAGGACCGCAATGGCGCGATCGACGATCTCGAGTCGCGTTTGCAGCAGGCCGCGCGCACCGCGCGCAGCGAAGTGAACAAGGCGCTCGAGTCGCTCGCGCAGGAGCTGTCGCGCAGCGACGAGCGCCTGCGCGCGACGATCGCCGAACTCGGCGCGAGCATCCATGCGCGCGCGGGCGAAGCCGACTCCGCGCTCGCGCGAACCGGCGCCGAGCTGCGCGCCGAAAAAGTCGGACGCGACGACCTGGCCGCCTTGCTGACCGAGTTCGCGCTGCGCCTGCGCGGCGACTTCGACCTGCCGTCGCCGAAATAGGGCCGGACGGAGCGCCGACGTGACCCGCTCCGTCATCGGTGAGCCGGTCGGCCATCCGACCGCGCCGGCGTCCGCCGCCCCGGCCGCGCTGCGCGAGGCAGTGGCGCCCGCGGACGACTTCGAGCGACTGCGCGAACTGCTGCTCGGCGACGAGCGGCGTGACCTCGCCGCCGCGCGCGCGCGCATCGAGCAGCTCGAACGCGCGCAACGCGACCTGCCGGGACGGCTGCCCGACGCGGCCGCCGAGGCATTGCGCGACGAGCGCGGTCGTCCGCGCATCGCCGCCGCGCTGTCCGAGCCGGTCGCCGAGGCGCTCGGTGCCGCGGTGCAGAAGCACCGCCAGAGCCTCGTCGACGCGCTGTTCCCGATCCTCGGGCCGATGATCCGCAAGGCGATCGCGGAGGCATTGCGCAGTCTCGTCACGAACCTCAACGGCGCGATCGAGAGCAGCTTCACCGTACGCGGGCTGCGCTGGCGCATGCAGGCGTGGCGAGCGGGCGTGCCGTACGCCGAGATCGTGCTCAAGCATCGACTCGCCTACGGCATCGACCACGTGTTCCTCATCGACCGTTCGAACGGGCTCGTGCTGCACCACGCGTCCGCGCCGGGACTGCCGCCGCTCGACGCCGACGCGATCGCGGGCATGCTCACCGCGCTCGGCGACTTCGTCGACGACTCGGTCGGCGGCGACGCCGGCGGCGCGCTCGATTCCGCCCAGGTCGGCGAAGACCTCGTCTGGGTCGAGCACGGGCCGCGCGTGAACCTCGCCTGTTTCGTGCACGGCGTGCCGCCGCCGCAGTTGCGCACGCTGATGGAGCAGCGCGTGGAGGAGATCCACGCGCGCCTGCTCGCCCTTCCGCCCGACGCTTCGCCGCGGGCGATCGGCGAAGACGCATTCGTGCGCGAGCGGCTCGAGCCCGCGGCGCTGCTCCGGGACACCGACGAAGCCACCGCGCCCGCTGCCGCGCGCAGGCCGTCGCGCGGGCCGCTGCTCGCGCTCGTGCTGCTCGCGCTCGCGCTGCTCGGCGGCTACGCGTGGGAGCGCTGGCGCTGGAGCGTGCAGGTGGACGCGCTGCGTGCGCGCCTCGCGGCGCATCCGGGCTTCCTGCTCAGCGGCATCGACGCGCGGCCGTGGCGCGAACTCACCGTTCACGGCCTCCTCGATCCGGACGCGGAGCCGCTCGACGCCGTGCTCGCGGGCGCCGACCTCGGCGGGGTCAGGCCGCGCCTCGACGCGAACGGCTACGTCGCCGCCGACGACGCCGTGATCGCGCGCCGGGCGACGCGGCTGCTCGCGCCGCCGCCGTCGACCGCGATCGACGTACGCGAGCGCGTGCTGCACCTGTCCGGCACCGCCCCGCAGGCCTGGATCGACGGCGCGCTCGCGCGCGCGGCGTGGGTCGCGGGCGTCGCCGGCGTCGAATCGAGCCTCGCCCCCGCCGGCGACGCCGTCGCCGACAGCCGTGCGGAGATCGCGCGCATCGTCGCCGGATGGACGGCGCTGTACGTACCGTTCGTGCAGGACGCGGAGCCGGCGCCGGGCGCCGAAGCGGTCGTCGACGAGCTCGCGGGATCGCTGCAGCGCATCGCCGCGCTCGCCGCGATCGCGAAGGTCGACATCGACGTGGCCGCGTACGGCAGCAACGACGACAGCGGCGGAAGCGAGGCGAATGCACGCGTGCGCGCGCTGCGCGCGCAGTGGCTCGCACGCGCGCTCGCGGCGCGCGGCGCCGCCGCAGTGCGCGTGGCCGACGAAGCGCAGGCGCCCGGCGCGCCGGACCGCCGCGGCGCGCAGCTGCGCGCGACCGTGACAGGGGTGCGGCGATGAACGCGCCCGCGTACAAGGTGTGCATGCTCGGCGACTTCGGCGTCGGCAAGACGAGCCTGGTCGCGCGCTACGTGCGCAGCACGTTCTCCGACAAGTACCTCACCACCGTCGGCGTCAAGGTCGACAGCAAGGACGTCGCGCTGCCGGGACGCGGTCCGCTCACGCTCGTGCTGTGGGACATCGCCGGCCGCAGTGCGCTCGACGCGCCGAGCACGACCTACCTGCGTGGCGCGAGCGCGTTGCTGCTCGTCGCCGACGGTACGCGCGAAACGAGCCTGAGTTCGGCACTGACGCTGCTCATGCAGTCGCGCGACACGTTGCCGGACGCGATCGCCGTGCTCGCGGTCAACAAGCTCGACCTGGTCGAGCGCTGGGAAGTCGCGGCGACCACGCTGGCAGAGCTGCGTCGCAGCCTGCCCGTGTTCGAGACGAGTGCGTTGTCGGGCGCCGGCGTCGAGGACGCCTTCGCCGAGGTCGCGCGGAGGCTCGCCGGATGATCGTCGACGCGAACTGGCCCCCGGTCGTGCAGGCCTACCTGCGGGCGGTGCTCGTCGACCGCGCGCACCTGTTGCTGCTCAGCTTCGCGCCGGGCTGGCGCCTGCTGGCGATGCAGGGCGATCCCGCGTTCTACGGCCTCTCGCCCGACACGCCGGGCGGCCTGCGCCCGCTGCGCGACCTGTTCATCGGCCTGCCGCTCGATCGCGACCAGGACATCCCGTTCGTCGAACTCGAGAACGGACGCAGCGCCCACGTCCACCTCGTCGCCGACGGCGATGGATACCACCTGCTCCTGCTCGACGCCGAGGAAGCGCGTTCGCGCGAACGCGCGCAGCAGCAACTCGTGCACGAAGCGGTCATCGTCGGCCACGCCAAGTCCAAGGCGATCGGCCAGCTCAGGGACATCCGCGACGAACTCGGTCGCCAGCGCAGCAGCCTCGAAGAGGCGAATGCGCTGAAGAACGCGCTGATCGCGACCCTCAGCCACGAGTTCCGCACGCCGCTGACGTCGATCTTCGGCTACCTGCACCTGATCGAGCGGCGCGCGATCGCCGACCCCGCCGCCGCGCAGGCGTTGCAGGCGATACGACGCAGCGCGACCTACCTGTTCGCGCTCGCCGAGAACCTGCTCGAGTACGGTCGCGACGACGCGGGCGGGGCGCTCCTCAATCCGGTCGACGTCGACCTGGGCGCGCTGCTCGCCGACATCGAGGAGATGTTCGCGCCGCTCGCCGAAGCCAAGGGCATCCGCTTCCGCGCCACGCTTGCCGCCGACGATGCGACCACGCCGCGTTTCGATGAAGTGAAGTTGCGCCAGATCGTCGTCAACCTGCTGTCGAACGCGGTGCGCTACACCGCGCAAGGCGAGATCTCGCTCGCGTTCGCATGGCACGAGCGTAGCCTCGTCGTCGACGTGCGCGACAGCGGCATCGGCATCGCGCCGGAGTTCATGACGCAGGTGTTCAAGCCGTTCAACCGCGGCGCGCAGGCCGGCCGCAACGGCGCCGGACTCGGGCTCAGCATCGTGCGCAGGCTGGTCGAGCAGATGCACGGCTCGCTCGCGCTCGAGTCGGAACCCGGCAAGGGCACGCATTTTCGCATCGAGCTGCCGTCGGTCGCGGTCATCCCGGGTGGCGCCGTCGTGCCGACGCTGTGCGGACGCCGCGCGCTCGTCGTCGACGACGACGCCGACGTCGCGCAGTTGCTCGAGGTGCTGCTGCAGGACCTCGGATTCGAGGTGGGCGTGCTCGGCGACGCCGCGAGCGCGATCGTGCGCGCGATGGACGACCCACCGGACCTCCTGCTCGTCGACGTCGAGCTGCCCGGGCTTTCGGGCAACGCGGCCGTGTACCGGCTGCGCGCGCAGGGCTACCGCGGGCCGATCGTGTCGCTGTCGGCGAACGCGACCGCGGACGCGCGCGACGCTTCGTTGCGCGCGGGCGCGAACCACTACCTCACCAAGCCCCTCAACCTCGAGCGCTTCGTCGCGGTCGTGCGGCGCGCGGTCGGGGAATCGACCAGGGAGACGACATGAAGAGGATCGATCGCAGCATGGTCACCACCGCCAACGAACTGCACGGACATCGCGTCGCGGTCAGCCTCGGCGTCGTGCGCGGCATCACCGTGCGTTCGCGCAGCGTCATCGGCAACATCGGCGCCGCGCTGCAGACGCTCGTCGGCGGCAACATCAGCCTGTTCGCCGAGCTGTGCGAACGCGCGCGCAGCGACGCGTTCGACCTCATGCTCGAGCACGCCGCGCAGCTCGGCGCGAACGCGGTGATCGGCATGCGCTACGACGCCAACGAGATCGCGCAGGGCGTGACCGAGGTGCTCGCGTACGGCACCGCCGTGATGGTCGAACCCGCGCGCTGACCGGCGGACGCTCGCCGCCGCTCGCGTATGATGGCGGCATGGCTGCCCTGCTGCGCGACGCCGTCGCGTCCGACCACGACGCGGTCATCGCCCTCAACGCCGACGAGGTGCACCACACGAGCGCGATGGGCCGCGAGCGTCTGCGCGAGCTCGCTGCGCTCGCCGGCGCCTTCCGCGTCGCGCTCGTCGACGGCGAGGTCGCCGCATTCCTGCTCGCAATGCCGGACCACGTCGCCTATCGCAACGACAACTACGCATGGTTCGCGGCGCGCTACGAGCGCTTCGCGTACGTCGACCGCGTGGTCGTCGGCGCTCGCTGGCAGGGCGCGGGCATCGGCTCGCTGCTCTACCGCGACCTGTTCGCGTGGGCGCGCGCGCAGGCGATCCCGGCCGTCGCCTGCGAGTTCAACCTCGTGCCGCCGAACGAGCCGTCGCGCGCATTCCACGCGCGCCATGGTTTCGCCGAAGTCGGCCGCCAGTGGCTCGGCGCGAAACAGGTGTCGATGCAGGTCGCCGCGCCCGGCTGACGTCACGCCATCGGCATGGACGACTCGTCGATGAAGATCGCAGGCACGCTCCACGGATGATGCGGACGAATGCCCGACTCGACCAGGCGCGCGAGGCGCGCGGCATCCCGCGGGATGCAGAACTCGACGCGCACGCTCGGTGCGCGCACGAGTTCGCCGATGTCGCCGAGCGTCGGGTTCGCGCCCGCGAGCGGCCGGAACTGTTCCGTTGCGGGGGCAGAGATCCACGCCGAATGCGCGTAGTCGCCGATGCGCAGGTCGTCGATCGCGCAGACGCCATCGACGAGCTGCTGGACGTGACCCACCGGCACGTACACCGTCACGCGATAGACCGGCAGCAGGCGCATCGCGTCACGGGTACAGCATGCGCCGCGTCCAGCGGCCGTCGGCGCCGCGCTCGTAGCATTGCCGCTCGTGCAACCGGAAGTCGGCGCCGTACCAGAGCTCGATGCGGTCCGGCACGACGCGGTAGCCGCCCCAGTTCGGCGGCCGGGGCACCGGGCCGCCCTCGAAGCGCCGCTCGACCTCGCCGATGCGCGCCTCGAACTCGTCGCGACCGGCGAGCGTGCGCGACTGCGACGACGCCCAGGCGCCGACCTGGCTGCCGCGCGGACGCGTCGCGAAGTAGGCGTCCGACTCGTCCGCGGCGAGGCGCTCGACGCGCCCCTCGACGCGCACCTGCACGCCGTTGCGAAGCGTCTTCCAGTGGAAGCAGAGCGCGGCGCGCGGGTGCGCGCGCAACTGCTCGCCCTTGTCGCTCTCGTAGTTGGTGTGGAAGCGGAAGCCGCGTTCGTCGTGACCCTTGAGCAGGACGATGCGCGCCGAGACGCGATCGCCGACGGCGGTCGCGAGGGTCATCGCGGTCGGCTCCGGATCGCCCGCGGCCTGCGCCTGCCGCAGCAGCTCGCCGAACGCGTCGATCGCCTCCTGATAGAGTGGGTCGATCATGGTGCCTGCGGGTGCGTTCATGCGCGCGGATGCTAGCACGCGCGGTCAAGCCGCGGAGGTCGTCGAGCGCGTACTCGATGCGTCGCTCGCGCGCCCGCCGCGCACGAGCCGCCCGCTGCTGGTCGGGATCAGCGGCGTGCAGGGCAGTGGCAAGAGCACGCTCGCGCGCGAACTCGCGGCCGCGGCACGCCGTCGCGGCGTGCGCTGCGAAGTGCTCTCGCTCGACGATTTCTATTACGGTCGAAGGGATCGCCTGCGCCTCGCGCGTGCGCGCCATCCGTTGTTCGCGACGCGCGGCGTGCCGGGCACGCACGACGTCGCGCTGCTGTTGCGGACGATCGACGCGCTCGGCCGCGCGAGCGAGCGCCGGCCCGTGCGCGTGCCGCGCTTCGACAAGGGGCGGGACACACGCGTGGTGCCGTCGCGCTGGCGTCGGGCGACGCAGCCGCCTGCGCTGATCCTGCTCGAGGGCTGGTGCGTCGGCCTGCCCGCGCAGGCGCCGGGCGCGTTGCGACGGCCGGTCAACGCGCTCGAGCGCGACGAGGACCGCGACGGCCGCTGGCGCGGTCTGGTCAATCGCGAACTCGAGCAGGACTATGCGCACCTCTGGCGCAGGCTCGATCGACTCGTGGCGTTGCAGGCGCCGTCGTTCGACGTCGTGCTTCGCTGGCGCGACGAGCAGGAGCGCGCGCTGCGCATGCGCGGCGCGCCGCGCGCGTTCGATCGCGCGGCGTTGCCGCGCTTCCTCATGCATTTCGAGCGCCTGAGCCGACACGCGCTGCGCGTGCTGCCGCGCGTCGCGGACATCCGCCTCGCGCTCGACCGGCATCGGCGCGTGCGTGCGATCGGCGGAGCGTGACGACGCACGGGTGCACGCGTCGGCGACCCTCGCCTACAATCGTCGCATGGGCATCCTCGTCACCGGCAGCGCCGGCCACCTCGGCGAGGCGCTGGTGCGCACGCTGCGCGCGCAGGGCCGCGCCGTCACCGGCATCGACCGCGTGGCCTCGCCGTACACCGACCACGTCGGCTCGATCGTCGACCCGGCCTTCGTCGCCGCGGCGATGGCCGGCATGCGGGCGGTGCTGCACGCGGCGACGCTGCACAAGCCGCACGTCGCGACGCATTCGCGCCAGGCGTTCGTCGACACCAACGTGAGCGGCACGCTCAACCTGCTCGAAGCCGCGGTCGCGAACGGCGTCGGTGCGTTCGTGTTCACGAGCACGACGAGCGCCTACGGCGATGCGCTCGTGCCCGCCGACGGCGCACCCGCGGCCTGGATCGACGAGGACGTCGTCCCGCGCGCGAAGAACATCTACGGCGCGACCAAGCTCGCGGCGGAGGACCTGTGCCGCCTGTTCGCACGCAACCACGCCCTGCCGTGCATCGTGCTGCGCACCGCGCGCTTCTTCCCCGAGGCGGACGACGACGAAAGCCGCCGCGGGGCGTTCCAGGACGCGAACCTCAAGGCGAACGAGTACCTGTACCGCCGCGCCGACGTGGAGGACATCGTCGACGCGCACCTGCTCGCGCTCGAACATGCGGCCCGCATCGGGTTCGGCCGCTACGTGCTCAGCGCCACGACGCCGTTCCTTGCGGAAGACCTCGCCGAGCTGCGCGTCGATGCGGCCGCGGTCGTGCGCCGCCGCGTGCCGGGTTGGGAAGATGCCTACACGCGCCTCGGCTGGCGCATGCATGAGCGCATCGAGCGCGTCTACGTCAATGCGCGCGCGCGCGCCGATCTCGCCTGGCGCCCGCGCTACGACTTCGCGCGCGTGCTCGCAGCGGTCGTCGCCGGAGAGGATCCGCGCAGCCCGCTCGCGCGGGCGATCGGCAGCAAGGGCTATCACGCAGGCGCCTACGCGGACGGTCTCTATCCGGTCGTGGGTTGAACCGACCCCACGGCGACGCGTGCGACAATCGACGCATGTCGAACGCCATCGGCCCGCGCCGCATCGTCTGCCTCACCGAGGAACCGACCGAAGTGCTGTATGCGCTCGGCGAAGAGCGGCGCATCGTCGGCATCTCGGGCTTCACGGTCCGGCCCCCGCGCGCGCGCAAGGAGAAGCCGAAGGTGTCCGCGTTCACGAGCGCGAGGATCGGCGAGATCCTCGCGCTCGAACCCGACTTCGTCGTCGGTTTTTCCGACATCCAGGCCGACATCGCGCGCGAGCTCGTCGCGGCCGGGGTCGAGGTGTGGATCAGCAACCACCGCAGCGTCGACGGCATCGTCGACTACATCCGTCGGTTCGGTGCGCTCGTCGGTGCGCACGCGCGCGCGGAGGCGTATGCGCGCGAGGCCGAGGCGCACCTCGCCGGGATCGAGCGTGCGTCGTGCGCGCTGCCGCGCCGTCCGCGCGTCTACTTCGAGGAATGGGACGAACCGCAGATCACCGGCATCCGCTGGGTCGCCGAGCTGGTCCGCATCGCCGGAGGCGACGACGTGTTCCCGGAGCGCGCGGCGATGCCGCTCGCGCGCGATCGCATCCTCGCCGACCCGGCCGAGGTGGTGCGGCGCGCGCCCGACATCGTGTTCGGTTCGTGGTGCGGCAAGAAGTTTCGCCCCGAACGCGTCGCGTCGCGGCCCGGCTGGTCCGCGATCCCCGCGGTGCGCGACGGCGAACTGCACGAGATCAAGTCGCCGATCATCCTGCAGCCCGGCCCCGCGGCCCTCTTCGACGGCGTCGCCGCCCTGCACGCGGTCATCGCGCGCTGGGCGCATGCTCACGCGTGAGAGGCCTCGTCCGTACGTGTGCTCGGACAGGGAGCAAAAGACTGAAACACGAAGGACACGAAGGACACGAAGGACACGAAGAGAAGCAACGGATTTGAAGATTGAAACACGGAGCACACAGAGTACACGGAGCACACGGAGCACACGGAGGAAACTGCAGCCTGAACCGGATTCCTGCTCTTCTCTTCTCTGCTTCTCTTCGTGTCCTTCGTGTCCTTCGTGTTTCAGTCTTTCGGCTTCGGCTTCGGCCTGCCTACGAAGCCGCCTGCGCGAGGCGCTGGCCGAAGTCGACGAGCGGAGCGACGAGCAGCGCGAGGGCGAGCATGATCGCGAGGACCGCGAGCGCGGGCGAGAAGTCGAATCCGCCGAACGCGGGGACGACTCTGCGGATCGGGCGCAGCAGCGGTTCGGTGAGCTGGAACAGCAACGGCACGACCGGGTTGGAGCGCTCGATGCTGACGAAGCTCGTCAGTGCGCGCACGAAGACGAGGCCGACGTAGAGCACGAGCACGAGCTCGACGAGGTCGGCGAGCGCCATCACCGCGAGACCGGGCACGCCGAGACGCTGGCCGAACATCGCGTAGAGCAGCACGAGCTTGATCGCGCTGAGCAACCAGGCGACCAGCAGGGCGGCGATGTCGAGGTTGCGCCAGTTCGGGACCAGCCGTCGCAGCGGAATGAGGACCGGGTTGGTCAGCTTGTAGAGCGCCTGGCAGACCGGGTTGTAGAAGTTCGCGCGCACGAGCTGCAGCAGCACGCGGAACACGGCGAGCGCCACCAGCGTGACGAAGACGAAGTTGACGAGGATCTGTCCGGCGTTGGCGAAGTAGCCCATGGCTCAGTCCCCGGCCGCGAGGGCGGCCGCCATGCGAGGCGCGGTCACGAGTAACGCTCCGAGAGTTCCTTGCCGCGCGTCGTCGCCGCGGCGACCGCGCTCGCGACGAGCGCGCGCAGGTGGCCGTTCGCGAATGCGTCGAGCGCCGCCGCGGTCGTGCCGCCCGGCGACGTCACGCGCTCGCGCAGCACCGTCGGCGGGTCGCGGTCCTCGACCAGCATGCGGCCGGCGCCGAAGCAGGTCTGCGTCGCGAGCGCTCGCGCGGTCGCGCGCGGCAGGCCCTGCGCGACGGCGGCGTCCTCGAGTGCCTCGACGAGCAGGAAGAAGTACGCCGGACCCGAGCCCGACAGCGCGGTCACGGTATCCATGAGCTCCTCGCGCTCGATCCAGACCGTGCTGCCCGCGGCGCCGAGGAGCGCCTCGGCCACGGCGCGCTGCGCCGCGTCGGCATCGTCGTTGGCGATCATGCCGGTCGCGCCGGCGCCGATCAGCGCGGGCGTGTTCGGCATCGACCGCACGAGCGGCACGCCCGGGCCGAGCCACGCGGCGAGCTGGTCGATGCGGATGCCCGCGGCGATCGAAATGACGAGCGGCCGTGCAGCGGCGACGTGAGCCGCGATCTCGGCGCAGACGTCCTTGAGCACCTGCGGCTTCACCGCGAGCACGAGCACGCCGGCGCCTTCGATCGCCGCGCGGGCGTGATCGTGCACGGCGATGCCGAAGTCGCGCGCGAGCGCCGCGCGCAGCTCCGCATTCGGTTCGGCGACCGCGATCGCGTCCGCCGGCGTACCGCCGCGGACGAGCGCGCCGATGAGGCTGCGCGCCATGTTGCCGCCGCCGATGAAGGCGATCCGGCCGGGAACCGGGACTCGGGAATCTGGTTTCGGTGACATCGTTCGGGCTTCGCTCCGGGGGCCAGCTGCGTGCGCGAGCATAGCAAGACGATCGCGGATCGCCGTGCCCTACGCAGCGCGCCGCCCGAACAGCGCGGTGCCGATGCGGACCATCGTCGCGCCCTCCGCGATCGCGAGCTCGAAATCGTCGGACATGCCCATCGACAGCGTATCGACGCGGGGGTGATCCGCGCGCAGGCCGTCGAACAGCGCGCGCAACCGGCCGAATGCGGCACGGCGCTGCGCGGGATCGGGCGACGGCGCCGGAATCGCCATGAGGCCACGCAGGCACAGCCGCGGTTCCGCGGCGACTGCCGCCGCGAGCGCGGCGACGTCGTCCGGACGGCAGCCCGACTTGCTCGCCTCGTCGTCGATGTTGACCTGTACGAGCACGTTCAACGGCGGCCGCTCCGTCGGGCGGTGCCGTGCGAGCGGCGCGACGAGCTTGAGGCGGTCCAGGCTCTGCAGCCAGTCGAAACGGCAGGCCGCTTCGCGGCATTTGTTCGACTGCAGCGGCCCGATCAGGTGCCATTCGAGCGGCAGGTCCGCGAGCTCCGCCTGCTTCGCAATCGCCTCCTGCACGTAGTTCTCGCCGAATGCGCGCTGGCCGCAGCCGGCGAGCGCGCGCACGGCCGCAGCCGGCTGGGTCTTGGACACCGCCACGACGGCGACCGGGGGCCTTCCGGCAGCGTTGCGCGCCGCGGCAATGCGGGCGTTGACGGAAGCATAGGCTGTTTCGCAGAAATTCATCGCAAGGTCGCGCACGGTCTGGTTTTCATCTGGCTATACTGCCGCAACCGGGCGCCCACGAGGCGCCGAGCTGCCGTTCAGGGGATACGCGATGGACATTGCCGAGCTGCTGGCGTTTTCGGTCAAGAACAAGGCCTCCGACCTCCACCTCTCGGCCGGCCTGCCGCCGATGATCCGCGTCGACGGCGACGTGCGCCGGATCAACATCCCGGCGCTCGAGCACAAGCAGATCCATTCGCTGATCTACGACATCATGTCGGACAAGCAGCGGCGCGACTACGAAGAGTTCCTCGAAGTCGACTTCTCGTTCGAGATCCCGAGCCTCGCGCGCTTCCGCGTCAACGCGTTCAACCAGAACCGCGGTGCCGGCGCGGTGTTCCGTACGATTCCGTCCGAGGTGCTCACGCTCGAGGATCTCGGCTGCCCGCGCATCTTCAAGGAGCTGATTTCGCAGCCGCAGGGGCTCATCCTCGTGACCGGCCCGACCGGCTCGGGCAAGTCGACGACGCTCGCGGCGATGGTCGACCACGTCAACAAGAACGAGTACGCGCACATCCTGTCGGTCGAGGACCCGATCGAGTTCGTCCACACGTCGCAGAAGTGCCTCATCAACCAGCGCGAGGTGCACCGCGACACGCACGGCTTCAACGAAGCGCTGCGTTCGGCGCTGCGCGAGGATCCCGACTACATCCTCGTCGGCGAGTTGCGCGACCTCGAGACGATCCGCCTCGCGCTCACCGCCGCGGAGACCGGCCACCTCGTGTTCGCGACGCTGCACACGAGCTCCGCCGCGAAGACGATCGACCGCGTCATCGACGTATTTCCCGCCGGCGAGAAGCCGATGGTGCGTTCGATGCTGTCGGAGTCGCTGCGCGCGGTGATCTCGCAGAGCCTGCTCAAGAAGGTCGGCGGCGGCCGCATCGCCGCGCACGAAATCATGGTCGGCATCCCCGCCATCCGCAACCTCATCCGCGAGGACAAGGTCGCGCAGATGTACTCGGCGATCCAGACCGGCAGCCAGCACGGCATGCAGACGCTCGACCAGTGCCTGCAGGACCTCGTCAAGCGCGGCATCGTCACGCGCCAGCAGGCGATCGGCTACGCGAAGAACAAGGAAATCTTCAAGTAGTTTTCGCGCGGCGGACGGCGTCGGCTCGTCCGCCGGATCGCGTGCGATCGACGCCGTCGAGGGGAACGGGTCACCGGGTCGTCGCGGTCACGCGCCACAGCGTGCCGCCCTGGTCCTCCGACACGAGCAGCGAGCCGTCGCGCGCGACCGCGATACCGGTCGGGCGGCCCC
>DASTSE010000460.1:0-2729 GCA_035760865.1 Dokdonella sp.
CATGCTGCAGAGCCTGCACGAGACGGACGAAATGCTCGCCGGCAAGCGCATGCTCGTCGTCGACGACGACGTGCGCAACATCTTCGCGCTGTCGAGCGTGCTCGAGCGCCACGGCATGCAGGTGTGCACGGCGTCGACCGGTCAGGAAGCAATCGAACTCCTGCACCGGACGCCCGACGTCGCGCTCGTGTTGATGGACATCATGATGCCGGAGATGGACGGTTACGAGACGACGCGCGCGATCCGCAGCGACGCGCGCTTCCGCTCGTTGCCGATCATCGCGTTGACCGCCAAGGCGATGCGCGGCGACCGCGAGAAGTGC
Organism: Dokdonella sp.; assembly: GCA_035760865.1. Classification (GTDB taxonomy): domain Bacteria; phylum Pseudomonadota; class Gammaproteobacteria; order Xanthomonadales; family Rhodanobacteraceae; genus Dokdonella_A. The sequence goes on from DASTSE010000460.1 coordinate 323, forward strand.
CTCGAGGCCGGTGCGTCGGACTATCTCGCCAAACCCGTGAACACCGAACAGCTTCTGTCGGTACTGCGGCAATGGCTGCATCGCTGACCGGCGCCGCCGGCACGCCGGCCGACCCTGCGCGGATCCTCCTCGTCGACGACCAGCCGGCGCGACTGCTCACGTACGAGGCGATCCTCGCGCCACTCGGCGAGGAACTCGTTGCGGTGCAGTCGGGCGAGGAGGCGCTGCGCCGGCTCATGGAGGCCGAGTTCGCGGTGATCTTGCTCGACGTGAGCATGCCGGGACTCGATGGTTTCGAGACCGCCGGGCTCATCCATGCGCATCCGCGCTTCGAGAACACGCCGATCATCTTCGTCACGGGCGTGCACGTCGGCGAACTCGATCGTCTCGAGGGTTACCGCCTCGGCGCGATCGACTACGTGCAGATCCCGCTCGTTCCGGACATCCTGCGCAGCAAGGTTGCGGTGCTGGTCGAGCTGTACCGCCGGCGTCGCGAGCTGCGCGCTCTGAACCAGAGCCTCGCCGGCGAGAATGCGAGCCTCGTGCAGGCGAACCTCGCCCTGCAGACCGAGCGCGCGCGCGAATACCAGGCGCTGTCGGAGACGCTCGCCGCGGCGAACGCGAGGTTGTCCGAGGCGAATGCCGCACTCGAATCGGAGGTGGCCGAGCGGCGCCATGCCGAGCAGGTGTCTCTGCAGCTCGCGACGAGCCTGCGCAAGCTCGATCGGCGCAAGGACGAGTTCCTCGCGACACTCGCGCATGAACTGCGCAATCCGCTGGCGCCGATCCGCAATGCGGTCGCGGTGCTCCGCGGACGACCGCTCGACGAGGCGACCACGCGGCACACGCTCGAGGTCGTCGATCGCCAGGTGCGTCAACTGGTGCGCCTCGTCGACGACCTGCTCGACGTGTCGCGCATCACCTACGACCGCATCGAACTCAGGCGCGAGCGCGTCGAGATCGGCGCGATCCTTGCCGCCACGCGCGACATGGCATTGCCCTCGATCGAACAGCGCCGGCAGACGCTCGCGCTCGATCCACCGATGACGCCCGTGCACGTTCACGGCGATCCGCAGCGCCTGATCCAGGTCGTCGGCAACCTGCTCAACAATGCGAGCAAGTACACGCCGCCGGGCGGCACGATTATGCTGGCCGCGCGTTCCGACGGCGAGCGCGTGCACGTGAGCGTGACCGACGACGGCATCGGCATCTCGGCGGACGACCTGCGCAACGTGTTCGACCTGTTCGTGCAGGTCGACGCCGCGCGCGAGCACGCCCAAGGCGGCCTCGGCATCGGCCTTACGCTCGTCAAACGCCTGGTCGAGATGCATGGTGGCTCGGTCACGGCGGAGAGCGAGGGACGCGGGCATGGCTCATGCTTCACGATCGAACTGCCGTGCGCGGCAGAGGAGGCGGCCCCGGCACCAGCGTCGCCCCGCGCCGGGACCTGCGACGGACGCAACAAGGTCGTGATCGTCGACGACAATCGCGATGCCGCCGACATGCTCGCTCTGACCTTGCAGATGCTGGGCCACGAGACGAAGGCGATCTACGATCCGCTGCTCGCGATCGATGCGATCGCTTCATTCGGTCCGCGCGTCGCGTTCATCGACCTCGGCATGCCGCGGCTCGGCGGCATCGAACTCGCGGGCCTGGTCCGCGAGCGATTCGGCGCTTCGATCCGGCTGGTCGCGCTCACCGGCTGGGGGCAGCCGGCCGATCGCGAGCGCACGCGCGAAGCGGGCTTCGACTTCCACTTCGTCAAGCCGATCGATCTTGCCGAAGTGGAGAAGCTCTGTTCCGTCGATTGAACGGCGCGATCAACCGCCGCCGACGAGGCGTCGGTACTGCGCCATGTGCCGGATCGCCTCGCGCGGCTGATCGAGTTCCTCGCAGAGCAGGGCGAGGTTGTAGTGCGCATCGGCCATCCGCGGGTCGAGCGCGAGTGCGACTTCATACGCCTTCTGCGCCTGCGGCTTGCGGTCGAGGTCGTCGAGCAGCACGCCGAGGTTGTAGTGCAGCAGGGCGTCGTGCACGCCGCTCGCGAGCGCGTCGAGGTACGTGCGCACGGCTTCCTCGTAGCGGCCGAGCTCGTGCAGCAGGCGGCCCTTGTTGATGCGGGCGTCCACGCGCGTCGGGTCGGCCGCGATCGCCGCATCGTAAGCGCGCAGTGCGGCGGCGCTGTCGTCGCGCTCGAGCGCGCCGTCGTCGAGCGCTGCATCGCTTGTCGCCGGTGTCGGCGGCGCCGCCTCGATCACGCGCAGCGAGCCTGCATCGGGATCGCCTTCGAATGCGAGCAGGTACTGGCCCGTTTCGGCGGACCAGCGCGTGCCGCCCTCGCGCACGACCACTTCGTCCGCGACGGCGCCGATGCTGAGGCCCGACAACGGCATCGACTCGGGCAGCC
>DASTSE010000461.1:0-3330 GCA_035760865.1 Dokdonella sp.
CGTAGACCGCACCGTGCCCGCGCTGCGCGAAGGCCGCCGTGTTCGCGAACGCGCGGAGCAGCTGGTCGATGCGCGAGACGCGATACAGCTCGTCGATCCGCGCCTCGGAGGCCGCGATCAGGTCAGGCACGCTGAGCCCGAGGTCCGCCGCGAGCTTCTGGCCCTGCGGGTTGAGCTCGACGGACACGCTGGCGTCCCCGTGCGCGTTCGCCGCGTGCAACAAGCCGACCGCAACGACGAGCCGACGCATCTTGCAAGCGTAGCGTGACCCGGGCCACGGGTCCGCTCCACGGGGCAGGTCTATCAACTGATCGCAGGCCACGCGAGAGGCGCCGAGCCGCGGTATCCTGGCGCGGTGCGCTGGTCGCTCTTGCTGTTGCTCGTCGCGATCTCGCGGTTAGCGCTCGCGGAGCCGAAGGTCGCCGTCGCGCCGCTCGACGACGACGACGGCAAGATCGCCGACATCGTCGCCGATGCCGCGAACGGGCGCGCGAAGGTGCTCGGCCGCAAGCGCGTCGAGAGCGCGATGAGGAGCCTCGGCGTCTCCGTGCTGAGCTCGAAGACGCTGAAGAAGCTGCGCAAGAAGCTCGGCGCCGACGTCGTGATCTACGGCAGCGTGGAGCGCGATGGCGGCGATCGACGCGTGTCGCTCACGCTCGCCGGCAAGAACAAGAAGAAGTCCAAGCTCGAGGTCGACTTCAAGTCGACGAAGCAGCTGCGCAAGGAGCTGGCCGCCAAGCTGCCGCGGCGCATCGCCGAGGCGATGGAGGGCAGCGGCGGCGACGATGACGACGACGAGGAGGACGAGGACGACCTGCGCGCGAAGCGCGAGGAGCAGCGCCGGCGCGACGAGGAGGATCGCCGCAAGCGCGACGAGGAGGACCGGCGGCGCGAGGAAGAAGCGAAGCGCGAGCGCAAGCGGCGCGAGGACGAGGACCGCAAGCGCGAGGAAGAGCGTAAGCGCCGTGACGATGACGAGCGGCGGGCCAAGCGAGACCGCGACCGCGATGACGACGAGCGGCGGGCCAAGCGCGACCGCGACGACGATGATCGGCGGGCCAAGCGCGACCGCGATGACGACCGCAAGCGCCGCGACGATGACCGCAAGCGCCGCGACGACGACGACGATCGCCGCGCCCGGCGCGATCGCGACGATGACGATCGCAAGCGGCGGCGCGATGACGACGACGATCGCCGCGCCCGGCGTGACCGCCGCGACGACGACGACGAGGACGACGATCGCCGCGCCCGGCGCGACCGCGACGAGGACGACGAGGACGAGGACAGCCGGGACCGCAAGCGCAAGCACCGCGGAGAGCGCCACGTGCTCGCGCAGGCCGCGCTGTGGCTCGACGCGGGCGGTGCCGTCGCCCGCCGCACGCTGACGTACGAAGCCACGGGGATGAACATCCCGCCGCCGGTCGGCACCGCCGCGGCGGCCGGGCGTATCGAGGGCGAGGTCTACCCGGCGGCGTTCTCGACGCTGAAGGGCGCGGCCGCGGGCTTCGGGATCAACGCCGTGTACAGCCGCACGTTCGGGCTCGGCATCGCGGTGCCCGGCACCACCGTGACGGCCCCGATCAAGAACGGTCACTACGCGATCGGCGCACGCTACCGGTTCGTGTTCGGCAAGCACTCGCTCGCGCTCGGCGTCAGCTACTGGCGCCGCTACTACATGGCGGATCGCAGCCAGCTGATGAAGCCCGAGGATCTGGACATGCCCGACGTCGACTACTCCGCGGTCGCACCGGGCGCGCTGCTGCGCATCGCCGCGACCCCGAAGATCGCCGCGTTCGCCTCGCTCGACCTGCCGCTGATGCTGCACAGCGGACCGATCCAGGATCCGACGAGCTACGGCGCCGCCAAGATCCTCGCATTCGATCTGCGCGGCGGTGCGCAGATCCTGGTCGCGGAGCACGCCGCGCTGCAGATCGGCCTCGAGGTCGATCAGGTCGGGCTGTCGTTCACCGGCCAGCCGGGGTCGATGGCGGTCAGGCGCGCGGTGACGAAGGCGACCGATCGCTCGGTCGGCCTCGCCGCCACGATCGGCCTGACGTACTAGCTCGCCGCGCGCTGCAGCGGCAGTCCATCGAGGAACGCCTTCGCGACCGGCTTGCCGCCCTTGTCGCGGATCACGAGCCGGCGCACCGACTCGCGCGGCATCTTGAGCGTGATCATGCCGAAGAATCCGCTCGTCACCTTGAACGTCTCGAGCGCCGCGAGCGGGAACACCCAGCGCGTGTGCGAGCCGGCGTACATCGAGGTCAGCGCGTTCTCGAGCTTCTCGAGATCGACCGCCGGATCGTCGAGCAGCGCCTTCACGAAGCGGAGTGCGTCACCGTCGTAGCGCGTCGCGAGCGTCGCGACGAGCACGCTGCCGGTCGACTCGCGCGGGATCACCGCGATCAGGTTTCGCGTGATCACGGCGGCGCCGCGGGTCATCGTCGTGATCAGCGATTGCTGCGTGCACTCGACCTTCTCGAAGTACAGGTAGTCCCGTCCTGACGTCAGCACGGCGGGCCAGTACAGCAAGGCCCATGCCCTCGCGGCGGCGAGCGCGGTCGCGGACTTGCGGCCCGGGTGCACCAGGTGCAGCGCCGTGCACCGGTGCGCTGAGGATTCCTCGCGGAAGCTGGCACCTGGCGCGCGGCGATGTAAAACGCCGATGTGGCGGCCACCGTCTTCTTGCTCAGCCCGGCGCGATGCGGCGGCGAGCGCGCCGAGCAGCTCGTCGAATCGCGGCGCTCGGAGCTCGGCCACCGCCTGCACGCGGGCGCGGCGACGCTCGGTGAGGTGATGGCCTGGCTGTCCGCGCTGTACTTCCGCGGCAAGCTCGCCTACTCGACGCGGTTCGGCGTCGCCCCGCCGCCGCTGCCGGGCGCGCTCGTCATGGCACCCGGTCAGGGCCTGCGCCCGCCGGCGTGGCCGCTCGCCGCCGCCGAGCTGCGCGCGATGGGCAAGGTCGACATCGAGACCCAGGCGTTCATCCGCCCGCTGCGCCGCGATGCCGAGCAGCTCGCGCAGGCCTACGGCGATGACGTACGCGTCGTGCTGCTCGGCAGCATCGCGACCGGCAAGTACGTCGATACCCTGCTCGGCGTGTTCGGCGAGCGGCTGCTGTTTCCCGAGACGTTCGTGGGTCGCGGGGACATGAGCCGCGGCGGCCTCATGCTGCGCGCCGCCCGCAGCGGCGAGGAGCTCGTGTATCGCCCTGTCGCGGGTGCGATCCGTCACGGCGCGCGGCCACCGAAGCTGGCCCGGCTGCCGCGGTCCGGCGCCAAGGCCGTGGGATAACCTCCGCGCATGCGCGCGCTCATCCTGCTCGTCCTC
>DASTSE010000462.1:0-28177 GCA_035760865.1 Dokdonella sp.
CGCGCGACCGTGCTGCCGCGGAAAGGCGACGGCCCGCCGGGGCGACAGCACGTGCGCCCGGCGTGGGCGCCACCCGGATCGGTTCGCGGCGTGCGCGAACGATCCGGTTTCGTGCCGGTTTGCGCAGAGGAGGGGGCGGTCCGCGCCGGCCTACGCGGTCGCCAGCTTCGCCATCTGCTCGCGCAGGGCAGCCAGCGTGGCGCTGAACTCGGCGATGCGCTGCTTCTCCCGGTCGACGACCTGAGCCGGCGTGTTGGGTCCGAACTGGGCGAGCTTCGCGCCCGACCTCGCGAGTTCGGCGTCGATGCGCCGAATCTCCTTCTCCAAGCGCGCCCTCTCCGCGTCGAGGTCGATCAGGCCCGCGAGCGGAATGAGGATCCTGAGGTCGCCGACGATGCCCGCGGCGGCGAGCGGTTCTGCTTCATGGGCATCGAGCCAGCGTTGCGATTCGGCGCGTGCGAGGAACCCGATCTGTGCGCCGAAGCGGTCCGCACGCGCGCGATCGGCGGCGTTTCCCCCCGCATACAGCAGCGGAATCTCCTTGCGTGGCGCGATGTTCATCTCGCTGCGGATGCGCCGGACCTGGGTCAACACCGCTTTCAGCCACTCGATCTCGGCGCTCGCCGCTTCGTCGGTCGCGAAGTCGGCCGCACGCGGATACGACTGCACCGAAATGCTGCGTTCCGTCGCAGGCTGCGGCGAGGATGCGGTAGCGTTCTCCGCGCCGAGGGAGGAGCGCGACGTTTCGTGCCACAGCTCCTCGGTGATGAACGGCATGATCGGGTGCAACGCGCGCAGCACCGCGTCCAGAACGACGAGCAGGGTGCGGCGCGTCGAGGCCGCTGCGGTCGCGTCGTCGCCGTTGAGCGCGGGCTTGGCGAGTTCGAGGAACCAGTCGCAGTAGTCGTTCCAGACGAACTCGTAGAGCGCCTGCGCGAGCAGGTCGAACCGGTAGCTCCCGAAGTGCGCCTCGACCTCGTCGAGCGTGCGCGAAAGGCGCGTGAGGATCCAGCGCTCGGCCTCGGTCGCGGGCGCCTGCGCGATCGCCGATTCCGGGTTCGCGCCATCCGCGTTCAGGAGTACGAAGCGCGTCGCGTTCCAGAGCTTGTTGCAGAAGTTGTGGTAGCCGTCGGCACGCTTGAGGTCGAAGTTGATCGTGCGGCCGTAGGTCGCGAGCGCGGCGAAGGTGAAGCGCAGCGCGTCGGCGCCGACCGCGGGGATGCCGTCGGGATAGTCCTTGCGGATGCGCTTCTCCACCTTCTCGCGCACCTGCGGGATCAACAGCGATGCGGTCGACTTCTTCACGAGCGATTCGACGTCGATGCCGTCGATGAGGTCGAGCGGGTCGATCGTGTTGCCCTTCGACTTCGACATCTTCTGGCCTTCCGCATCGCGCACGATCGCGTTGATGTAGACCTCGCGGAACGGCACCTTGCCGGTGAAGTACTGCGTCGCCATCACCATGCGCGCGACCCAGAAGAAGATGATGTCGAAGCCGGTGACGAGCACGTTGCTCGGCACGAACGCCTTGAATGCCTCCCATTCGGCTGCGCGTGCGGGCGTCTCGCCCGGCCAGCCGAGCGTCGAGAACGGCCACAGTGCGGACGAGAACCAGGTGTCGAGCACGTCGTCGTCGCGGCGCAGCGCGCCGACCGGCCTCGTCGCCGCGTGCGCGAGGGCATCGGCCTCGTCCTCGCCGACGAAGATGTTGCCCTCCTCGTCGTACCACGCGGGGATCTGGTGGCCCCACCAGAGCTGGCGACTCACGCACCAGTCCTGGATGTTCTCGAGCCATTGGTTGTACGTCGTCGCCCAGTTGTCGGGCACGAAGCGGATCTCGCCGTCGCGCACGGCGGCCAGCGCGGGCTCGATGATCGCCTTGCGTCCGCCCGGCCGGCCGTCCGGCAGCGTGTCGCGCGTGAGATCGAGGAACCACTGGTCGGTCAGCATCGGTTCGATCACCGCGTCCGTGCGCTGGCTGACCGGCACCTGCAGCTTGTGCTTCTTCGTCTCGACGAGCAGGCCGGCGGCTTCGAGATCGGCGAGCACGGCCTTGCGCGCGGCGAATCGGTCCATGCCGCGGTACCGGGCGGGCGCGTTCTCGTTGACCTTCGCGTCGAGCGTGAGCACGACGATCGGCTCGAGGCCGTGGCGGGCACCGATCTGCCAGTCGTTGAAATCGTGCGCGGGCGTGATCTTCACGCAGCCGGTTCCGAACTCGCGGTCGACATAGTCGTCGGCGATGACCGGGATCTCGCGCTCGGTCAGCGGCAGCTTCAAGGTCTTGCCGACGAGCGCCTGGTAGCGCTCGTCCTCCGGGTGCACCGCGACGGCGACGTCGCCGAGCATCGTCTCGGGGCGCGTGGTCGCGACGACGAGGCCCTCGCCGCCGTCGCTGGCGGGGTAGCGGATCGACCACAGCGAGCCGTCCTTCTCCTCGTTGTTGACCTCGAGGTCGGACACCGCGGTCATCAGCACCGGGTCCCAGTTGACGAGGCGGCGGCCGCGGTAGAGCAGACCGTCGCGATACCACTGCACGAACACGCGACGCACCGCTGCGGAGAGGCCTTCGTCCATCGTGAAGCGTTCGCGCGACCAGTCGACCGAGGCGCCGAGGCGACGCATCTGGTTCGTGATGGTCGAACCCGACTGCTCCTTCCACGCCCACACGCGCTCCACGAACGCTTCGCGGCCGAGGTCGTGGCGCGACGTGCCTTCGGCCGCGAGCTGGTTCTCGACGATCTTCTGCGTCGCGATGCCGGCGTGGTCGGTGCCGCCCTGCCACAGCGTGCGATAGCCACGCATGCGGTGATAGCGGATCAGCGCGTCCATGATCGTCTGCTGGAATGCATGGCCCATGTGCAGCGTGCCGGTCACGTTCGGCGGCGGCAGCTGGATGCAGTAGGGCTCGCCGTTCGCGGCCGGCCTGAACAGGCCGTTGGCTTCCCACATCGCGTACCACTTCGATTCGATCTGGCCGGGTTCGAAACTGTTGTCCATGCGCGTTGACGGCCGCACGCGCGGCCCGTTCGAGGGGAGGATCGCCGATTCTATCAGGCAGGTCCGATTCGGCGGTCCTGTCGCGGGTTCGCGGCCGGTCGACGTGCCCGACGCGGCCGCCGACGCGCTATCGTTCGCGGACCGCGATGGAGGAGGGCGACGGATGGACGCAGGCGTGCAGGTGATCGGACATCCGCTGGTGCAGCACAAGTTGACCCTGCTCCGAAAGAAGCAGACCAGCACGATCGAGTTCCGCCGCCTGCTCGGCGAGCTTGCCGCACTGATGGCCTACGAAGTCACGCGCGACCTGCCGCTGCGCGAGGTCGCGATCGAGACGCCGGTCGCAGCGGCGACGGGGTGCGAGATCGACGGCAAGAAGGTCGTGCTGGTGGCGATCCTGCGCGCGGGCATCGGCCTGCTCGACGGCATGCTCGACGTCGTCCCGGGTGCGCGCGTCGGCCACGTCGGTCTCTATCGCGACGAGGCGACCTTGCATCCGGTCGAGTACTACTTCCGCATGCCGCGCGACCTCGAAGCGCGCGACGTCATCGTCGTCGATCCGATGCTCGCGACGGGCAACTCCGCCGCGGCCGCGCTCGACCGCATCAGGGCGCAGCGGCCGCGCACGTTGCGCTTCGTCTGCCTCGTCAGCTGCCCGGAGGGCATCGCCAACCTGCGCGGGCGCCACCCGGACGTGCCCGTGTTCACCGCCGCGATCGACGAGCGCCTCAACGAGCACGGCTACATCGTGCCCGGACTCGGCGACGCGGGCGACCGCTACTTCGGCACGCGCCCGTGAAGCAGGGCCGAAGCCTGAATCACGAAGGACACGAAGAAAAGACCCAAGAATGAAACACGGAGCACACGGAGCACACGGAGGAGAAAGCAGGGAACGCGATCCTTCTTTTCTCCGTGTGCTCCGTGTGCTCCGTGTTTCAATCTTCAGCCCTTGGCTCTTCGCTTTTCCTTCATGTCCTTCGTGTTTCAGTCTTCAAGCTCTTGCCCGCTTTCCCGCGCCTCCCGCGCTTCCGGTCTGCGAGCGGTCACATGTCGTGCTTGGCGACGTCGAAGCCGGCGGCCTTGTAGGTTTTCCAGCGTTCGCGCGAACCCGCGCGCTCGGCCTCGTCGGCGGGCACGACTTCGAGTACGCGATCGAACAGGCCCGGCGCGCAGACGTCGCGCAGGTTGATCACGAGCGGGCGGTCGGGCGTGTCGATGCCCGGCGGCACGATCAGCACCGCGGTGATCGCATCGTCGTCGTCGCCGGCGATCTGGTGCGGGATGAACGCGTTGTCGTCGAACGCCCACAGCAGCTCGTCGAGCGCCTCGGCCTGGTCGTGCGATCTCGCGAGGATCAGCGCCGGCTGCCCGGCAGCGAACGCCTTCTTCGCGAGTTCGCACACGAGCAGCAGCGGTTCGGCGCGGAAGCGCGGCTTGTCGATGAGGTAGAAGTCGGCGCGCGGCATGCGGTCAAGTCCCGGGCGGCTTGGGCAGCGGTGCGCCGCCGAGCATGAGCGCGATCATCGCGCCGGCCGTCATCGCGAGCAGCGCGGCGAAATACAGCCCGAACCAGGCGAGGATCGCCGTGCCGCGCTGGCCTTCCGGCCGCGTCTTGTACAGGTAGTAGGGAATGAAGATCGACTTGAACAGGACGATGCCGACGTTGAGCCACCACGGCCGGCGGATTTCGAGCTGGCGCGCATCGAGCGTGAGCCAGGCGAAGCAGAAGCCGAGCGCGACGAGTTCGAACAGGAGGTTGACGCCTTGCGCCTGCATCGTCTCCATCGTCTGCTGCAAGGTGTCCGGATGCATCATGCCCGGGAACAGCACGAGCATGATCCCGCCGAGCACGACGTGCGTGCCGAGCGCGGCGGCGATCACCTGCGTCTTGCGCTTGTGCAGCAGGCCCGGCTCGGTCATTTCGCGCAGCGGTCGATGAGGTACTGCACGAGCAGCGGCACCGGGCGCCCGGTCGCCAGGCCCTTGCGGCCCTCGTCCCACGCGGTGCCGGCGATGTCGAGGTGGGCCCAGCGCCGGCCGTTGGTGAAGCGCGCGAGGAAGCAGCCTGCGGTGATCGCGCCCGCGTTCTTGCCGCCGATATTGGCCACGTCGGCGAAGCCGGATTCGAGCTGGCCCTGGTAGTCGTCCCACAGCGGCAGGCGCCACGCGCGGTCGTGCGTGAGCGTCCCGGCCGCGAGCAGCTGATCGGCGAGCTCGTCGTCCTTGGTCATGAGGCCGGACGCGTGCTTGCCGAGCGCGACCACGCAGGCTCCGGTCAGGGTCGCTGCATCGATGATGACTTCGGGGTCGAACTTCTGCGCGTACGTGAGCGCGTCGCAGAGGATCAGGCGACCTTCGGCGTCGGTGTTGAGCACTTCGATCGTGAGGCCGGACATGCTGGTCAAGATGTCGCTCGGACGGTACGCGTTGCCGTCGGGCATGTTCTCGACCGCGGGGACGATGCAGACGAGGTTCAGCGGCAGCTTCAGCTCGACCGCGGCGAGGAACGCGCCGAGCACGCCGGCGGCGCCGCCCATGTCGAACTTCATCTCCTCCATGCCCGCGCCGGGCTTGAGCGAGAGGCCGCCCGAATCGAACGTGATGCCCTTGCCGACGAGCGCGTACGGACGACCCTGGTCGGCCGCGCCCTGCCAGCGCAACACGACGAGCTTGGGCGGGTTCGCCGACCCCTGCGCGACGCCGAGCAGCGAGCCCATGCCGAGCTTGGCCATGTCCTCGCGCTCGAGCACCTCGAGCACGACGCCCGCGTGGGCGTCGGCGATCCGCTTCGCCTGCGCGGCGACGTAGGACGGATTGCAGATGTTCGGCGGCAGGTTGCCGAGTTCCCTCGCGAAGCGCACGCCGGTCGCGATCGCAGCGGCTTCCGCCAATGCGCGTTCGGCGGAGGCAGCCGACGAGGCGAATTCGACCGACTGCAGCTGCGGCGTCTTCGGGGCCTCCTTCGGCTTGAAGGTCGCCGTGTAGCGGTACGCCTGCGCGTCGGCCGCGAGCGCGGCGGTGCGGAGCTTCCAGGCGTCGTCGCGGCCGGGCACATCGAGGTCGGTCAGGGTCGAGTACGCGGAGGCGACCGGCAGTGCCTTGAGCGCACGGCCGGCGTCGTTGACCGCCCGGTGATACGCCGCCGCATCGAATTTTTTGGCGTCGCCGAGGCCGACCACGAGCACGCGTTCGGCGGCGATGCCGGGCAGGCCGAACAGCACGATCGACGTGCCGGCCTTGCCGCTCGCGTCGCCGCTTTCGACGAGCCGGCCGAGGGCGCCGCCGGCCTTGGCATCGACGCGCTGCGCGGCAGTGCCGAGCACGCGTCCTTCGTGGATGCCGACGACGAGGCACGGGGTCGCAGCGCCTTCGGGTGCGTCGCTGCGGATGCTGAACTTGAGGGTGGTCATCGCTTGGATTCCGCCAATGCTGTGGATGTTCCGGGCGCGCGCCCGGTTACACTGTGCGTCCTCGTCGGACTACAGGGCCGCAGCGGCCGGACCGCGTGACGATGCAGCCAGGCGCCATGGTGCGACCGGCCTGCGCCGCCATTGCCAGCGCGCATGAAGCTTTCCATTCTAAGGCAAAACAATCCGCTCGCCCTGCGCATCGTCGACCGCTACCTGCTGCGCGAGCTCGCGGTCGGCTTCCTCGCCGCGACCGCGATCCTGCTGCTGGTCATGGTCGGCGGCGCGGTCGCCGACCTGCTCGCGAAGATCGCCAAGGGGCGTATCCCGGCCGAACTGCTGTTCACGCTGGTCGCCCTGCGCGCGGTCGGCACCCTCACGATCCTCATGCCGCTCGCGGTGCTGCTGGGCGTGCTCGGTGCGTACGGACGCCTCTGGCGCGACAGCGAGATGGCCGTGCTGCAGTCGTCGGGCCTCGACGCCGCCGGCCTGTTGCGGCCGCTCATGCTGTTCGTGCTGCCGACCATGGTCGCGCTCGCCGCGATTTCGTTCTGGCTCGCGCCCGCGGCGGACCGCCTCTCGCAGCGGCTGCTCACCGAGGCGAGCCGCTCGCTGATCGTCGCCGGGCTCGAGCCGGGCCGCTTCGTCGAACTGCCCGGGCGCGACGGCGTCATCTACGTCGGCGAAATGTCGGCCGACGGCACCCGGTTCAAGCGCATGTTCATCGAGAGTGAGCGCCCCGACAACGCCGCCGGCAAGACGCGCATCGACGTGATTACGGCGACGCACGGCTACCTCTACCACGATGCCGACGGCGAGGGCCGCTACATCGCGCTGCAGGACGGTTTCCGGGTCGAAGGCAAGCTCGGCGAGGACGACTTCCGCCTCATGCGCTTCGCGCGCAACGACATCAAGCTGCCCGACAGCATCAACGACGACGACGAGGCCGCGCGCACGCGCGCCGCGCCGACGACGACGCTGCTGGACGGCCGCGACGACCCACTCGCGATGTCCGAGCTGCACTGGCGCCTCGCCGCGCCGCTGTCGGCGCTCGTGCTCGGCCTGCTCGCGCTGCCGATGTCGCGCACGAGTCCGCGCGAACCGCGCTACGCGCGCATGCTGCTCGCACTGCTCGCCTGGCTCGTCTACTACAACGGCCTGTTGCTCGGCCGGGCATGGATAGGGCAGGGCAAGCTCGCGGCGGGTTTCGGCCTGTGGTGGGTGTACGTGCCGGCGCTCGCGATCGCGGCCTGGCTGATCTGGAACGGCGAGCGGCTGAAGGCACCGCGCCGGACGCGTCGCGCATGATCCGCCTGCCCGTGTTCAAGCGTGTCGACCGGCTCGTCGCGGCGGCCGTGTTGGGTGCGGTCGCGGTCGCCTGGGTCGTGATCGTCGGGCTCGACGCGTTTCGCATCTTCATCGGCGAACTCAACGACGTCGGCCAGGGCCAGTACACGCTCGCGCGCGCGGTCGCCTACGTGCTGCTGACGGTGCCGCGGCGTTGCTACGAGATGTTCGGCTACGCCGCGCTGATCGGCAGCCTGCTCGGCCTCGGCGGCCTCGCCGGCAGCGGGGAACTGACCGCGTTGCGTGCGGCAGGGATGTCCAAGCTGCGCATCTGCGCATCGGTCGCGCTCGCGCTCGGCCTGCTCACGGCAGGCGTGGTCGTGCTCGGCGAAACGCTCGGGCCGTACGGCGAGCGCAAGGCGCAGGCGCTCCAGCTCGCGGCCAAATCGAAGGACGTCGCGCTCGCCAAGGGCGTGCTGTGGGCGCGCGACGGCGAGACGGTGATCGGCGCGCGCCACGGCCGCACGCACGGTGCGGCGGGCGAAGTCGACCTCGATGGCGTGCGCGTGTTCGAGTTCGATGCGGACGGGCGCCTGCGCGCGCTGTCGATCGCCGGGCGCGCGATCCACGTCGAGGGACGCTGGACGCTCGAGTCCGTGCGCCGGACGGTCTTCGGCGACGGGTCCGCGGCGAGCACGCAGGAGGCGTCCAAGGCATGGGATTCCCGCCTCGACCCCGGGCTGCTCGCAAGCAGCATCGTCAAGGCGCAGTACATGAACCTGCGCGACCTCGGCCAGAACATCGCCGCCCTCGATCGCAACCGGCAGGACGCCTCGACGTTCCGCGAGGCGTACTGGGCGCGCGTGTTCTACCCGCTCGACCTGCTCGTGCTGGTGTTCTGCGCGGTCCCGTTCGCGTTCGGCGCGTTGCGCAGCGGAGGACTGTCCAAGCGCCTGTTCATCGGCATCGTGCTCGCGCTCGCGTTCTACCTGCTGCAGCGCGCGATCGTCAGCATCGGCGCGCTGTACGGCTTCCCTCCGGCGCTCGCGAACCTGCTCCCGCCGCTGATCCTCGTCGCGCTCGCGGTCGCCTACTTCCGGCGCCATGCCTGAGCGGCGCCTGCGCGCGCCGTCGGCGAGCGGCTATAGTCGGCCGCCATCGAGGCAGGAAGGCGAGGCGCGATGCGCAGCCCGAACATCCGGTACTTTCCGGCGGTCGACCATCTGCGCGCCTATGCGGCGCTGCTGATCGTCTTCTACCACGGCCTGCACCTGTTCTCTTACGAGGCGCGCTTCCACCGCGAGTTCGGCATCGACGACTGGCTGCGGCCGGCCAATCCGCTCGTCGCCGCGCTCGCCGAGGGGCACACCGCGGTCTCGCTGTTCATGGTGCTGTCGGGCTTCATCCTCACCTACGGCGCGCTCGATCGCGCGATCGACGCCTGGGGTTTCATCCGCAATCGCCTGCTGCGCACCTATCCGCTGTTCCTGCTGCTCGTGTTCGCCGGCATTTCCGCGTTCCCGGAGCGGTTCTCGCTCGGCGCCTTCGCGCAGACGGTGTTCGGGCTCGGCAACCTCGCCGGTGCGCTCGATGCGCCGCCGTTCACGAGCATGCTGTGGACGATCGCGATCGAATGGCAGTACTACCTGCTGTTCCCGCTGCTGCTGCCGGTGCTGAAGACCGGGTGGCTGCGCCAGCTCGCGGGCATGCTCGCGGTGCTGCTGCTGGTGCGCGCGGGTGCGGTGTTCCTCGGCGCCAACGCCCGCGATCTCGGTTACCTCACGATACTCGGTCGGCTCGACCAGTTCCTCGTCGGCATGTGCGCGGCCTGGCTGTTCCGCAACCGGCCGTTGTCCCGCGGTTCGGGCGCCGCGCTCGCAGGGGCCGCGCTGGCGGCGATGCTCGCGGCGCTCGCGGCGTTCAACGCGGCCGGCGGCTGGCCGGCGACGCCCGCGTGGACAGTCGCCTGGCCGACCGTCGAAGCGGTGCTGTGGGCGGCCTTCGTGGTCGGCTACGTCGACGCGGCGAACGCGGCGACCGGCCTGTGGTCCCGCCTGATCGCGCGCATCGGCGAGATCTCGTACTCGATCTACCTCGTGCATTTCGTCGTGATCTGGTTTCTGCTGCGCGCCGGCGTGCGATTCGCCCCGAGCGGGCGCATCGTCGCGGATGCGCTGCTCGAGACCCTGCTGTTCGCCCTGCCGCTGACCCTCGCGATCGCGAGCCTGACCTACCGTTACGTCGAACGGCCGTTCCTGCGGCTGCGCGGGCGCTACCACCGCGAGGCGGCCGGCGCGTCGCCGGGCTGAACCACGTCCGCGACGCGGAAAATGTGCACCGTTCGCCGCGGCGGGCGGGCCCGCGCGGTGTAAGATGATCGCGCGCCGGTCGTAGTCCGGCTCGGGGAAAGGCCATGAGCAGCAGCGTCGATTTCACCTCGTACCTGAAGTTGATGACGCACAAGAAGGCGTCGGACCTGTTCATCACCGCCGGCGTCGCGCCGTCGATGAAGGTCAACGGCCGCATCACGCCGATCACGCAGAACGCGCTCACGCCGCAGCAGTCGCGCGACATGGTCCTCAACGTGATGACGCCGTCGCAGCGCGAGGAGTTCGAGAAGACGCACGAGTGCCAGTTCGCGATCTCGGTGACGGGCGTCGGCCGCTTCCGCGTGTCGTGCTTCTACCAGCGCAACTGCGTCGGCATGGTGCTGCGCCGCATCGAAACGAAGATCCCGACGGTCGAGGAACTGAGCCTGCCGCCCGTCATCAAGTCGCTCGCGATGACCAAGCGCGGGATCATCATCTTCGTCGGCGCGACCGGCACCGGCAAGTCCACCTCGCTCGCCGCGATGATCGGCTATCGCAACCAGAACTCGACCGGCCACATCATCACGATCGAGGATCCGATCGAGTACGTGCACAAGCACGAAGGCTGCATCGTCACGCAGCGCGAACTCGGCATCGACACCGACAGCTGGGAAAACGCGCTGAAGAACACGCTGCGCCAGGCGCCCGACGTCATCATGATCGGCGAGGTGCGCACGCGCGAGACGATGGAGCACGCGATCAACTTCTCCGAAACGGGCCACCTGTGCCTGTGCACGCTGCACGCGAACAACGCGAACCAGGCGATGGACCGCATCATCCACTTCTTCGCCGAGGACCGGCGCGAACAGCTGTTCATGGACCTGTCGCTCAACCTCAAGGGCGTGGTGGCGCAGCAGCTGATCCCGACGCCGGACGGCAAGGCGCGCCGCGTCGCGATGGAAGTCATGCTCGGCACGCCGCTCGTGCAGGACTACATCCGCCAGGGCGAGATCCACAAGCTCAAGGACGTGATGAAGGAATCGACCAACCTCGGCATGCAGACGTTCGACCAGAGCCTGTTCCAGCTCTATCAGGCCGGCGAGATCAGCTACGAGGACGCGTTGCGCCATGCCGACTCGGCGAACGAAGTGCGCCTCAAGATCAAGCTCGCGCAAGGTGGCGACGCGCATACGCTGAGCCAGGGTCTCGATGGTGTCGAACTCGTTGAAACCTGACGCGTCCGACGTCGCAGCCCGTCCGCAGAAACCGACCGAACTCGAACGCCTGCGCCGCGTCTGGGAGACGCTCGGGCGCGACGACCCGCTGTGGGCGGTGCTGTCGCAGGCCGACAAGCGCGGCGGGCGCTGGGACGCGAGTGAGTTCCTCGCGACGGGGCGCCTCGAGATCGAGGCCCGGCTCGCCATGCTCGGCGCCTCGGGTTACCCGCGCCGGCGCGCGCTCGCACTGGATTTCGGCTGCGGCGCCGGTCGCCTCACGCGCGCGCTCGGCCCGTATTTCGAACGCGTCGTCGGCATCGACGTGTCGTCGAGCATGGTCGACACCGCGCGGCGCCTCAACGCCGACGTCGGCAACGTCGAGTTCCGCTGCAACGCCTCGCCGCGCCTCGAAGGCATGGCGGACGCCAGCGTGGATCTCGTCTTCTCGCACATCACCCTGCAGCACATTCCCGCGACGCTCGCGGCTGGCTACATCGACGAGTTCTATCGCGTGCTCGCGCCGGGCGGCGTCGCGGCGTTCCAATTCGTCGTCGGTGTCGACCGCAGCTGGCGCGGCAAGGTATTCCAGCACGTGCCCAATGGTGGCCTCAACCTCATGCGCCGCATCGCATGGCGCCGCAGCGCGGTGTTCGAGATGCACGCGCTGTCGGAAGCCGAGCTCGCACGCCGCCTGCTCTCGAGGCCGCACCTGCGGCTGGTCGACGCGAGCGACGACGCCGCCGCGGGCAGGGGTTGGGTCGGTCGGCGCTGGGTCGTCGCGAACGATGCCGGTTGCGGCGACGGGGGCGGGCATCCGTGCTGATTTCCGTGCAGGTGCCGATGACCGTGGGCACGGCGTTCCTCGCGCAGCTGCGGCGCCATTTCGGCGATCGCCTGCACCTCGACTATGCGGATCGCCCGCTCGCACCGGGGTATCGATGGCGCAGGCTCTTCCATCCGATGCCGCCGATGGCCCGACTCGCACGGTTCGCGTGCGTGCACGGCTATTTCATCGCCGACAAGTACGACGGCCTCGGCGCGCACGCGCGCCTCGTCACGTGGTTGCGGGATCCGGTGCAGCGCGTCGCGAGCCACTACCACTACTGGAAACGGGTGCCCGATCCGCGCAATCCGGATTGTCGCCGGCTCCTGCGGGAGGACCTCGACCTCGAAGCGTTCGCGGCGCTGCCGCGCATGCGCGACGTGGCGACGCGATTCCTCGGCGGGCACCGGCCTGCCGACTTCTTCTTCCTCGGCCTCGTCGAGCAGATGGCCGAATCGCAGCGCCGCCTCTACCGGCTGACGGGCATCGAATGGATCGACGACACCGGCAACCGCAACGACGACGCGATCGGCGGATACGACCTGCCCGCGAGCACGCGGGCGAGGATCGCCGCCCTCAACGCGAACGACGCGCGCCTGTACGACGAGGCGCGCGCGCTGTTCGAGCGTGGCCGGCCCTGATCGACGCGGCGCGCTCAGTGCGCGCCGAACACCACGCTCTCGCTGACGTCGATGCCTTCGGGCACGATCGCGATGCGCGCGTCGATATGGTCGAACCACTGCGCGTACAGCGCATAGAGCTTGCGCTGCGTGTCGAACTGCTTGCGCGATTCGGGCGGCAACGCGGCGCCGAAGTGCTCGATCGCCTCGGCGAACTTCGCATACGCCTCGCCGCGCAGGCGCATCGAGAACAGCGTGCCGTCCGCGGCTGCGGGCGCCGCGATCGCGGCGGCGAGCCGCTGCGCTTCGTCCTTGCCGAAGGAGACGCCGATCGCGTTCGCCGTCATCGCGACGTCGACGTCGTACTTGCCCGCGAACTGCGGCGGCAACGCCGCCGCGGGGATCGCCACCGGCTTGCCGTCGGGCGCGATCGCGATGCCCGCGAGCGCGGGCGACGCCATCTGCGCGAGGCTCGCGAGCAGCGCGGGATTGCCGCTGCCGACGAGGAACGCTCCGGCGACGTCAGGGAGGGTCGCGTCGCCCGCGGGCCACGCGAATCGGCTGAGCGTGATGCGCGCGCCGCTGAGGTCGCCGAACGGGGGCGGGATCGGCTGCACGAGCTTCGCTTTCGCGTCCGCCATGTCCTGGTTGAACGACGCGAACTCGGCGCAACGGAACGGCGCCTTGGCGACCGCGTCGGCCTGTGCGACGAGGAAGTCGCGCGCCTTGAGAACGGGCGCGGCGAGGGCGAAATCGAGCAGGGCGTCGTTCGGCGCGACGCCCGGCAATGGCGCGGCCAGTGCCGACAGCGACTTCGCCAGTGCGGGGTCGAGGTCGATGCGCGCATGCATCGTCATGCGCTTGTCGTCGAGCGCGCTGTAGCCGAACGCAAGCCGCGGCGCCTTCGCCGCGAGTGCGTCGATTTCCTCGCGGCAGGTCGCGTCGGGCGCCTTGGCCGGATCGCCTTCGGCGATCCTGGCGATGATCATCGCGGCGAGGCGGCGCGTGTCGACCCAGCCGCTACCATAGGGCAGGTATCCGCGCGCCTTGTTGAAATCGGCGAGCGCGTCGGCAGGGAGCGGCTGCGCCGGCCGGTCGAGGCCGAGCAGCTTGCGCTCGAGCGCTTCGTCGGCATCGCCGGGCGCGAAAGCGACCACCAGATGGTTGCCCTCGATCGCGACCAGGCCGCGCACGGCTTCATTGCCGAACGTGCGCACGTCCTGCGTGCCGATGCGCATGGTTCCGAGGGTCTTGCCCGACTTCTGCTCGACGCGCGCGACCATCGCGCGGAATGCGTCCGCGTCGGCGAGTTCGAGGCGCATCACGGGAAGGAGGTCGACGCCGTACAGCGCCATGTGCGCCTTCGGGTCGAAACCGACTTCGCGCCACTGTTCAGGCGTGCTGCGCGAGCGCACTTCGTCGAGCACCGCCGACAGCACCTTCGAAGCGTCGGCATCCGCGTGCGCCCTGGCGAGTTCGGCGAGCGTCTGGTCCATGATCTCGGTGAACAGCGGCCATGCGCCTTGCATCTGCGTGCGCCAGTGCGCGACGGCGCTGTCGGGCGCAGGCTCGACGTTCGCGAACAGGTAGGGCGTGTCGGCCGGGACGAATGCGAGCGGCGTGGTCGTATCGGCCTTCTTGCCGCAGCCGGCGACGGCGAGGACGGCGGCGAGCGCGGCGAAGCGCAGGATCCGTGTGCGCATGGAGGTGTTCCCCAGGGAGAGGGCGCGAGTCTAGCAGGGCGCGGCGAGCAGTTCCGCGAGCACGGCCATGCGCGCATAGATGCCGTTCGCGACCTGTTCGAGGACCACCGACTGCGCGCCGTCGGCGACGTCCGCGGCGATCTCGACGCCGCGGTTCATCGGCCCCGGATGCATGACGATCGCATCGCGCTTCGCCCGCGCGAGTCGGCTCCGATCGAGGCCGTAGCGCGCGAAGTATTCGCGCTCGTCGAGGCCCGGAAGGTGCTCGATGCGCTCCTTCTGGATGCGCAGCATGACGACGACGTCGACGCCGTCGAGCGTGGCGTCGAGGTCGCCGGACAGGATGCAGCCGGGAAACTCCGCCGCGTCGGGCAGCAGCGCGGCGGGTCCGCACAGGCGGATTTCCGCCGCTCCGAGCGCGCGCAATCCGTGCACGTCCGAGCGCGCGACGCGCGAGTGGCGGATGTCGCCGCAGATCGCGACCTTGAGCCCTTCGACGCGCGACTTGTGGTCGCGGATCGTGAGCAGGTCGAGCAGCCCCTGGGTCGGGTGCGCGCGGTTGCCGTCGCCCGCGTTGAGGATAGCCGCGCGCCGTGCATGCGCGGCGAGGCGCGCCGGCGTGCCGTTCTCCTTGTGGCGCACGACGAACGCATCGGTACCCATCGCCTCGATCGTCGCGAGCGTGTCCTCGAGCGTTTCGCCCTTGCTGGTGGAGGATCCGGCGATGTCGAAATTGACGACCGTCGCGCCGAGGCGGCGCGCGGCGAGCTCGAAGCTCGTGCGCGTGCGCGTCGACGCCTCGAAGAACAGGTTGACGACGGTGCGCCCGGCGAGCACCGGCAGCGAGGTCGCGCCCGCGCGGAACTCGTCGCGCAACGACGCGGCGCGGTCGAGCAGGCGCTCGATGCGCACGCGGCCGAGGCCGTCGAGCGTGAGCAGGTGGCGAAGGCGGCCGCCGGCGTCGATGGACGGATCGGACATCGTGCTACTCCCTCTCGGATCGGTCCGGGCGATCGCCCGCATCAGCGGGCGTGCCGGCGAGCCAGCTTTCCAGGATGATCTGCGCGGCGACCGCGTCGAGCGTCGCCGCGTCCTTGCGGCGCGCCGCGCCGCTTGCGCGTTGCGCGGCGAAGCGGCGCGCCGCCTCCCGCGACGTGTTGCGTTCGTCGACGAGGTGCACCGGCCGCGAGTAGCGCCGCCGCAGCGTCTCGGCGAACGCGCGGGCGCGCCGGCTCATCGGCTGCTCGCTGCCGTCGAGGGCGAGCGGCAGGCCGACCACGAGGCGGTCCGGGATCCACTCGGCGACGAGCGCATCGAGCCTCGCCCAGTCGTCGGCGGCCACCGCGGCGAGCGGCCGGGCGCTCGCCGAGATCGAATTGCCGACCGCAATGCCGATCAGTCGCGTGCCGACATCGAATGCGAGCGCGGTGCCGGAACCGTTGCCGCCGGGAAGGCCCTCAAGCGTGTCCCGCATAGCTCGCGAGCTGGAACAGGTTCACGCCGACGAGGCCCGCGGCGGCTTCCCAGCGGGCCTCGAGCGGCGTTTCGAACAGCACGCGCTCGCTCGCGGGCGCAGTCAGCCAGTGGTTTTCGTACAGCTCCTGTTCGAGCTGGCCCGGGCTCCAGCCCGAATAGCCGAGCGTGACGACCGCGTGGCGCGGCCCCTTGCCGGCGGCGATCGCAACGAGGATGTCGCGCGACGTCGTCACGGCGATCTGTTCGGAGATGTGGAACGAGGATTCCCAGTCGCCGCCGGGGGAGTGCAGCACGAAGCCGCGCTCGGGTTGCACCGGCCCGCCGATCAGCACCGGCGCGTCGACGACGTCGGCGAAATCGGAGTGCATGTTCATCTGCGCGAGCACGTCGCCGAGCCGGTATTCGGACAGGCGATTGACCATGAGGCCCATCGCGCCGTCCTCGCCGTGCTGGCACAGGAACGCGACGCCGCGCGCGAAATTCGGATCGCGCAAGGTCGGCATCGCGATCAGCAGCTGGTTGGTGAGCGGCGTGGTGTCGGCCATGGCGCGATTGTACGCGAGCCGTGCCGACGGGCCTAAGGATGCGCTGAATGGAGAATCGGCCTCGCGCCCGCGGCGAGCAATCCCGGCGAGGCGCCGCATCCGCGCGGGCGCGGGTTCGCGCGGCCCGGGGATGCGCCGGCTCAGCGATTGCGCAGGATGTCGCCGGGCAGGAACTGCCAGGTGCGGCTGATGTAGAGCTCGTCGACCTGCTCCTTGCTCTCGGGCAGGGCCGGGAACGGCTCGGCGAGCCGGACGATGCGGACAGCCGCGTCGTCGAGCACCTTGTGCCCGCTCGACTGGATCACGTCGATGCTCTTCACCTTCCCGCCGCGATCGAGTCCGACCGTGAGGACGAGCTGGCCATGCAGCTGGCGCCGCCGCGCCTCGTCGGGATAGTTGAGGTTGCCGATGCGTTCGATGCGCGCGACCCAGGCCCTCATGTACGCGGCGAACTCGTATTCCTGCGTGTTCGCCGAGATGTACTTCCGCTTGGGCCGTTTCGCGTACTGCTCCGACTCGTGCTGGATCTCCTGCGCGAGCCGTGCCATCTCGATCTTGCGCTGGTCGATCTCGCGCTCGGCGCGGTCCGGTTGCGGCTCCGTCTCGGGCGTCTGCCGATCGGTCGTGATGCGATAGGTCGACGTGCGTCGCGTCAGCAGCTCGGTCGGGCTCGGCGGCGTCGGCCGCGGTGCGCCGTCTTCGAGCGGGATCGGCGCGATGCCCGGCGTCGCCTTCGGCACCGGGCTCGACAGCGGCTGCGCCGGCCGATGCGCCTTGTCCGCGTCGCCGCCGCCGCTGTTGCTCGCCTGGGCGATGAAATCGGCCTTTTCCGGCTTCTCGCTGTTGGCGGATTGAACGAGGATGACATCGAGCGACGGCAGGCGAGGGGGCGCCTTCTCGAACTCGAACGTGATGCCGAGCGCGAGCACCGCATGCGCGATGGCGGAGAACAACAGGGTGACGCCGAGGCGATCGGCGCTGCCGGCGGTCGGGTCGGTCATCAGGCGCCGGACCCGGCTTCGAGCCGGTCGAACAGCAGGCCGGCGATGTTCAGGCCGAACTGCGCGTCCAGTTCGCGCGCGCAGGTCGGCGAGGTCACGTTGATCTCGGTGAGCCAGTCGCCGATGACGTCGAGGCCGACGAAACGCATGCGGCGCTCGCGCAGCACCGGACCGACTTGCGCCGCGATCCAGCGGTCGCGCTCGGACAGCGGTACGCCGACGCCCTTGCCGCCGGCGGCGAGATTGCCGCGGAAGTCGTCGCCCTGCGGGATGCGGGCGAGCGCGTACGGCACCGGTTCGCCGTCGATCATGAGGATGCGCTTGTCGCCGGCGCTGATCTCCGGGATGAACTTCTGCGCGATCGCGAAGCCGCGGCCGTTGCCGGTGAGCGTTTCCAGGATCACGTTGAGGTTCGGGTCGCCATGGCGAGACCGGAAGATGCTGCGCCCGCCCATGCCGTCGAGCGGCTTCAGCACGACCTCGCCGTGTTCGGCGACGAAGCGCTTGAGTTCGGCCGCGTCGCGAGCGATCGCCGTCGGCGGGCAACACTGCGGAAACTGCAGCGAGAACAGCTTCTCGTTCGCGTCGCGCAGGCCACGCGGGTCGTTCACGACCGTGACCCCGTCCCGCTGGGCGAGTTCGAGCACCATCGTGTCGTAGACGAACTGGGCGTCGACGGGCGGGTCCTTGCGCGCGAGCGCGTAATCGATGCCCGCGAACGGCCGCCATGCGCCCGCGCCGAGCGTGAACCAGTCGTACGGGTCGTCCCGCACCTCGAGGGGCGCGAGTCGCGCCCAGGCGGTGCCGTCGCGCACCGCGAGGTCGCCCTGGGTCATGTAATGGAGGGAATAGCCGCGGCGCTGCGCTTCGAGCAGCAGGGCCAGGGTCGTGTCCTTCTTCGGATTGATCGTGCCGATCGGATCCATCAGCACGGCGAGGCTACGGGTCATGCGGTGTTCCATGGCTCGACGAAGCATAGCGGGCACCCGCGGCTCCGGCTGCGAACCGTGCCACGAGGGGGTCGGGAGCGTCACATTGCGCCGATTTTTGCTGTGCACAACGGCGGCGCAAGCGCGAAACCCGTCGCAACCGCCGAGCGGGTCGCATACTACACTGCGAACGCGCGCGAAGCGCCTTGGCAGGGGTGCGAACTTTCGTGGGTTCGTACACTTACGCCAACAACTTGACAGCTTCGCTAGCTATGTTGGATAAGGGTCACGGTCGCGTGGTGCGTCGGGTCCGGCGTGCCGAAACCGACTGTTTCAGGCATGCGGCTTGCATGTCATGGCGACGCGTCCGATTCGACGGCGACAGCCGCGGACACAGATGTAGTGGCGAGGGGGTTAGGTGGACGACACAAAAGAGGGCGGCCTGAACGGCGTCAAGGTCATGGTCATCGACGATTCGAAGACCATCCGCCGCACTGCCGAAACCTTGCTGCGCAAGGAAGGATGCGACGTCGTCACCGCGACGGACGGCTTCGAGGCGCTCGCCAAGATTTCCGACCAGCAGCCGCAGATCATATTCGTCGACATCATGATGCCGCGCCTGGACGGCTACCAGACCTGCGCGCTGATCAAGAACAACCAGATGTTCAAGAACACGCCGGTGATCATGCTGTCGTCCAAGGACGGCCTGTTCGACAAGGCGCGCGGGCGCATCGTCGGTTCGGAGCAATACCTGACGAAGCCGTTCACGCGCGAAGAATTGCTCGGTGCGATCCGTCGCCACGTCGATGGGACGTGAGCGCGGATTGCCATTCGCAAGGGGATGAGATGGCAGCCATGCGTACCAGCGCCAGTGTCGCGACCGCGGCGATACGCCGTGCGGGCGCGCACGCGATGACGGGCTACTGACATGGCCGCGCAGAACGTTTCCGCCACGCCCTACGAAGTGCTCGCCGAGTACGAGCAGCGCAGCCTCGCGCACGCGGCGGGTGCGCCGGAGCAGGTCGACGCGCCGGGGTTGTGGCGCGGCATCGGCTTCCGCATCGGCGATCGCCATTTCGTCAGCAGCATCGCGGAAGTCAACGAAATCCTGACCCCGCCGGTCGTCACGCTCGTGCCCGGCGCGAAGAGCTGGCTGCTCGGCGTCGCCAACGTGCGCGGCAACCTGGTTCCGGTCGTCGATCTGCGCGACTTCGTCGGTGGCGGACGCAGCCCGAGCACGGAAACGACGCGCGTGCTCGTGGTGCGCCAGCACGGCGGCAGCGTCGGCCTGCTCGTCGACGAGGTGCAGGGCCAGCGCAGCTTTTCCGAGGAACAGCTGACCGCGGCGGTCGGCGAGGCGGACGAGCGCTACAGCCATTACGTCGGCGAGAACGTCCAGTTGGGCGATGTGCAATGGGGCTTGTTCAGCATGGCGGCCCTCGTGCGCAGCGCCCATTTCCAGCAGGCCGCGGCATGAGATGCGTCGCACCGGCGACCCGACGGTCGGCGGTGGGAAGAACGATAGGGGGTGAAGTGTGAGTACTACGTCGGGTGCAGTCGGACTCGAGCGCGGCGGCCGCGCCAACACGGTGCTGTTCGTCGTGCTGGGCATCCTGTTCGTCATCGCGATCGCGAATTTCGTCCTGTTGTACTTCCAGAACGTGCAGGATCGAAAGGCGGTCGCGTACACGACGCAGATCCAGGTGTCCTCGCAGCAGCTCGCGAAGTACGCCGCGGAAGCGGCGGGCGGCAACGAACTCGCCTTCCAGGAGCTCAAGAGCACGAGCGAGAACATCAATGCCTACGTCGAGGCGCTGAACCAGGGCGACAAGACCGGCATGAAGGGCTACGCGAGCAAGATGCCGAAGGAGATCGGCGCGCTCACGGCGGCCTGGAAGCAGCTGCAGGCCGACGCGAAGAAGATCATCGACAACCAGGCGGTCGTGCTCACCGCGAACACCAACGCGAAGGACTTCGTCGACAAGGTGTCAGCGCTCAACTCGCGCATGAGCGAGGTCGTCAACATCCTCACCGACCGCAACGCGAGCGCCTCGCAGGTCTACATCGCCTCGCGCCAGATGCAGCTCGCCGACCGCATGAGCAACCGCGTCACGCGCATCCTCGTCGGCGGTGCCGACACGCAGCTGTCCGCCGACGGCCTCGGGCGCGACTCGCGCCTCTACCAGACGGTCGTCACCGGCCTGCTCGAGGGCGCGCCGGAGCTGAACATCAAGCCGCTCGACAACGCTGCCGCGAAGCAGATCGTCGGCGACGTCGCGCAGCAATGGACCGCGGTGACCGAGCCGGTCAAGACGATCGTCGATTCCGCGCCGAACCTGCAGGCGGTCAAGGACGCCTCCGACAAGTCGTTCACGGACAGCCAGGACGTGCTGCTGCGCGCGGTCACGGCCGCGCAGACGATCGACGTGATGTCGTCGACGAAGAACCTCGCGAACTTCCGCAACCCGCTCTGGGGCGCGCTCGCCGCCGCGATCGCGATGCTGCTGCTGCTGTTCCTCGGCTACAACCTGATCCGCGACCAGCGCCGCCGCCTGCAGCAGACCAACGAACTGAACCAGCGCAACCAGGACGCGATTCTGCGCCTGCTCGACGAAATGGGATCGCTCGCCGAGGGCGACCTCACCGTGAAGGCGACCGTCACCGAGGACATCACCGGCGCGATCGCCGACTCGGTCAACTTCGCGGTGGAAGCGCTGCGCAGCCTCGTGACGACGATCAACGAGACCGCCGTGCAGGTGTCCGCCGCGGCGCAGGAGACGCAGGCGACCGCGATGCAACTCGCCGACGCCGCACAGCACCAGGCGCGCCAGATCAGCTCCGCGTCGGTCGCGATCAACGACATGGCGACGTCGATCGACAACGTGTCGAAGAACTCCGCCGAAAGCGCGGACGTCGCGCAGCGCTCGGTGCAGATCGCCGCGAATGGCGCCCAGGTCGTGCGCCAGACGATCCAGGGCATGGACTCGATCCGCGACCAGATCCAGGAAACGTCCAAGCGAATCAAGCGCCTCGGCGAATCGTCGCAGGAAATCGGCGCGATCGTCGAGCTCATCAACGACCTCGCCGAACAGACCAACATCCTCGCCCTGAATGCAGCGATCCAGGCCGCTTCGGCGGGCGAAGCGGGCCGCGGCTTCGCGGTCGTCGCCGACGAAGTGCAGCGCCTGGCCGAGCGCGCGTCGGGCGCGACGAAGCGAATCGAAACGCTCGTGCAGACGATTCAGTCCGACACCAACGAGGCGGTCAGCTCGATGGAGCAGACGACGTCGGAAGTGGTGTCCGGCGCGCGCCTCGCCGAGGACGCGGGCCACGCGCTCGGCGAGATCGAGAACGTGTCGAACAATCTCGCGGCGCTGATTCAGGGCATCTCGACCTCGGCGCGACAGCAGTCGGCCGCGGCGACGAACATATCAGCGACGATGAACGTGATTCAGGAGATCACCTCGCAAACCTCGGTCGGCGCGAGCCAGACCGCGGAGTCGATCGGCAACCTCGCGCAGCTCGCATCCGACTTGCGTCGATCGGTCGCCGACTTCAAGTTGCCGGGATGAGTCGAGACGAATGAAGCGACCCCTGATCCTCCTCCATCCGTTCCAGGCGGGCGCCCCTGCGGCGTCGCGCACGGCGAGCGCCGGTCGTCGCAGTCGAGGCTAGTGGCATGAAACTGTACGACGATGGCGAATTCACCGCCCTGAACTGGGTCAAGCCGGCGCTCGACGCGACCCTCGCGCAGGCGCGCGAGTCGCTCGAAACCTACGTCGAGGAGCCCGACAACATCGCGCTCATGCGTTCGTGCGCCGACCACCTGCACCAGGTGCAGGGAACGTTGCGCATGGTCGAGCTGTACGGCGCGGCGATGGTGGTCGAGAACATGGAGCGCCTCGCCGAGGCGCTCGTGGCCGACACGATCAAGCAGCGCGACGAAGGCTATTCCGTGCTCATGCGCGGCATGGTCCAGCTGCCGGACTACCTCGAACGCCTGCAGAGCGGCCACAAGGACATTCCGATCGTCCTGCTGCCGCTGCTCAACGACCTGCGCGCGGTGCGCGGCGAGAACCTGCTCAGCGAATCGGCGCTGTTCTCGCCCGACCTCGGCCTGGCGCTGCCGGACGCGGCGGCGGGCAGCGCGCAGCCGCTCGCGGCGGCCGACCTGCGCGCGCAGGCGCTGCGCCTGCGTCTCGCGTTCCAGGCTGCATTGCTGAAGTGGTTCCGCGATTCGGGCGGCGCTGAGCACCTGCGCCGGCTCATCGAGGTGCTCGATCGGCTGCGTTCGATCTCGCACGGCGTCGAGCCCAGGCGCCTGTGGTGGATCGCCGCGGGCGTGGTCGAGGCGGTCGAGGACCGCGGCCTCGAACCGAGCGTCGCGGTCAAGTTGCTGTTCGGACGCGTCGACCGCGAAATCCATCGCTTCGCCGAAGGTGGCGAGGCGGCGTTCGCTTCGAAGCCGCCGCGCGAGCTGGTCAAGAACCTTCTGTACTACGTCGCCCATTCCGGTGCGAACGGCGCGACGCCGGGCGTGCGCTGCGCGGAGATCCGCCGCACCTACCGGCTCGACACGCTGCTGCCGACGCAGAGCGAGCTACAGCACGCACAAGGCTCGATGACGGGTCGCAACAAGAACCTGCTCGGCACGGTGTCGGCGGCGATCAAGGACGACCTCGTGCGTGTCAAGGAAGCGCTCGACATCTTCCTGCGCGGCCACAACACGGACGCCGGCGAGCTCGCCGCGCAAGCCGAAGTGCTCAATCGCGTCGGCGACACGCTCGGCATGCTCGGCCTCGGCGTGCCGCGTCGCGTCGTCGGCGAACAGCGCGAGATCATCGAGGAGATGTCGCAGCATCGGCGCCCCGTCGACGAGGGTGCGCTGCTCGACGTCGCCGGCGCACTGCTCTATGTCGAAGCCTCGCTCGACGACCACATCGAACGCCTCGGCGACGGCGGCGAAGGCGAGGCGCCCAGCAGCGGCGAGCTCGAGCTGCCGAAGGCCGAAGTGCGGCGGATCCTCGATGCGCTCATGCGCGAGGCGGCCGTCAACATCCAGCAGGCCAAGCAGGACATCATCGCGTTCATCGAGTCGCCGTGGGACCACCAGCGCGTGCAGCAGATCCCGCGCCTGCTGGAGGAGATCGCGGGCGCACTGCGCATGCTCGGGCTCGCCAACGCGGGCGAACTCATGACCGCGGTCGTGCGCTTCGTCGAAGTCGAACTGATCGCCCACAAGCGCGTGCCGACTGCCGAGCAGATGGACAAGCTCGCCGATGCGCTCGCCGCGATCGAGTACTACCTCGAAGCCACGCGCGAACAGCGCCGAAACCGCGACAAGATCCTCGACGTCGCGCGAGAGAGTCTCGAGGCGCTCGGCTATTGGCCGCTGCCGCCCGCGGAGTTGCGCGAGAAGCCGTCGCCGCCGTCGCCACCCGAGTCGCCTGGGCGGGGCACCACGCCGCCATCCTCGCCACCGCCACCTTCGGCGCCCGCGACGGAACAGCGCGTGATCGAACATCCGGCCGCGGATGCGACGCCGACGATCGACCTGCTGCCCGGGCGCGACCTCAACGACCTCGTCGTCGGCGAGGCGCGCGCCGCGGAACCGCCATCGCACGACATCGCCGGCCTGCGCCTTGCCCAGACTGATGCGGTCGGAGCTGCCGGCGAAGACGCCCAGACCCACTGGATCGAGGTCGAGGAGGAGATCGAGGAGGAGATCGCGACCGATGCGCAGCCGCTCGCCGGTTTCGAAGGCGCTGCGGCCGAGGAGATCGACGACGACATCCGCGAGGTGTTCCTCGAGGAAGTCGACGAGGAGATCGCCAATCTCAAGAAGCAGTTGCCGGTGTGGAAGCGCGATACCTCCAACATGGAGGAACTGAAGCCGATCCGCCGCTCGTTCCACACGCTCAAGGGTTCGGGCCGGCTCGTCGGCGCACTCACGCTCGGCGAGTTCAGCTGGAAGGTCGAGAACATGCTCAACCGCGTTCTCGATCGGACGATACTGCCCGGCGACGCGGTCGTCTCGCTCGTCGATCACGCCATCGGCGCGCTGCCGGCGCTGCTCGCCGCCCTGCGCGGCGAAGCCGGAGCGAGTGCGAACGTCGCCGGCATCATGGACACCGCTGACCGCGTCGCCACGGGCGAGGACGCGCGCGTACCTGCGGCGGCCACCGGCACGCACCGCGTGCGGCGCACCGTGCGCCGGCGCGTTCCGGCACCGGTACGGGAACAGCCCGTGCTGACTGCCGGCGTGAGCGCGACGGAGTCGCTGGCGGGGGAGGTCTCGGCGAGCGCGCCGGCACCCACGCCGGCTGCCGAAGTCGTCGCCGGCCCGCTGCCGAACATCGATCCCGTGCTGTTCGACATCCTGCAGAGCGAAGTCGCTTCGCACCTGGCCGTCGTCGACGAGTACGTCGCCAACTGCGAGCCCGAAGCCGTTCGGGCGAGCGAGTTGCTGTTGCGCGCGGTGCATACGCTCAATGGCGCGATCGCGATGGTCGACATTCCGTCCATCGGCAACGTGCTCGCGCCGCTCGAAACCTACATCAAGCGCCTGCGCGCCGCCGATCGACCGCCGCTGCGCGTCGGCGTCGCCGCGATGCGCGACACGGCCGCGCTCACGCGCGACGTGATGCATCGACTCGAAGCCGGCCAGGTCCAGCTGCCCGATTCCGCGGCGCTCGCAGCGCGCATGGTCGCATTGCGCGACTCGCTGCCCGAGCCGGAAGCGTCGCTGACCTGGTACAGCGACGTCGCGGAGATGCCGGCCGGCGTCGCTGCGGAGCCGATGCCCGGCGCGGCCGACACGGCGCCGGAGCCGTTCGGCGAAGCGGCGGCGACGCCTGTCGAAGCCGAGGAAACCAGCGTCGACGACTGGTTGCGCGACGCCCACGCCGCGATCGCGATGGCCGACGCGGACCTGCCGCCGCAGGCGCAGATTCCCGACGATCTCGCATCGGCCCTGGCGGAGTTCGAGAAGCTCCCGACGCTGCCTGCAAGCACGCTGGAAGAACAGCCGATCGTTCCGCACGATGTCGCGATCGACGCGATGTTCGCCGACCTGCAGGTCGAGGAGATTTCGCTCGAGGAACCCGCGGTGCCCGAGACGGAGACCGCCAACTTGGCGTTCCCGGACGTCGGCGACTGGCAGGTCGAGGAGGTCGAACTCGAGAGCGCGAGCGAGGCATCGGAGCCGGAGCTCGGCGAACGCGCGACGACCGTGGAAACGCCCGAAGTGCCGGAAGAACGGGAGCGCGGCCACGAGGCGGCTCACGAGGAACCCGTCGCCGAGCTCGCACCGGAGGCCGAACCCGCCGCCGGACCCGCGGACGTATCGACGCCTGCGGCGCGCGCCGCCGCGGCCGCGGCCGTTCCGCACGCGCCGCTCGGCGGCCGCGAAGCGCCGCCGTTGGCCGACGATCCGCAGCCGGAAGGCGCGCTCGAGGCGGCCGACGCGGACGACGACCTGCTCGACATCTTCGTCACCGAAAGCGAGGACATCCTCGACCACGCCGACTCGGTGGTCGCGAGCCTGCGCGAATCGCCGCACGACCGCGCACCGATCGTCGCGCTCCAGCGCGACCTCCATACCCTCAAGGGCGGCGCCCGCATGGCCGGCCTCGCGCCGATCGGCGACCTCAGCCACGCGATGGAGTCGCTCGTCGACGCCGTCAGCGACGGCCGACTCGTGGTCGACCGCACTGCGGTGGAATCGCTCGAGCGTGGATTCGACCGCCTGCACGTGCTCGTGCAGCGCGTGGCGCAGCGCAAGGCGCTCGCGATGCCGGTCAACGCCATCGCGCGTTTCGAGGCCCTCGTCGCCGGGGACGACCTGCGTGGTGCGGGCGCGGCACCTGTCGTCGACGTCGCGCATGCGGCCGGCACCGCCGCGGCGGCTGCCGTCGAAGCGGCCGCGGCGCAGGCGCCGAAGCCGGTTCCGCGCCACCTGACCGCGATGGACCAGGAGGACGTCGAGCGCGCGCCGCAGGAAATGATCCGCGTGCGCTCGGAACTGCTCGACTCGCTGGTGAACTTCGCCGGCGAGGTGTCGATCTACCGGTCGCGCCTCGAGCAGCAGATCTCCAATTTCCGCTTCAACCTCGTCGAGTTCGAGCAGACCGTCAGCCGCCTGCGCGAGCAGCTGCGCAAGCTCGAAATCGAAACCGAAGCGCAGATCATCGCGCGCTACCAGCGCGAGCAGCACGATTCCTCGAGCACCTTCGACCCGCTCGAGCTCGATCGCTTTTCGCAGCTCCAGCAGCTGTCGCGAGCGCTCGGCGAGTCGGTGTCCGACCTGGTGTCGATCCAGGGCATCCTCGACGAGCAGACGCGCCAGTCCGAGACGTTGCTGCTGCAGCAGTCGCGCGTGAGTTCGGAGCTGCAGGAAGGCCTCATGCGCACGCGCATGGTGCCGTTCGACTCGCTCGTGCCGAACCTGCGCCGCACGTTGCGCCAGGCCGCCCAGGAAGTGGGCAAGCGCGCCCAGCTCAAGGTCGACGGCGCCCACGGCGAAATGGACCGCAACCTGCTCGAGCGCATGAAGGCGCCGTTCGAGCACATGCTCCGCAACGCCCTCGCGCACGGCATCGAGAAGCCGGACGAGCGCACCGCGGCCGGCAAGCCCGCGGAAGGCACGGTCAACATCGCGGTCAGCCGCGAGGCGACCGAAGTCGTGTTGCGGATCACCGACGACGGCCGCGGCATGGACCGCGACGCGATCCGTCGCAAGGCGATCGAGCGCGGCCTGCTCAAGCCGGACGTGCAGCTGTCGGATCGCGACCTGTACGGCTTCATCCTCGAAACCGGCTTCTCGACCGCGGAGCAGGTGACCCAGCTCGCCGGTCGCGGCGTCGGCATGGATGTCGTCAACAACGAGATCAAGCAGCTCGGCGGCTCGCTCACGATCGACTCGAAGGCGGGCCAGGGCACCCAGTTCACGATTCGTCTGCCGTTCACCCTCGCGGTGACGCAGGCGATCCTGGTCAAGCTCGGCGAAAGCAGCTACGCGATCCCGATGTCGTCGGTGCAGGGCGTCGCCCGCATCGCGCACGACGACCTCGAGCGTCGCATCGCGGAAGGCAATCCGAAGCACAACTATGCCGGCGAGGAATTCAACATCTACGAGCTGTCGCAGCTGCTCGGCCTGCCGCGGCCGCGCACGGTCAGCGAGGAGACGCAGATCCCGCTGCTGATGACCCGTACCGGCGACCAGCGCGCCGCGGTGCGCATCGACGGCGTGGTGGGTTCGCGCGAAATCGTCGTCAAGTCGGTCGGCCCGCAAGTGAGCTCGGTGCCCGGCATCTTCGGCGCGACGATCATGGGTGACGGCTCGGTCGTGATGATTCTCGACCTCGCCCCGCTCGTGCGCCGGCTCGCCGCCCTGCGCGCGCGCATCGACGCCGGTGCGATCGAACTGCCGGCGTTCATGGTGCCCGAGCCGGAGCAGCCGGCCGACGTACGCGCGAAGCCGCTGGTCATGGTCGTCGACGATTCGATCACGATGCGCAAGGTCACCACGCGCGTGCTCGAACGCGCGGACTACGAGGTCCTCACTGCGAAGGACGGACTCGACGCGCTCGAGAAGCTGCAGGAAACGGTGCCGGACATCATGCTGCTCGACATCGAGATGCCGCGCATGGACGGCTACGAACTCGCGACCTACATGCGCAACGACTCGCGCCTGCGCAAGGTGCCGATCATCATGATCACCTCGCGCACGGGCGAGAAGCACCGCCAGCGTGCGCTCGAAATCGGCGTCGAGCGCTACCTCGGCAAGCCGTACCAGGAAGACGACCTGCTGCGCCAGGTCCAGGAAGTATTGAGGCGCGAACGTGTCTAGTTCATCCGCC
>DASTSE010000463.1:0-7433 GCA_035760865.1 Dokdonella sp.
CCCGTGCGTCCTTGCGCCGTTCGCGCAGGCCGCTCAACCGGGTCCGTCGACGTAGGGGTTGCGTGCCATCGCCTCGACTTCGCCCTGCGTGATCGTCGCTGCGACGAGCGCGACGAAGAAGCGTACGCCGACCATCAGCGAAATCAGCAGCACGTCGGGGTCGGCCGGCGCGCCGGCGAACTCGAGCGCCACGGCGATCGGCCGCGCACCGAAGAAACCGACGAACACCATGAACAGCATCGCGACGAAGGTCGAGCCGGCCGCGGCGAGCCTGTCGTTCATCCATGCGAGGCGCGGATCGGGCGAGCGCAGCGCGAGCAGCAGCGACAGCGCGAGCGAAACGGCGATGTAGCCGGCCGACCAGGCGATGCCCGCACGACGCAGGTCCTGCAGGCGGTCGAGCGTCGTCGCGACCACGTCGGCGTGTTCGCCACCGGCGACGATCGCGTACGAGATGCACACGAACAGCAGCAGGAACGCGAGCAGCGCGCTCAGCTTGACCAGATCGAACAGGTGCGTGAGCAGGCCGCGCTCCGGGTAGAACGGCACCGTCGCGAGGCTCGCCAGCACGATCTCGAACGCGATCAGCCCCTGCAGCACGATGTACGGCAGGCCGCCGCGCAGGCTCGCGACGAGCAACACGGCATGCGCGAACAGGATCTGCACCGCTACGGCCGGCGGGATCCGGCGCAGGCTTTCGATCATCTTCAAGGCGGTTCCTCCCGCGCGCAGCATGGACCACGTTCGCGTCGCGCGCGAGCGCTTCGTATGATCGCACCATCGCCGATGCGCCCGATCCCGATGCCGCCATCCCTCGAAACCTTGACCGCGCCCGCGAGCGAACGCGTCCGGCGCTGGGTGCTCGGCGTGTTCCCGCGCGACCGCGACCGCATCGACTACGAGCATCCGGAAGGCGATCCCGGGCTGTTCGGACCCGACAGCGCGACCTGGCGCATCCACGCCGATTTCCCGGGCATGCTGTCGGGCGGACTGTGCGCACTCATGTTGCAGGTCCTACATCCGCTCGCGCTCGCGGGCGTGTGGGACCATTCGAACTTCCGCACCGACCTCGTCGGGCGACTGCGCCGCACGACGGCGTTCGTCGCGGGTACGACCTACGGCGCGCGTGCCGATGCGGAAGCGCTCATCGCACGCGTCGCGCGCATCCACGCCGCGGTCCGCGGCGTCACCGCCGACGGCCGCCCCTACTCCGCCGCCGACCCGGAACTGCTGACCTGGGTGCACGTGACCGAAGCGTACGGCTTCCTCGAGGGCTATCGGCGCTACGCGCCGGTCGCCT
This sequence comes from Dokdonella sp., assembly GCA_035760865.1. Taxonomy (GTDB): domain Bacteria; phylum Pseudomonadota; class Gammaproteobacteria; order Xanthomonadales; family Rhodanobacteraceae; genus Dokdonella_A. Next base: position 1,301 of record DASTSE010000463.1, read on the forward strand.
TGCCCGCCACCGCGGCGGACCGCTACTACGACGAGGTGCGCCGCGTCGCCGAGCGCCTCGGTGCGCGCGACGTGCCCGCATCGGAGAACGACATCGCGGCCTATTTCGCGCGCCTGCGCGCCGAACTCCGCTTCGACGCGCGCTCGCGCGAGGTACTCGCGGTGCTCGCCCGGATCCGCCTGCCGGTGCCCCTCGCGGGCGTCTCGCGCGACACGTTCCTCGGCGCCGGCGCCGCCCTGCTGCCCGAGTGGGCGCAGGCGATGCTCGCGCACTCGCGATGGCAGCGCCTGCAGGCCGGTGCGGCGTCGCGCGTGCTGCGGATGCTCGCGCCGATGTTTCGCACGGCCCTGCCCGATGGCATCGCGCCGCGCGCATGCCGTCGCGTCGGCGTCGCGCCCGAGATCCTCGCGCAGTGGTGACCCTCGCGCGACTTCCAGCACATCCGGCGCCGGCGCAGGCGCGGCAGGATGCGCGCTCGTCCGCTGCGGAGACTGCCGTGTCCACATTGCTGCGCGCGGGTCTCCTCGCCTTGCTGTCGCCGCTCGCCGTGCAGGCAGCTCCGCTGCTCGACGGTCTCGTGCTCGAGGCCGGCCCCGAGCCGTCGCCGGTCCGCGCCGGCTCGGCCGAGCGGCTCGCCTACGAGATCCACTTCAACAACCATGCGACCGCGCCCGCCGAGCTCGAACGCATCGACGTCCTCGACGGCGCGACGTCGGCGCCCCTCGATTCGCTCACGCAAGGCCGCCTCGAGGCCGCGCTGCGCCTCGCCGGTGCGACCGCGGGCGAGGCGTCGACGCGCACGATCCCGCCCGGGCGCGTGGCGATCGCCTACCTCGACCTGCGCCTCGACGGCGCGCGCGCACTGCCGACCGCGTTGCGCCATCGCGTCACATGGACGCGCGGCGGCGCGACCGCGACGGTCGACGGCGCGCGCACGCCGGTTTCGGCGCGCGCCCCGGTCGTGCTGGGCGCGCCGCTCGGCGCGGGCGACTGGGTCGCGCTGTACGATCCGGCGATGACGCGCGGTCATCGACGCGTCGCGTTCGCGATCGACGGCCGCCTGCGCATTCCGGCCCGCCATGCGATCGACTGGATGCGCGTCGACCGCGAGGGTCGCCTCTCGCACGGCGACGAGCAGGTGCTCGCGAGCTGGTACGGTTACGGCGCCGACGTGCTCGCGGTCGCCGACGCGACCGTGGTCGCGCTGCGCGATTCGATCGCCGAACCCGCGCGCCTCGACGCGGCGACGCGGCATCCACTCGAGGACGCGAGCGGCAACTTCGTCTCGCTCGATCTCGGCGACGGCCGCTACGCGCACTACGAGCACCTGCAGCCGGGCAGCGTGCGCGTGCGCATCGGCGAGCGCGTGCGACGCGGCGCGACGATCGCGAAGCTCGGTTTCACCGGTGACGCAACCGGCCCGCACCTGCACTTGCACGTGAGCGACGGCCCGTCGCCGCTCGCGGGCGAGGGTTTGCCGTACGTGTTCGCGCGCTACGACGCCGTCGGCGCTTTCGCGTCGATGGCCGCACTCGGCTCGCCGTTCACGACGGAATCGTCCCGTCGCCGACGCACAGACGAGGTGCCGGAGCCGGCCGCGGTCGTGCGTTTCGGCGCCGACGGCGACTAGCGCGCGGTCGCGCTTTGCGCGTCGGGCGAGGGCGACTCGAGCGAGCGCCGCCAGTCGCGCGGCGAGTGGCCTACCCAGGCCTTGAACGCGCGCGACAACGCCGCTTCGCTGCCATAGCCGACCTCGCCGGCGACGAGCTTGAGCGGCCGCCCGCGGCGCAGTGCCTGCTGCGCGAGGCCGACCCTCCAGCGCGCGAGGTAATCGCCCGCCGTCGAGCCGACCGTGTCGCGGAACGCCGCCGCGAACACGCTGCGCGACATGCCCGCCTCGGCGGCGAGCGATTCGAGCGTCCACGCGTGCGCGGGGCGCTCGTGCATCGCCGTGAGAGCGCGCGCGAGTTGCGGGTGCGCGAGGCCCGCGAACAGACCGTGCTCGATGCGTCCCTCGTCCATGAGCCGTCGCAGGACGAACACGAACACGGCCTCGAACAGGCGATCGACGAGCGCCTGGCGCCCGCAGCGCGGCTGGAACGCTTCGTCGAACAGCACGTCGAGCACGCCGGCGCAGCCCCCCAGTTCGGCGAGCGGCAGGCCGACGAACGCAGGCAGGGCGTCGGCGAGCGGATGGGCGCCGCCCGCGGCGAAGCGCAGGTGCGCACACGCCATGTCGGCACCGACCGCGGGGTCGGTGTCGAAGCGATGCGCGATCGGGCGCGGATAGAGCAGCAGGGTCGGCACGTCGATGCGCACCTCGGGCGCGCCCGCATGCGACACGCCGATCGGACCGCGGCGCACGAGATGCAGCTGGCCCAGGCCCGGCTCGGCGGCGAACTCGGTGATCCCGCAGAGCGCCCCCGAATGGAACATGCGCGCGGTCACGGAAAACCGTTGCAGCAACGCGTCGAGACGATCCATGGCGCGCCCAGGACGATAGATCAAGTCATGGATACTCTACATCACCTCGAGTACCGCAGGTGCGCCTAGAGTACGCCACGTGCCGACCGGCACGCAGCCAACGAAGGTGATCCCATGTCCTACATCCCCGCCCTTTCGCGCGAAGCCGTCTCCCCGGCCGTCGGTACCAGCCTCGACGCCGTGCAGAAGAAGCTCGGCATGCTGCCGAACCTGTTCCGCACGTTCGCGCATACGCCGGTCGCGCTGAACGCGTACCTGCAGCTCGCGGACACCGCAGCGGGCGGACGCTTCAGCGCGAAGCAGCGCGAGCTGATCGCGCTCGCGGTCGGCGACCGCAACGCGTGCGACTACTGCCTCGCGGCGCACGCCGCGATCGGGCGCATGGTCGGCCTCGATCCCGGCGACATCGCTGCGGCGCGCAGCGCGAACGCGAAGTCCGCGGGCGACGCCGCGGTGCTCGCGCTCGCGCAGCGCATCGTCGACACGCGCGGGCACGTGCCGACCGCGGAGCTCGATGCGTTCAAGGCCGCCGGATTCGACGACGCGGCGATCCTCGAAGTGCTCGTCAACGTCGTGCTCAACATCTACACGAATTACACCAACCATCTCGCGCGCACCGAGATCGATTTCCCGGCCGCGCCGGCCGCTCGCGCAGCCTGACGCTCGATCGGGCCCCGCGCGTGCGGGGCCCGCTCGGTCATGCGGCCGGCACCGGCTCGACGGGCGCCGACGCGTGCACCGGCCGCGGCTGCGCGCGCAGCACGAACGACCCGAGCAGCGCCGCGACGAGCGCGAATGCGGCGCCCGCCGCGAACGCGACGTGGTAGCCGCCGGTCAGCGCGACCGCGCTCGGTGCGCCCGCCGCGGCAAGCGAGCCCGTGCGCGCGGCGGAGAGGCTCGCGAGCACCGCGAGGCCGAGCGCGCCGCCCATCATGAACGAGGTGTTGACGAGGCCTGACGCGAGACCCGCGTCGCCGGGCTCGACGTCGTTCATCGCGGCGAGCAGCACCGGATTGAGGGCCATGCCCGCGCCGACGCCGATCAGCGACATGCTCGGCAGCACGTGCAGCGCGAAGCGGCCGTCGACGGGCGCGAACGCGAACAGCAGCAGCCCTGCGGCGGCGAGCAAGAGGCCGACGCCGATCGGGCCGCGAAGGCCGAAGCGCATGACGATCTTCGCCGACAGGCCGAGCGAGAACGCGGCCATGATGAGGTTCGCCGGCAGGAACGCGAGCCCGACCTGCATCGGCCCGTAGCCGAGCACGAGCTGCATGTAGAGCGCCGAGATGAAGAACCAGGCGAACATCGCCGCCGCCCACAGTACGCCGATCACGTTCGAGGTCGCGACGTTGCGCAGGCGGAACAGGCCGAGCGGCACCAGCGGCGAGCCCACGCGCGACTCGATCGCGAGGAACGCGCCGAGCAGCACCGCGGCGGCCGCGAGCAGGCCGAGCGTCTGCGCCGACACCCAGCCCGCCTCGTTGCCGTTGACGATCGCGTAGACCGCGAGCATCAGCGACGCGGTCACCGTGAGCGCGCCGCCGACGTCAAGCCTGTGGCCTTCGCTCGACGAATGCACGGCCGGCACGAGCCTGACGAACAGTGCGAACACGAGCGCGCCGATCGGCAGGTTGACGAGGAAGATCCAGTGCCAGCTGAGCGTGCTCGTGAGCAGGCCGCCGAGCAGCACGCCGAGGCTGCCGCCGCCGGCGCAAACGAAGCCGTACACGCCCATCGCCTTGGCGCGCTCGCCCGCGTCGGTGAACAGCATCATGATCAGCGACAGCGCGACCGCGGTGACGACCGCGCCGCCGAGTCCCTGCACGGCGCGTGCGGCGACGAGCACGCCTTGGGCCTGCGCGAGCCCGCATGCGAGCGATGCGAGCGTGAACAGCGTGAGGCCGACGAGGAAAAGGCGCTTGTGCCCGTACAGGTCGCCGAGGCGTCCGCCGAGCAGCAGGCAGCCACCGAACGTGAGCATGTACGCGTTGACGACCCAGACGAGGGACGTCTCGGTGAACCCGAGGTCCGCGCGGATCGACGGCAACGCGACGTTCACGATGGTCGTGTCGAGCACGATCATGAGCACGCCGAGGCAGAGCACGATCAGGGCGAGCCAGCGCTTGCCGGCGTCGAGGTCGGTGGTCAAGGTGATGTCTCCGTATCCGGGGTGGTGCGGCGATCGGATCCGGTGGTGCGGAGGCGAGCGCCGTTCATCGACTACGACGAACGGAAGCGCGTCGATTCGACAAGGCCTTCAGCATCGCGGCCGGCGCCACGGACCGCGAGGTCATCGACACGCGCTTCAGCGCAACTGGCTGTCCTTGCTGCCGCGACGGTTGTAGCCGCTCTGTGCGGACTGTTCGCGGTCGTACGCCGCCTGGCAGGTGACGCACAGGCGGACGCCAGGCACCGCCTTGCGGCGTGCTTCGGGAATCGGTGCCTCGCATTCCTCGCAGCGCTCCAGCGACGGACCGCGCTGGAGACGGCTGCGCGCACGCTTGACCGCGTCCTCGACGGTCGCGTCGATCTGGTCCTGAACCGCGCCGTCGCCGGCCCAACCGGTGGCCATGGCTGCCTCCTTCGAACGGCCTGCCATTCTACGCCGCGCGGGAGCTGCCCGCGAAATCCGCCCGCTCACCGTTGCGACGGGGGCGGGCGTGTCGCGATCGACGCGCCTGCCCCCGTTGCGGATCGAGCCTCTCGCCGGTCAGCGGCCATCCGCCTGCACGCCGATCGCGGCGTCGATGTCGACCCAGACTTCGCGCACTTCGATCGTCGCCGCGCGCGCCATCGGATGGCTCGCCGCGATCGCGAGGGCATCCTCCTCCGATGCGCACGCGATCAGTTCGTACGCAGCGACCTGTTCGTCGGCCGAATCGAAACGTCCGCGCTGCAGCAAAGTGCGTTCGCCGCGCCTGCGCACCCGCATCGCCTCGTGCGCGGGTCGCAGCGGTCGACCCTCGACGCGAACGCCGTCGTGCCGTGCGGCGTCCGCCCAGGCCATGATCTCGGCGACGAGCGCCGCTGTCGGCACGAACGACGCCCCGTGCCGGATGATGAGCAGGAACTGCATCGGTGCGCTCATGCGGTGGGCCACGGGTCGCGCCATGCGGGCAGCGCCATGAGGCGCTCGTTCCAGCGCGCGAGCGCCGGATAGGCATCGAGCGGCAGTCGCGCTTCGTCGGCATACGGCAGCATGCGCGCGACGAAGAGGTCGGCGAGCGTGAGTTCGTCGCCGAGCAGGTAGATGCGCTCGCGCAAGTGGTCGTCGAGCGTCGCGGCGTGCGCATGGAACGAAGCCGTCGACTCCTCGATCGCGGCCGGGTCCGCCTCGGCGCCGATCCACGGCTTGATCACACGCTCGAAATAGAGGCCACCGGCCGCGCGCGAAAAATGTGCGAGTTCCCAGCTCAGCCAGCGCATGACCTCGGCCTGGCGCGCAACGTCCGACGGCCACAACGGATCACCGACCTTGCGCGCGAGATGGAACGCGATAGCGGCCGCCTCCCACAGTACGACGCCGTCGTCTACGAGCGTCGGCACCTTGCCGTTCGGATTGAGCGCGAGGTAGTCCGGTCGCCGGTGCTCGCCCCTGCCGAGATCGACGCGCACGTAGTCGCAGGCGATGCCGACGTGGCGCACGACG
>DASTSE010000464.1:0-11273 GCA_035760865.1 Dokdonella sp.
CTTCAATGCCGTGCGCGCGGTCACAAAAAAGGACTATCGCTTCGCGATCGACATGTACGAGGTGTCGGCGTCGTGGGCGTACAAGCCCGCGCAGTACAACCTCGGCGTGATGTACCTCAAGGGCCAGGGCGTGCCGGTCGACCGCGCGCGCGCGATGGCATGGTTCGCGCTCGCGGCCGAGCGCGGCGATGCCGACTACGTGCAGGCGCGCGAGCTGCTCTACGCCGACCTCGGCAAGGACGAGTTCGCTCACGCGAACGAGATCTGGCGCGAACTCAAACCCACCTACGGCGACGACGCCGCGCTCACCCGTGCGAAGATGCGCTGGGCCCATGTGAAGGCGGAGATGACCGGATCGCGCGTGGGCATGCCCGGCGCGCTCAAGGTCGGCAGTGCGAGCGGAGCGGTCCGACCCGTCGCCCTCGGTGCGAGCGGGCGCTCGGTTCTCAATGGCTTCGCCACTGCGGCCTTCGGTGTGCTCGGCGGCAGCAGTGAAGACGGCGCGGTCGCGTATCGGGAGTTCCGCGAAAGCGACAACCCGTACGATCCGAAGTTCGAATGGCGCATCGCACCGAACGCGGACGGCACCGTGATCGTCGATCCCCTGCTGCCCGCAACGGCGAAGGACGACGGTGGCTCCGACGCATCCCCGTCGCAGCAGCATCGATTCTATTGATCCCTCAGCGAAGGCGCGCGCCACGGAGAGGCACGCGGCGCAGCCGGCTCACGCCGGATGCCACCGGATCGCCACCCCTGGTCCGGTCCCCCGCGGTGCGGCGATGGACTGCCGCACCGCATCCTCGCCCGCCGGCGCGTTTCGCCGCGCCTGCAGGCAGAGCCCGCTCGGATGGCATTGCCGTTGCATGCCTCCGCGCTTCGTTAAGTGCGCAAAGATTTCGTTATCGTTCAAAACGTTAACGCGCATTTCGTGAGTAGCGTCACACGTCGCGGAACGCGTTGCGGGCTACGCTCGGGCTCCCCTGAAGCGGAGTGCGCACGACCATGGCCATCTTCAACCAGCAGCCACCAGCCAAGAAGGAAACGCCCACCTTTGCCCCCGAACCGGCAGCCACGACGGCGAGGGAGCCGGTGCCGGTCGCCGACTACGCGACGCCCGCGCCAACATTCCGCGCCGACCGCAGCGAAGCGAAGGAATCGCTGATCGCATCGGACATCACGATCGAAGGCAAGATCGAAGGTTCGGGCCACGTGCGCATCGCCGGGCGCTTCAAGGGCGACGTCAACGTGCAGGGCGACCTCACGATCGAGAAGGACGCCAAGCTCGCCGGTGGCGTCCGCGCGAAGAAGGTCACCGTTGCAGGCGAGCTCGAAGGCAACATCGATGCGGCGGCGCAGGTCGACCTGCTGCAGACCGGCGTGCTCATCGGCGACCTCAAGGCCGGTTCGCTCACCGTGGCCGCGGGCTCGCGCATGCGCGGCCAGGTCGAGTTCGGCTGGGAAGAAAAAGCTGCTTCGAAGGCATCGCGCAACGCCGCCGAGACCGCTGCCGCGTGAATGCGCCACGGCCCCGCGTCACGCGCGTCTGTCCGCACTGCAAGGCGACGATCCTCGCCAGTGCCGCGGTCTGTCCGTCGTGCAGGCACCACCTGCGCTTCGATCCCGCGGCGGCCGCCGCGCGTGCGCAGCATGCGATCTCCGCCCTGCGCGTCGAGGGCACGGTGCGCCAACCCGCCGATGCCGAGGCGTGGGAGTATTCGATGGTGCTGTCGATCCGCAATGAACGCGGCGAGGAGATCGACCGCAAGATGATCGGTGTCGGCGCGATGCGACCGGGCGAACAACGCACGTTCGCGCTGTCGGTCGACATCTATGCCGGCGAAGGCGACGCCGGGCCGCCGCGGCCACATTGAGCGCGGCATCGTTGGATGCCCATCGCGAAGCCGGTCGCGCGCTCGCGCGACCGGCTTACATCAGGACGAATTCCTCCGCCGAAGTCGGATGGATCGCGACAGTCGCGTCGAGGTCGGCCTTGCGCGCGCCCATCTTCACCGCGACCGCGAAGCCCTGCAGGATTTCGTCGGCACCGACGCCGATCATGTGCAGCCCGACGATGCGCTCCTCCTCGCCGACGCACACGAGCTTCATGCGCGTCTTCTCGTCGCCGCGCGCCAGCGCGGTGAGCATCGGCCGGAACTCGCTGCGATGAATCTTCACGGCCGCGTCGCCGAATTGCGCACGCGCGACGTGCTCGGCGAGGCCGACCGTGCCGATCGGCGGGTGCGAGAACACGACGGTCGGAACGTTCGCGTAGTCGAGCCTGGCGTCCGCCTTGCCGCCGAACAGACGGTCGGCCAGGCGCCGCGACGCGGCGACGGCGACGGGGGTCAGGGAGAGCCGCCCGGTCACGTCGCCGACCGCATGCACGTTCGCGACATTCGTATCCTGCCAGTCGTCTGCAACGACGAACCCCTTCGCGTCGAGCGCGATACCCGCGCGCTCGAGGTCGAGGCCCGCAGTCACCGCATGCCGACCCGTCGCCCAGATCAGCTCGTCGAAACCGTCGACGCGGCTGCCATCGGCGAATTGCAGCGCGTAGCCGGTGGCACCCTTGTCGACGGCCGTCGTCTTGCGGCCGAATGCGATGTCGACGCCGCGCGCGCGCATCGCCGTCGCGAGCGCATCGCCGAGGTCGTGGTCGAATGCACTGAGCACGCGTTCGCCGCGCGCGAATACGCTGACCTCGCTGCCGAGCGCGCGCAACACGCCGGCGAGCTCGACCGCGATGTATCCGCTGCCGACGATCGCGACGCGACGCGGCGCGGCGCGCAGCGCGAAGAAGCCGTCCGAATCGATGCCGAGTTCGCCGCCGGGTACCGGTTCGCGCTGCGAACGCGCGCCGGTCGCGACGAGCACGTGCCGCGCGTGCAGTTCGCGCGTCGGCGTCGCGATGCGGTCGGCGGCGAGGAACCGGCCCGGTTCGGCGATGAGCTCGACGCCGACCTCGTCGAAGCGTCGGCGATAGGCGGCGTGGATATTGTCGATGTACTCGCTGCGCCGTGCGACGAACTCGGGCCAGCGCAACGCGCCCGGCTGCACGTCGAATCCGACCTCGCGCGCGAGCCGTTGCGCTTCGGCGAGCTCGGCCGCGAACCACATCGCCTTCTTCGGCACGCAGCCGACGTTGACGCAGGTACCACCGAGCGCCCCGGGCTCGAGCAGGGCGACCTTCGCCCCGTGCCGCGCCGAGCGCACCGCCATTGCGATGCCGGCCGATCCCGCGCCGAGTACCACCAGATCGTACCGACCGCTCTCCATCGCTGTTGCCTCACGCGCTCCGAATGGGCACCAACGGTGGGGGCCGCACCGCCGGTATCAAGGCCGCGGCATCGTGCCGCCGCCGGCGAAAACATGAAACACGAGGGACAGGAAGTAGAGCAGCGGATCAGGAGCAGCCAAAGCTTGAAACACGGAGCACACGGAGCACACGGAGGAACATTTCCTCGGATAAGGACGTTTCGACCTTCCTCCCTGTACTCCGACTCCTCGACCTTATCCCGAATACGAAGACAAGCCGGGAGATTGAAACACGTAGCACACAAAGGAATGCCTTTTCGGATGAGATGTTCTCGTTGTCGCTCTCCTCCGTGTGCTCCGTGTGCTCCGTGTTTCAGGCTTCCATCTTGACGCTTACGCTCTTCCTTCGTGTCCTTCGTGTCCTTCGTGTTTCAGGCTTTTGCGTTGCGTTGCGTTGCGTTGCTTCGCCTCGCCGCACACGCCCTACTTCGCCGCAACCGAAGACGCGGCCGCGATCGGCACGCTCAGCGCGCTCGGGTGCGCCGCGTCGTGGTAGAGCGTGACGGTGACGGTGCGCGCGTCCTTGCCGGATTCGGCGCTGACGGTGCCACCGGTGTTGTAGTTCTTTTCCGCGTACATCGAATTGATCGGCGCGATCATGAGGCGCAGGCGGCTGCCCTTGGCGATGCGGCGCGCGACGAAGCTGAAGCGCGAGAAGTCGTAGCGCTCGATCGCGCCCGGCCTGACCGGCTCGGCGGCGCGCAGGCTCTTGCGATAACGCGCGCGCAATGAATCGCCGGCGAGGTAGACGCTGCTGCCGTCGGCCTTGACCTCGGCGATACCGACCGTGATGTCGGTGTCGGGCTGGTCGAGCGAGATCCAGGCGGCGAGCTTGAAGAAGCCCGCGATGTCGGTGTCCTGCTTGAACACGGGCGAGTGGTAGAACAGCGCCTTGCCCGAATAGAGCATCACGCCGCGCTGGTCGACGAGGCCTTCGGCCTCGTCCTCCTGCTCCCACTCGGCCGAACTCGTGTCGAGAGGATCGTAGACGTAGCGGTCGGGCTTGCGGCCGCGCGGCTTGGCGCGCGTGAGGTCGCCCGAGGCGAACACGTCGTTCGCTCGCGCATCGACCGAATCGAGGTACCAGGTGTCCTCGCGCGCAGTGATCGCATCGAGCGTCGGCGAGTAGCGCCAGGCTTCCTCGCCGGTGACGTACCAGGCGACCTTGTCCTTGAGGAAACCCGGCTTGCTGCCGCCCTTCATCGTCCAGTCGTACCAGCTCCGGTGCAGCCCGTTCATGTCGAGCAGCGACGCCGCACCGAACTTGAGCCCGCCGACCTCCGCCTTGGGCGTGCGGGTGCCCGCATGGTCCCACGGGCCGATGATGAGGTAGTGGCGATCCTTCGCCTGCGCCGAGCCAAAGCGCATGTGCTCGCGATAGAACGCGAGCGCGCCAGGCTGGTCGCCATCGTACTGGCCGCAGATCGACAGGATCGGCAGCGTGAGTTTCGCGTACTGCTCGGGCGTCGGACTGAAGCTGTCCCAATAGGCGTCGAGCATCGGATGCTCGAGCCAGGTCTGGAAATGCGGCGACGGGTTGCCGACCCAACGGTCCAGTTCGCGGAACGGCGCGTGCGCATCGAACCAGCGGCGGAATTGCGCCGACCAGAAGCCGCTGTCGCCGAAAATGCCCTCCTGCGACGTGCGCCCGCTGACGAGCGTGAGCCACTGCGTGTCGTACGAATAGAACATGTTGTGCTGCATCGGATAGTCGATGCCGGGTTTCGGCGATGCGACCGGCACGATCGTCGCGAGATGAGGCGGAAATTCCTTCGCGCTCGCCCACTGGTCATAGCCCGCGTAGGAGCCGCCCCACATCGTGACCTTGCCGTCGCAGTATGACTGCCCGGCGAGCCACTCGACCACGTCGTGGCCGTCCTTGGCTTCCTGCAGCAGCGGCGTGAACTCGCCCTCGGAATTGCCGCGGCCGCGCACGTCGACGGTGAGGAACACGTAACCGTGCGCGGCGAAGTACATGCCGCGTTCGTGGTAGCTCTGCGAGATGTATGGCGTGAGCGTGAACACGCACGGCAGCGCGGCCTTCTGCTCGCGCGGCTTGTAGAGCGTCGCGTTGAGCTTCACGCCGTCGCGCAGGGGAATCTTCACGCCCCACTGGAACTCCACCGGATCTCCCGGCGACGCGCGCTCCTCGGCGCGTGCGGCCGCGACGACGACGACGGCGAGCGACAGCGCGATCGCGCGGAGCCAATGGCGGTGCAACGGGGTCGGTCGTTCCATGCGGGTTCCGTGGGATCAATGAAAGCGGGCCGGCGCGAACGGCGCCGGGTCGAGCGAAGGCGGTCGACCCGCGACGATCTCGCTGACGAGCACGCCCGTGCCGGCCGACATGGTGACGCCGAGCATGCCATGTCCGGTCGCGACGACGAGATTGTCGATGCCCGGCGCTCGGCCGATCACCGGCAGGTCGTCGGGAATCATCGGGCGCCAACCGTACCATTCCTCGACGACCTCCGCGCCTTCGGGCTCACGCAGGAACCCGGCCGCTCCACGCTTCAACGCATCGAGACGCACGCGCGACAGGCGCTCGTCGTAGCCGGCGAACTCCATCGTGCTGCCGAGGCGGTAGCCCGATCCCCATGCGGTCACGCACACGCTCGGTTCCTTGAGGGTCATCGGCACGCGCGGGCACACGGCGGGACGCGAGTAGGTGATCGAGTAGCCCTTGCCGGGCTGGATCGGGATGCGCAAACCGAGCTTGCGTGCGAGCAACGGCGACCAGGCGCCGAGCGCGAGCACGACGTCGCGTCCCGCGTGGCGACCGTTCGACGCGACCACCTCGCCGATGCGCGAACCGTCGAGCACGAAGCCGTCGACGCGCGCGCCTTCTTCGATGCGGCCGCCTGCGGCGCGCACGATGCGCGCGAGCTCGGCGACGTAGCGGTCCGGCCGAAGCGACGCGTCGCCGGGGTGGAACAACGCGCCCGCGAGGCCGGGCTTGAGCGCCGGCTCGCGCGCGAGCGTCGCGGCAGCATCGAGTGCTTCGACCGCGATGCCGAAACCGGCGACGCGCTCGGCCGCCGCACGCGCGCGTGCGAACTTCGCTTCGTCGCGGAATACGTTGAGCGTACCGATCGCCTCGAACTCGCAGTCGAGCCGCTCCTGCCGCACGAGTTCCTCGATGAGCACGCGCGAGCGCAGCAGCAACGGCGCCTTCGCGCGGGCCGCGGCGATCCAGTCGCGCTCGTTGCAGCGGCGCGCGAATGCGAACAACCAGCGCACGAGTTCCGGATCGGGGCGCGGCCGGATGCGCAGCGGCGCATCGGGCCTGAACAGCCAGCGCAGCGCTTGCGCGATCGTGCCCGGTGCCGCCAGCGGTGCGGCGTGGCTCGGCGTCAGCGTGCCGCAATTGCCGTGCGAGCTCGCGCAGCCGGCGGTTCCCTGCTCGAGCACGGTCACGCTGCGCCCCCCGCGCAGCAGGTAATGGGCACACGCGAGGCCGATCACGCCCCCGCCGAGGATCACGACGTCCGAACTACGAGCAGTCATGGCGCGATTGTACGGACCGTGGTGCGCATCGTGGGCGCGCGTCGCGCCGAGCGATGCCGTCGCGCGAACGTCCGCGCAGGGCGCGGTGCCTGCTCCACACCCGACGCGGCGGGACCGAAGCGCGAGCAGGCCCCCGCATCGGTCCCGCCGGAGAGGCGGCCGCTGGCGCCGGCAAGCGCCCCGCACCGATCGGATCTGGCATCAAATGTGCAGTTTTCACGGCAGGGGCATACCGCCCGGTGGGGAATCCGCACATGAAGGTGTCGACGAACGAATTGCTGCTGGCTCTGCGGGCGCCGAACTCCGGCTGGCTCGCCGCGCTCATCTGCGCGCTCGACGAGGCCATGCAGGATCCCGATTTCGCCGCACCGCAGCGGGAAATGGTCCGCGGCCTGCTCGACGCCGGCGCGGTGCCGCACGCGGTCGCGCAGGCCGCGAACGAGCGCCTGACCCGCTTCGAGGAAACCGTCAAGGACCTGCACTCGCTGCTCGTGATTCCGGAGCCGGAGGCGCCGGAGGCGCCGGCCGCTCGTCCGAAATTGACACTCTGTGTAACCGCGGCCTGAGTCCGGCGCCGCCGCGGCGACAAAATCGGTCACACCTGGACCATCGCCCATCGCGACGGCCGCCTCATCGGATCGGCGGAACGTTGACGCGTGGCGCCGTTTCGGCGAGCGTGGCGCAATGAAGCCAACCGGACGCCTCGGTGCCGTCGGGCTCGCGCTCTCGCTCGCCGCCTGCGCCGCCCTCCCCCACCGCGCCGAGCCGCCGCTCGTGGCCGGCACGCCGCGAGCGGGCGCGGCCAATGCGGTGCTGTTTCGCGCCATCGCGCTCGTCGGCACGCCGTATCGCTGGGGCGGCAACACGCCCGACGCCGGCTTCGACTGCAGCGGCCTCGTCGGCTACGTTTTCCGCGACGCCGCGGGCGTTTCGCTGCCGCGCTCGTCGTCGGCCATGAGCGAGCTCGGCCGGCGCAAGCTCGCGATCGACCTGCTGCAGCCCGGCGACCTCGTGTTCTTCGAGAACGGCCGCGACGTCGGCCACGTCGGCATCTACGTCGGCGAGCGGCGCTTCGTACACGCGCCCAACAGCGGCGGCACCGTGCGCCTCGACAGCCTCGATGGCGCGTGGTGGAAGGAGCACTTCGTGTACGGCAAAAGGATCCTGTGATTTCGGGATCGGTGATCGGTGATGGGTGATTCGCAAGCGCCAAGGTGCGGCTGCACCCATTGGCGCGTGCCGGCGATTCGCGAAGAGCAAGAGCCGTGACGGTGGCGGCTTTGCCGAATCACCAATCCCGAATCACAGATCCCGGATCACCCATCACGCCCTCAGTGATCGTGCCCGCCCGCACCGTGCGCGTGGCGGTGCGCGACCTCTTCCTCGCTCGCGTCGCGGATATCGGTGACCTCGACCTCGAACGTGAGTGTCTTGCCCGCGAGCGGGTGGTTGAGGTCGACGTCGATCACGCTCGAACCGACCTTGTGCACGACCACCATGCGCGGACCCGCCTCGCGCGTGTTGAGCACCGTGCTCATGCCCGGCTTGAGCTGGTCCGGGTGCTCGAAGTATTTCTTCGGCACGCGCTGGGTGAAGTTCGCGCGGCGCTCGCCATAGGCGTCGGCCGGCTGCACCACGACCTCGAAACGGTCGCCGACCGCGCGGCCGAGCAGCGCCTTTTCGAGCCCAGGGATGATGTTGCCGTGGCCGATGAGCACGCTCAGCGGCTCGCCACGTTCGCGCGACGAATCCACCGGCTCGCCGCCGCCGTCGCTGACCACGTAATGGAAGGAAACGACCTTGTTCGCCTCGACGTTCACCAACGCGCTCCGGTATGAAAAAAAAGCGAGCGAGGATAGCAGGTTGCGCGCGCTCCGTCATTCCGCGGCGGGCGCCGCGGCGAAGCGGGCGCCGTGCGCCTCCGGCCCGAATGCGGTGACCAGCGCAAGCAGCACGGCGACGCCGGCGATGAACGTCGCCATCGCGAACGCGTAGTCGCCGCCGCGCAGTTCGGCGAACCAGGTGAGGAACGGCGCCGTCGCCGAGGCGAGCAGGTTGCCGCCCTGATAGGCGAAGCCCGGCAGGGTCGCGCGCACCGCGTCGGGCGACAGTTCGTTGAGGTGCACGGGCACGACGCCCCAGGCGCCCTGCACCATCACCTGCAGCAGGAACACGCCGACGCCGAGCATGACCACCGAGCCACCGAACGCCCACAACGGGATCGCCGGCAACGCGAGCAGCGCGGCGGTCACGATCGCGCGACGCCGTCCGACGCGTTCGGACCATGAGCCGAAGAAGAGGCCGCCGGCAATCGCACCGAGGTTGAGCGTGATCGTGAGCCAGGCGACCGTGCGCGTATCGAAGTGATGCTGCTCCTTCAGGAAGGTCGGATACAGGTCCTGCGAGCCGTGGCTGAACAGGTTGAAGCACATCATGAGCACGACGAGGTAGGCGAACAGGCCCCAGCGTCCGCGCATCGTCTCGATGAAGCCCGGCCGCGCCGACCCCGCGGCGTCGCGACGCGCGGACCACACCGGCGATTCGGGCACATGGCGGCGGATGTACAGCACGAGCAGCGCGGGCAGCGCGCCGACGACGAACATGCCGCGCCAGCCGATGTGGTCGAACAGCAGCAGGTAGACGAGGCCGCCGAGCAGGTAGCCGCAGGCGTAGCCCTCCTGCAGCAGGCCGGAGACCGCGCCGCGAGCCCGGGCCGGAATCGATTCCATCGCGAGCGAGGCGCCGATGCCCCATTCGCCGCCCATCGCGACGCCGAACAGCGCGCGGATCACGAGCAGCGCGGTCAGCGACGGCGCGAACGCGGACGCCGCCTCGAGCACGGCGAACAGCACGATGTCGATCATGAGGATCGGCCGCCGACCATAGCGGTCCGCGAGCCGGCCGAACAGCCAGGCGCCGAGCGGCCGCATCGCGAGCGTGAGCATCAGCGAGAACGCGACCTCGGTCTTGCCGACGTCGAACTCGCGCGCGACTTCCGGAATCACGAACACGAGCAGGAAGTAGTCGAACGCATCGAGCGTCCAGCCGAGGAAACTCGCGAGCACCACCTTGCGTTGGCGGCTGTCGAGTTCGCGCAGGACCGCGAGGAAATTCATCGGCTACCCCGTCCGGACGAAGGATGCCGAACGCTAGCACAGCGCTGCACGCGGATCGCGCTTCCCCACGCGCGCCGCGGCCGCTACGCTCGCGCGTTCCAGCCGAGGACGCCGCCGCATGCCGAACGCCGACGACACGGACATCGCCCGCCGCGTGGCCGGACGGTACCGGCGCCCGTGGCATCGCGACTACGCGCGCGCCAAGGTGCGCATGGACCCGGTCTATGCCGCGGTCGCCGACATCGTCGACGCGGACGCGCCGCTGCTCGACATCGGCTGCGGCCTCGGCCTGCTCGGCTTCTACCTGCGCGAACGCGGCTGGCGCGGCGCCTATCTCGGCCTCGATTTCGACGCCACCAAGATCGCCGAGGCGCGCCGCGCCGCGCGAGGCGAGAGCGGCATCGCGTTCGATGACGGCACCGCGCAGCGACTGCCTGCGTTCTGCGGATGCGTCGCCCTGCTCGACGTGCTGCACTACCTCGAACGCGACGAGCAGGCCGCGCTGCTGCGCGAAGCCGCGGCCCGCGTCGCACCCGGATCGGCCCTCGTCGTACGCAGCGTGCTGCGCGAGCGCGGCTGGCGCTTTCGCGCGACCGTCGTCGAAGAATGGTTCCTGCACGCGCTGCGCTGGATGCGCAGCCCCGCCCGGCACTACCCGACGCGCGCCGAGATCGAGCAACCGCTGCTCGACGCCGGCCTCGCCGTCGACGTGCACCCGCTCTGGGGAAACACGCCGTTCAACAGCTTCGTGATCGTCGCGCGCAAGGCGCCAGGACGGCAAGGCCACGACGAACCGGGCGCTTCGCGCGGCTTCGGCGCAAGCGCGCCTGCAGCTCGGTAGGGCGGATCGCTGCGCTTGGCGCGGTCGGAAAAGCCCGAAACACGGAGCACACGGAGCACACGGAGCACACGGAGAGAGCAGAACGAGGAACACCTTCCCTATGTGCCGGCACGCGCGCGCGGGCGACGCCCGACCCGTCGGACACCGCGCTTCGCGCGGCTTCGGCGCATGCGCGCCTGCAGCTCCGTAGGGCGGATCAAGCCGCGCAGCGGCGGATCCGCCGCCTCGCGCGCCCGCGCGCCACGCGTGCGCGAGCGACGCCGGACCGTGGACGCCGGAACACGCGCGCGTGCATCTCCGCTCCCTCCGTGTGCTCCGGTGTCGCGGCCCTCGCGCGAGCTGCTTGTTCGTGAGCTTCGTGTTTCAGCCTCCGCGTTGGCGAAGGACCGTCACGATCGCGCCGTCTCCCGGCGCCCGTCCCGTGCCCGGCTTCGGCGCATGCGCGCCTGCAGTTGGGTGCGCAGCGCGGCGAGGTCGCGCGCGTGCGCGCGGCG
>DASTSE010000465.1:0-4091 GCA_035760865.1 Dokdonella sp.
CCGCTACGAGCCGACGCATCGCGAACGCAGTACGGTCGACGACGGCAGCGTGAAACTGAACTGGACCAACCGCGCGCTCGACTGGCTGACGCTGCGCGCGAACTACACCTTCCTGCATCGGGGCGGCGACCGGTACGACTACGATCCATACGATTTCACCTATTCGATCGACCTGCCCGGCTTCGTCGCGCCGCCGACCGGCGTACCCGCACACACGGTCGATGCGCTGCGCAAGTACGACCTCGCCGGCCGCAGCGAGCACAAGCTCGACCTCATGGCGACGATCATGCCGCGCGAGGACATGACGATCACCGCCTCGCTGCGCGGCGACTCCAACCGCTACGATGCCGAACTCGGCCGCCGCGGCTACGACACGCTCGGCGCGACCGTCCAGTGGGAATGGCAGCCCGCACCCGGCAGCAACGCGAGCGTCTACTACGCCTGCGACCGCTCGAGGCTGCGCATGGCCAACATCAACGAGATCCTCGACAGCGGCTCGGACCCGAGCATCGGCGGCGGCACCTACGTCGACATCGGCCGCTGGTGGGCCGACGACACGCAACGCAACCACAGCGCCGGCGTCGTGCTCGAGCACGCGTTCGGCCGCGTGCGCGTCGATGCGAGCTGGAACTACCTGTACGCGCGCGGCACGACCGGCTACCGCTTCGAGTCGCCGCTCGCGCTCGCCTGGGCCGACACCGTGAGCGGCGACGGGCCGGGCGGCGGCGCATTCCCGCCGATGACCTATCGCGTGAACTCGCTCGGCGTCGGCGTGCGCATACCGCTGCACGAGCGCATCGCGCTGCGCGTGTTCGACCTGTACGAGCGCGGCCGCATCGGCGATTGGCACTACCTCGGCTTCGGCGCGACGCACGCGTTCGATCATCGCGTGTATACCGACGGCGGGCCGCAGGGATACGACGCCAATCTCGTCGGCATCCTGCTCGACGTTCGCCTATGACGGGGCTCGACATGACCGCGATCGCACGCTTGCGCCGGATCGTGTTCACGGCGATGTTGGCCGGCAGTGCGCTCGCGCACGCGGGCGACCTCATCGACCTGCGTTCGGCCGAGCGCGTGCGCGGCGACGCCGCCGCGGGCAAGGCGAAGGCGACCGTGTGCAGCGCCTGCCATGGCACAGCCGGGATCGCGCTCGTGCCGGCGTTTCCCAATCTCGCCGGCCAGAACGCGGACTACGTCTATTGGCGCCTGGTCGCGTTCAAGCGCGGTGTCGATCCCGATTCGCCGATGACCGCGCAGGCCGCGAACCTCGACGACACCGCGATGCGCGACCTTGCCGCCTACTTCGCGAGCCTGCCGCCGGCGGCGGGGCATGCGACGGGCGATGCTGCGATGGCCGGCGCGGCGATCTATCGCGACGGCGATCCCGCGCGCGGCATTCCGCCGTGCCAAGGCTGCCACGGCGCGGATGCGCGAGGCCACACCGGTACCGACGCGGGCCGGAACGCGCAATCGCGCATCTATCCGGCCCTGCGCGGCCAGCACGCGCCGTACATCGCGAAACGACTCGCCGACCTCGCCGGCGATGCGTCGCCGCGCACGAGCGCGAGCCACGTGATGGCGCCGATCGCTCGCACGCTCGACGCTGCGTCCGTCGAAGCCATTGCGCACTGGCTCGAAGCCGGTGCGCCGTGAACCCACGCGTGCGCCGCCGCGCGCGAACCGACCGCAGCGCGACGCGGCCGGCAACGGCAAGCCATCGTCCACCCACTGAAGGAGTACCCTGCATGCGCATCGCGCTTTCGTCGCTCGCCCTGGCCGCACTCGCCACCGCCGCAGGTCCGGCCTGCGCGATGGACCACACGATCCACGTCGGCGGCGGCGGCCTCGTGTTCACGCCGTCGAACATCGAAGCGCTGGTCGGCGACACGGTAACCTTCGTCAATGACGGCGGCTTCCACAACGTCGCCTCCGATGTCGGCTCGCCACTCGCGTTCCGCTGCGCGAACGGTTGCGACGGCGCCGGCGGCGACGGCGATGTCAGCAATGCCTCGTGGAATGCGACGATCACGATCACGGCGGCCGCCGCGCACGGATCGATCGGATTCCATTGCGAAGCGCACGAGGCCTCGGGCATGGTGGGGTCGATCAGCGTCACGAATCCCGTCGACCTGCAGTCGTTCTCGATCGACTGAACGGGGCCGCCGAAGCCGCCGCGGCCGGCGCCGGCGCGCCGCGCGAGGCGGCTCGCCGCACCGATCGGTCGGGCGACTACCGGCCCGACCTCGCCCCCGCTTCCAATCCCGCGAAAATCCCTTTACAATTCCACGCTTTCCGCGTTCAGAAACCGTTGCGAGGCGTTCCCATGAAAGTGCTGTCGTCCCTCAAGTCCGCCAAGGCGCGCCATCGCGACTGCAAGGTCGTGCGTCGCCGTGGCAAGGTGTTCGTGATCTGCAAGAGCAACCCGCGTTTCAAGGCGCGCCAGCGCTGAGCGGAGCTTCGCTCCCGGATTCGAGAAAAAGGGCCGCGCTGCGGCCCTTTTTCATTGCGCGAGCGGCCGCTGGCGGCGCATCTGCCGGGGCCGTCATGGAACCGCCGACGGGGTTCTGCTAAAAAGGCGGCTGCTGGTGTGGACCTGTGGCAGTTCCTCCTTTCCCGACAAGGATTTGAGCCATGTTTGTAAAGCTTGTTCTCGCAACGGCGACCGGCCTCGCGGCAGCAGCCATGATCGCCCCTGCCGCGCACGCCGACACGCTCGACACCAAGGCCGCGAAGCGCCATCACCCTCGCCGGATGGCCAGCGAGGGCGCCAACCTGCCCGCGCGCGGCATGACGATGGCGCAGGTCGAGAAGCGCTTCGGCGCACCGAAGGAGAAGCTCGCGCCGGCCGGCGGCGACGCGCCGCGGCATCCGACGATCAACCGCTGGCGCTACAACGGCTACACCGTCTATTTCGAACGCAGCCGCGTCCTGCACAGCGTCGTCGACGAGGCGCCCGCAGCGCCGAAGTCCTGATCGATGGGTTCGCGCTTGCGCCTGCCTGCCGAGTGGGAACCGCAGGCCGGCGTGATCATCGCCTGGCCGCACGCGGACACCGACTGGGGTCCGCGCCTCGCACGCGTCGAACGGGCCTATGTCGGCCTCGCCGCAGCGATCGCGCGTTTCGAGCCGCTCGTCGTCTGCGTCGCCGATGCGAAGGTGCGTGAGCGCGCGCGCGCCTTGCTGGCCGAAGCACGCGTCGCGCCCGACCGGCTGCGCTTCGTGGAGGTCGAGTACGACGATACCTGGCTGCGCGACTCGGGCCCGCTCACGCTCGCGGGTCCCGACGGCTTCGAGCTGCTCGACTTCCGCTTCACCGGCTGGGGCGGCAAGTACGAAGGCGGCCGCGACGATCGCCTCGTCGAGGCGCTGGGCGAACGCGGGCTGTTCGGCGCGGCGAGCCACCGGCGCATCGACTGGGCGCTCGAAGGTGGCGCGATCGAAGTCGACGGCAAGGGCAGCCTGCTGACGACCTGGCGCTGCCTGCACCAGCGTCACCCGCACATGAGCCGCGCCGAGATGGACGCGCGCCTGCGCGACGCGTTCGCGGTCGAGCGCGTGCTCTGGCTCGAGCACGGCTACCTCGAAGGCGACGACACCGACGCGCACATCGACACGCTCGCGCGCTTCGCGCCCGGCGACGCGATCGTGCTGCAGGCCTGCGACGACCCGGCCGATCCGCACCATGCCGAACTCGTGCGCATGCGCGAGGAAATAGCCGCGCTTCGAACGCCTGGCGGCGCGCCGTATCGCCTGCACGCCTTGCCGTGGGCGCGCGCGATCGTCGACGAAGGCCGGCGCCTCGCGGCGTCGTACGCGAACTACCTCGTCGTCGACGGCGGCGTCGTGATGCCCGCCTATGGCGATCCGGCCGACGCGGCGGCGGCGCGCGTGATCGCCGCGGCGCACCCCGGGCGCGAAGTCGTCGCGATCGATGCACGCGAGCTGATCTGGCAGAACGGCAGCGTGCATTGCCTCACGATGCAGCTGCCCGCGGGCTCGCTCGCCGCCTGATCACGCCTCAGGCGTTCGCCTGGTCCGGTGAGATCGGCGCAACGAGTTCGAGGCGGTAGGTGCCGCGGCCGGCCTGC
>DASTSE010000466.1:0-2887 GCA_035760865.1 Dokdonella sp.
ACGATCACGGTGAACGGCTCGCCGGGCAGCTTGCCGGCAGGCGGCACGTTCGGCGACGCGACCTACGACGCCGGCACCGGAATGCTGTCGGCAGGCACTTTCGTATTTCCGCCCGCGAGCGCCGTGGTTGCGATCCAGGGATTCGGCGACGTCACGGTGAACTACCAGTTCAGCCAGACCAATACCTCGACCGCGGCCGTGGCCGGCGACGGCGTTGCGGCAATGACGACCGTTCATGCAAAGCTCGAGATCCTGTCGACGTCGCTTCCGCTGTCCGTGACGCCGTGCGTGTTCGAGCCGATCGATCTCGACCTGGTGGGGACGGGAACCGTGGCAGGCCTCGATCTGGCCGATGCGGTCTTCAGCGTGCCGCCGACGCAATCGTCGTGTGGCGGGTTCGCGAGCCAGATCAATTCGGGGCTCGCCGGCAGCAACAACAGCATCGAGCTGCTCATCGAGGGCGACTTCACGCCGCCTTCCGGCAGCTCGGACATCATCTTCGACGACGGCTTCGACGGCGGCTGACCGGCGCTGCGGTCGGGGGCGCCACCGCGGGGTCCCATCGTCGCGACAGCGATGATGGCGTCTGCGCGATCGCGCCGGCGTATTGTTCCCTCGTCGAAGAGGAGAATCCCATGCGCAACCGCCTCCTGCCGTTGGCCTTCGCGGCCGTCTTCAACGCATCCGCCGCCGTCGCGTCGCCGCCCGCGGGCGGCGGTCCCTTCGAACTGCCACGCGACGCGTTGACGGCCGGACAACGCGCGCGCATCGACGCCGAGCTGCAGCGCAATGTCGAAGCGCTGCAACGCGACGGTACGCTCGCGCCGACCGCGCCGTTCCCCCCGCCGCTGCAGGGCGGCCTGCAATGGCCGTTGAGGAAGGCGGCCGGCAACGGCGATCCGGGCTACCACGGCATCTCGAATTTCGTCGATCTCGACGGCGCGTACCCCAGCCACCTGCTCGATTGGAACTGCGGCGCGCGCACGTACGACCTCGCCAGCGGCAACCATGCCGGCATCGACATCTTCCTGTGGCCGTTCTCGTGGCTGCAGATGGACACGCAGGCGGTCGACATCGTCGCGGCCGCACCAGGCACGATCATCGGCAAGGTCGACGGCAACGACGACCGCAGCTGCCCCGACCACTATTCGGCGGACTGGAACGCGGTCTATGTGCAGCACGCGGACGGCACCGTCGCGTGGTACGGCCACATGAAGAAGTTCTCCCAGACCGGCAAGCCGGTTGGCGCCACGGTCGCCGCCGGCGAGTTCCTCGGCAAGGTCGGCAGCGCCGGTTTCTCGACCGGTCCGCACCTGCACTTCGAAAACCATTCGGGCGTGCCGAACTACACCATCCTCGAACCGTTCCACGGCGCCTGCAACGCGCCCGCGTCGCTGTGGGCGCAGCAGCGGCCGTACTACGATTCGGCGATCAACAAGCTCGCCACGCACGCGGCACCCCCGACTTCCACGATCCGAACTGTCCGAACCCGATCGACGAGACGCCCAACCTGTCCGATCGCTTCGCGCCCGGCGCAACCGCGTACTTCGCCGCGTACTACCGCGATCAGCTCGGCCCGCAGCCGACCGCGTTCACGATCGAACGGCCGAACGGCACGAGCTTCGCGAGCTGGACGTTCCGCATGTCCGACAGCACGGGCGACCCGTACTACTCCGCGGCGTACTGGTACTGGTGGTACGCGTTGCCCGCAAACGCGCCGGCGGGCCTGTGGCACTTCCGCGCGACCTACGAGGGCGTTGCGTACACGCACGCGTTCTTCGTCGGCGACGTGATCTTTGCCGACGGCTGGGACTGAGCGAAATGCGAACCGGGTCACGCCGGGCGCGTGTCGCGCGTCGCATCGTCACGGGCGGACGGCGCGGCGTTGACACGTTAGGCCGCGAAACTGCGTTGAAGTAGATAGGGCCGCCCGTTCCGCGCGGGCGGCGCCTCGCCGACGTCGGTGCGGCCCGCAATTGAGCCCGCCCACGCGTGTGACGATCACGGCATCCGGCGTGCGCGGCGCCAGAGCGGTCTCCCTTCCGTCCTGGCGGCGCGCGCGCCGGCTCTGCTGCATCTTCGTCGCGTCGGCAATCGCCGCGGCCCGTACGGCACGGTCGCCCGATGGCGATGGTGTCGACGCAGCGCCTACGGCTGCGGGGACGGCCGGTCGCGCCGCGCGAGTTCGGCGACGACGTCGGCGAACGCGAGGTCGGCGCCGCGCAGCAGCACGAGCAGGTGGAACACGAGGTCGGCGGCTTCGCCGACGAGGCCGTTGCGGTCACCGGTCGCGGCGGCTAGCGCGACCTCGACGCCTTCCTCGCCGACCTTCTGCGCGCGCCGTGCGGGCGTCGCGGCGAGCAGCTTGGCGACGTAGCTCGACGCCGGGTCCGCGCCAGCGCGTGCGGCGATCACGGCTTCCAGTTCGTTGAGCCATGGATGCGCGCGCGTCGCGCCGTCGAAGCAGCTCGGCGTGCCGCGATGGCAGGTCGGCCCGCGCGGCACCGCCTGCGCGAGCAACGCATCGCCGTCGCAGTCCGCCGCGAGCGACACGAGCGCGAGCACGTGGCCCGACGTCTCGCCCTTGCGCCAGAGGCGTTCCCTCGAGCGCGACCAGAAATGCACCTCGCCCGATTCGAGCGTGCGTTCGAGCGCACCGCGGTCGGTGTAGCCGAGCATGAGGACGCGCCCGTCGTGCGCGTGTTGCACGACCAGCGGCAGCAGTCCGTCGCCCTTGCCCCAGTCGAGCGCGTCGATGTCGAAGCGGACCGTGCTCACGGCCGCACCGCGATGCCGCGTGCGGCGAGGTAGCGCTTGAGGTCGCCGAGGCGCACTTCGCCGCTGTGGAACACGCTCGCCGCGAGCGCGGCGTCGACGCTGCAGCGTT
>DASTSE010000467.1:0-7326 GCA_035760865.1 Dokdonella sp.
ATCGACGGGTCGTGCTGCTGACGTTCTTCGCGCTCGTCGTCGCGACCGGCGTGCTCGCGGTGCGCATGCCGAAGGGGTTCCTGCCCAACGACGATACCGGCCAGCTGTTCGTGTTCACGCAGGCCGCGCAGGACATCGGGTTCGACGCGATGATGGCCAAGCAGCGCGAGGCCGCGGCGATGCTGCGCAGCAATCCGAACGTCGAAAGCGTGCTCGCGTTCGTCGGCGCGGGCGGCAGCAGCGCGACGCTCAACCTCGGCCGCATGATCGTCAACCTTAAGCCGCCGCACGAGCGCAAGAGCGCCGATGCGGTGGTGCAGGAGATCCGACCGTTGCTGCAGGGCATCCCGGGCTTGCAGGCGTTCGCGCAGAACCTGCCGCTGATCCGCATCGGCGGCAAGCTCACCAACAGCACGTACCAGTTCGTGTTGCAGGACACCGAAACGAAGCGCCTGTTCGAATGGACGCCGAAGCTCGTCGCGGCGCTGTCGAAGCTGCCCGGCTTCCTCGACGTCAGCAGCGACATGCTCATCGCCAGCCCGCAGCTCGACGTCACGATCGACCGCGACGCGGCCGCGGCTTACGGCGTCACGCCCGACGCGATCGAGAAGGCGCTCTACTATGCATTCGGCCCGGCGCAGGTTTCGACCATCTACACGCCGACCGACCAGTTCTGGGTCCTGCTGCAGGTCGATCCCGCGCGCCAGGGCGACACCTCGGTGCTGTCGTCGATCTACGTCACGCCGACGCTGCCGCCGCAGGCGAGCGCGGGCGACGCGACCGCGACGACGTCGAACCAGCTCGTGCCGCTGTCTGCGGTCACGCGCACGGGGCAATCGGTCGGCCCGGCGACGGTCAACCACCTCGGCCAGGTGCCTGCCGTCACGGTGTCATTCAACCTCGCGCCCGGCATGTCGCTCAGCGACGCGGTCGCGGGCGTCGACCGCGCCGTCGCGCAACTGCACCTGCCAGACACGATCAGCGCGTCGTTCCAGGGCACCGCCCAGCAGTTCCAGGATTCGCTGTCGGGCATGGGCATCCTGCTGCTGCTCGCGGTGTTCGTGATCTACCTCGTGCTCGGCATCCTCTACGAGAGCTTCATCCATCCGCTGACGATCCTGTCGGGGTTGCCGACTGCGGTGTTCGGCGCGCTGCTGACCTTGACCGTGTTCGGCAAGGATCTCGACCTCTACGGCGCGGTCGGCCTGATCATGCTGATCGGCATCGTGAAGAAAAACGCGATCATGATGATCGACTTCGCGCTCGAGAAGCAGCGCGAGGGCGAGCAACCCGAACGCGCGATCCTCGATGCGTGCGTGATCCGCTTCCGGCCGATCATGATGACGACGTTCGCTGCGCTCATGGGCACCTTGCCGATCGCGCTCGGCTTCGGCGCCGGCGCCGAGGCGCGCCGGCCGCTCGGCCTCGCGGTCGTCGGCGGGCTCGTCACCTCGCAGCTGCTGACGCTGTACCTCACGCCGGTGATCTACCTGTATTTCGACCGCCTGCAGCAGCGGGTGCGTCGCCGGCGTGCGGCGGACGCGGCGGCGTCTCCGGCGGAGCGGGCATTGCCCGGCCATCAGTCGTAGGCAGGCAGCGGCCGGCGCAGGTCGAAGCGGACGCGCACGAGGTCCGCTTCGCCGGGAACCGCCTCGCGCTGCGCGCCGAGACGGCGCGAAAAGTCGAGCATGTGCGCGTTCTCGGCGAGGACCGAGCCCCACAGTTCGGACAGGCCGCGACGACGGCCCTCGCTCACCAGGCGCCGCATGAGCGCGCGGCCGATGCCGATGCCGAGCAGGGCCGGGTCGACGACGACCGCGAATTCTGCCGAACGGCCGCCGGGATCGACGTGCATGCGTGCCTCGCCGCGGATCTCGCCATCGTCGTCGACGACGACGAACGCGGCCGTCGTCGTCGGGTCGAAATGCACGAGGTTGTGCGCCGCCTGCTCCGACAGCTCGGTCATGCGATGGAACACGCGCTGGCGTACCTGCTCCGGCGTGAGCCGGGCGAAGCCGCGCTTGAGCGCGTCGATGTCGTCGGCGCGTACCGGGCGCACGCGCAGCACGCGGCCGTCGGCCGTGCGGAACGCGCGTCCGCGCGGACGCGTCGGGCGGCGATTCGGCGAGCGGTCTGCGGCCATGCGGCACCTCGCGGGCGATTCGCGCAGCATGCCATGCCGCGCCCGCGCGTGCTGCGCGCGAGCGCGTGCGCGGGTTCCCGCATCGCGCGCAACGGGCTACGATGCATGCTTTCGAGCGGAGTCGATGCGATGGGCAATCCGGTCACGGGCCTCGGCGAAGCGGATCTCGACGACCTTTGCGCTCGCTGGCCGGGCGCCACGCGCTCGATCAAGTGGGAAGTGGACCTCGTCTGGAGCGTCGCGAACAAGATGTTCGTCGTGTACTGCACGCTCGGCCCCGACCGCGGCCGGCTGTCGTTCAAGGTCGATCCGGACCGCTTCCTCGAACTCACCGAGCAGCCCGGCATGGCGCCGGCCCATTACATGGCGCGTGCATTCTGGGTCAGCGTGACTGAACCTGAACGCTTTTCGCGCGACGAACTCGCCGGTTTCGTCCGCAGGTCGTACGAACTCGTGCGCTCGAACCTGCCGAAGAAAACCCAGGCCGCACTCGGCGAATGAGCGGCCGGCACGGCGGCCTTGGCGCGGACGCGACGACGGGGGTCGGCCCCGACGACTTCCGGCGCCTCGCGCTCGCACTGCCCGACGCCGTCGAAGGCGCGCACATG
Source organism: Dokdonella sp. (assembly GCA_035760865.1). GTDB lineage: Bacteria > Pseudomonadota > Gammaproteobacteria > Xanthomonadales > Rhodanobacteraceae > Dokdonella_A. The sequence goes on from DASTSE010000467.1 coordinate 2,752, forward strand.
GGGCACGCGGATTTCCGCGTGCGCAAGCGCATCTTCGCCACGCTCGGAGCACCCGATGCGCAGTGGGGCATGGTCAAGCTCGCGCCCGAGCAGCAGGAACTGTTCATGCGCGTCGACGCCGCGTTCGTGCCCGCGAAGGGCGCATGGGGGCGGCAGGGCTGCACGCTCGTGCGCCTCGATGCGGTTCGTGCGGACCTCTTGCGCGACGCGCTGACGGCGGCATGGCGCGCAGTCGCGCAGGGAAGCGAGGCGCACGGCGCGAAGTAGGGCGCTGCGCTGTCGAGCGGCCATGGAATGCCGCGGGGCTCGCGCTTCGCGCTCGGCCCGCCCTACACTCGTCCACCCCGATCCATGGAACCGATCGCGCATGTCCGGCAAGGCCGATTCGCTCAAGACGATCTTCTTCGCGCTCGGCGCAAACTTCGCGATCTTCGTGTCCAAAGCGGCCGCAGCCGCGGTCACGGGGTCCGGCGCGATGACCGCCGAGGCGGTGCATTCGCTCGCCGATTGCGGCAACCAGGGCCTGCTCCTGCTCGGGCTCAGGAATGCCAAGCGGCTGCCGTCGCCGGACTATCCGCTCGGCCACGGCAAGGCGATCTATTTCTGGTCGTTCCTCGTCGCGCTGCTGCTGTTCACGGTCGGCGGCGCGTTCTCGATCTACGAAGGCCTGCACAAGCTGCACGAGCCCGAGCCGCTGCGCTGGCCATGGCTCGCCGTCGGCGTGCTCGCGTTCGGCATCGTCGCCGAGAGCTTCTCGATGTGGGGGTGCATGCGCGAGGTGAACAAGGCGCGCGGCGACCACAGCCTCTGGTACTGGTTCCGCGAGAGCCGCCAGAGCGAACTCATCGTCGTGTTCGGCGAGGACCTTGCCGCACTGCTCGGCCTCGCGTTCGCGCTCGCCGCGGTGCTGCTGACGATGATCACGGGCAACCCCGTGTTCGACGCGATCGGCACGCTCGCGATCGGCGTGCTGCTCGTGCTCGTCGCGCTGTTCGTCGCGATCGAGGTCAAGGCGCTGCTGATCGGGCAGAGCGCCGATCCCGAACTCAAGGTCGCCATCCAGGCGTTCCTCGCCGAGCGCAGCGAGATCGCACGCGTGTTCAACGTGATCACGCTCCAGCTCGGCAGCGACGTGATGCTCGCGGTCAAGGCGCAGATGCGCGCCGACCTCTCCGCGCGCGCGCTCGTCGACGCGATCAACGCGGTCGAGGGCGACCTCAAGGCGCGTTTCCCGGAAGTGCGCTGGTCGTTCTTCGAGCCCGACGTGGCGGACTGACGTGTCCGGCCTCGACGCCGACATCGTGGCCCCGGTGCCGTCCGACGCCACCGCGACGCGGCGCATCGCCTGGCGGCCATGGCTCGCCTATGCGGCCACGTGGCTCGGCATCGGCCTCTGGCTCGGCATCAACGTCGTCATCGGCCATCGCAACAGCGGCAGCCGCATCCCCGCGTGGGAGCCGATGTGCTGGGAGCTCAGCAGCGCCGTCGTCGTCGCCGTGCTCGCGATCGGCATCTTCCGTTTCGAGCGGCGCCATCCGCTGTCCGGGCCCGACTGGCCGAGGCGGATTCCGCTGCACCTTGCTGCAGCGTTGGTCTTCTCGCTGCTGCACACGCTCGGCATGGTCGGCATCCGCAAGCTCGTCTACACGGCGATGGGCGGCCGTTACGACTTCGGCGATCCGTTGCTCGGCTTCGCCTACGAATTGCAGAAGGATCTCATCAGCTATGCGCTGCTCGCGGGCGCATGCGTCGCCTGGCGCGGGATGCGCCTGCGGCGCGAGCGCGAACTCGCCGTGCTGCAGCTCGAGCGCGACCTCGGCCAGGCTCGCCTGGCCCAGCTGACCGCGCAGATCGAACCGCATTTCATGTTCAACACGCTCAACGCGATCTCCAACCGCATGCACGAGGACGTCGAGGCGGCCGATCGCATGATCGCCGCGCTCGCCGTGCTCATGCGCGTCGCTCTCAGCGAAACCGGCGACGCGCGCGTGCGCGTGCTCGACGACGTGGTCTGGCTCGAGCGCTACTTCGAGCTCATGCGCGAGCGCTTCCGCGGCAAGCTCGAAACGCAGGTCGAGGTCGAGCCGGCCGCGCGCGAAGCGCGCATACCGCGGCTGCTGCTGCAGCCGCTGGTCGAGAACGCGTTCGAGCACGGGCTCGCGTCCGGGCGCGGCCGCGTGCGCGTGACGATCGGCGCGAGCGACACGACGGTGTTCTGCTCGGTCGAGGACGACGGCCGCGGGCTTGCTCCCGACTACGTGCCCGGCGTCGGCCTCGCCAACGTGCGCCATCGGCTCGAACTCATGTATCCGGGTCGGCACCGCTTCGCGATCGGGCCGGGCCGGATCGCCGGCACGCGCATCGAGATCGAACTGCCGCTCGAACGCGATGGCTGAGGTTCGCGTCGCGATCGTCGAGGACGAGCCCCCTGCGCGGGCGAAGCTGCGGCGGCTGCTCGCCGCGCAACCGACGTGGCGCGTCGTCGGCGAGGCCGAGGACGTTCCCGGTGCGATCTCGCTGCTGCGCGCGGCAGCGCCCGACCTGCTGTTCCTCGACATCCAGCTCGGTGCGGAGAACGGCTTCGACGTGCTCGTGCGCGCCGCTCCGCCGCTTCCGCTGGTCGTGTTCACGACCGCCTACCACGAGCATGCGCTGCGCGCGTTCGACGTCGCCGCGCTCGACGACCTGCTCAAGCCGTTCGATCGCGGGCGCTTCGCGCAATGCCTCGAACGCGTCGCCGCGCGCCTCGCGGAACGACGCGGCGACGACGGCGTCGCCGCCGACGAGGAGCGCCTGCGCCGCGTCGGCGACCTCGGCCAGGCGGGACGCCTCGTACGCCTCGTCGTGCACGAACGGGGTCGCGCGCGCATCGTGCCGATCGCCGACGTACAGCGCCTGTCCGCCTCGGGCAACTACGTCAATGTGCACACGCTCGAGCGTTGCCATCTCGTACGCGCGACCCTGTCGCGCCTCGCGCAGCGGCTCGACCCGGGCGAGTTCCTGCGCGTGCACCGCTCGCACCTCGTGCGAGCGGACTTCATCGCGACGACCGCGCCGCGCGCGCACGGCGATCTCGCACTGACATTGCGCGATGGTACCGAACTGCAGTTGAGCCGGCGCTATCGCGCGTTGCTGCCCGCGGGCTGGCGCGGCGGCTGAATGCGGCGGGGCTGCGCGCGCATTTAATGCATCGCGCTCGCTGCGGCACGCGGACGCTTCAGGCGGCGACGAACTCCGTCGCCGCGCCAGGGGCCAGCCAGTGCAGCCGATGCTCGAGCGCGTGTGCGCGGAAGGCCGCGTCGATCTCGCGCCGCGACTCGGTGAAGTGGGCCCAGCCTTCGTAATGCAGGGGAACGATCGCGGCGCGCTCGAACGCGCGCGCGAGCTCGACCCCTTCCGCCGCGGTGAACGTGAGATGCGAGGGACCGGCGACCGCGACGTGCGCGGCGCCCATGTTGAGCACGGCGACGTCGACGGCGAACCGTCGCGCGACCTCGGCGACGCCGTCGTACCAGACCGTGTCGCCGCTCACGTAGACGGCTCCGGCAGCGTCGCCCGTTCGCTGCAGCACGAAACCGATGACAGGACCCCGATCGCCGCCTTCGGGCCCGTGGCGCGCCGGTGTGGCGGTGATGCGCAGCGTGCCGCCTTGCGGCAGGGCGACGTCGTAGGCCTGCCAGGGCGCGAGGCCGACCGCCGGCGCGCCGAGCCGCTCCGCGCCCGCCTGCGTGGTCAGCACGACGGTCGCCTCGCCGAGCATCGCGCGCCCCGACGTGTCGAGGTTGTCGAAGTGGTGATCGTGGCTGAGCAGCACGGCATCGATGCGGCCGAGCGCTTCGCGGGCGAGCGCGGGGCCCTGCGTCTTGTGCAGCGAGTAGGTCGCGGCGCGGTACTCGCCGCCGGCGACGTCGAAGGTCGGATCGGTCAGCAGGCGCAGCCCGCCGATCTCGACGAGGGCGGTCGGGCCGCCGATGTAGGTGATGCGCATCGATGCCTCTGGCAGGGAACCTGAGCCCCTTGTTCGGGACGCGCCGGGCGCAATTCAAGCCGCGTGCCGGCGTGCATGCCGTCGGGAAGGGGTCAGGGTGGCAACCCTTCGACCTCGATGTAGTTGATGCGCACGTCGCCGGCCCGGCCTTCGCGCATGTCGTTCTTGACGCCGCGCGGAAAGCGGATCTCGAGGTGGGTGTCGTCGAGCCAGGTCAGGCGCAGCTGCAGGGGCGCATAGGAGCCTGCTTTCACGATGGCGGATCGCGCACTGAAAACCGTCTGGCTCCAACCGGAGGCCAACGGACACGTCGGTCTGCTGTTCGCGCTCGTCGCATCGCCGGTTCTCGACGGTCGCGCGCGCGCCGCCGCCGGTCGACGGGACGTCCATGACCGGATAGACGGTGCACTGCGCTACGCGACCCGTGGCACCGCCTGCGACCAGGAACAGCAACCCTGCGAGCTGCAATGCGCCGAACGCAGCGAGGAGGCCGACCGCGACTTTGGCGAATGTGCGCATGGCGCTTCCGTGAAGGCGTGACGGCCGATTGTCGGGCGTGCCGCCGACGGCGGCAAGGTTCCGTCCCG
>DASTSE010000468.1:0-2203 GCA_035760865.1 Dokdonella sp.
CGTCCAGCCACACTTCGTAGTACGCGCGCGTCTTTGGCTTGAGGTGCTCGGAGATCTTCTTCGCCCACTCGTAGACTTCGCCGTGGACCTTGGATTCCACGGGATTCGCGCTCGACATCACGTTGCGATTCACATCGCCGCAGGCCGAGATCGAATCGATCAGCACGGCGTTCATGGCCTGCATCGTGGTCTTGAGGTTCTTCTTGATCACGCCGTGCAACTGGAAGGCCTGGCGCGTGGTCAGGCGCAGGGTTCCGCTGCCGTAGGTGCGCGCCAGGTGCGAGAGCGCAGTCCACTGCTTCGGGCTCACGATGCCGCCCGGCAGCCGCGTGCGGATCATGAAGCTGTACGCGGGCTCGAGCTTCTGATGCTCGCGTTCGGCGCGCAGATCGCGATCGTCCTGCATGTAGCTGCCGTGGAACTTGATGAGCTGCGTATCCGACTCGCGGATCGCGCCGGTCAGCGGATCGTGCAGGCTTTCGATGAGCGTGCCGCGCAGTCCGCGCGAAGCCTTCTTGATGACCTCGACGGCGGACTCGGGCTTGAGTTTCGCCGGCGCTACGGCCGGCCGGTCCAGGACTTCAGTAGACATCGCGCAGATACCGTCCATCGGCAGTGAGATCGGCCACCCAGGCCTGGGCGTCGTCGGCGTCCATGCCGCCCTGCTCCGCCACGACCTCGAGCAGCGCGGCGTTCACGTCCGGCGCCATGGCCGAGGCGTCGCCGCAGACATATAGATAGGCGCCGTTCGAAAGCCACGCGTACAGCTCCTTGCCGGCTTCCTTGAGCCGATGCTGCACGTAGATCTTCTGTGCCTGGTCGCGCGAGAAGGCCACGTCGATGCGGTGCAGCGACTTGCGCTTGAGGGCCTGCTGCCATTCGAGCTGGTACAGGAAGTCGTGATACAGCGAGCGGCCGCCGTAGAACAGCCAGTTGCGGCCCGTGGCGCCCGTGGCCTCGCGTTCCTGCAGGAAGCCGCGGAACGGCGCGATGCCGGTGCCGGGGCCGATCATGATGATGTCGCGCGCGCCATCGGCGGGCACGCGGAAGCGGTCATTGCGCTCGATCCATACCTGCACGCTCGAATCGACCGGTGTGTCGACGACGAAACGCGAGGCCGCGCCGGCCAGCAGCTTGCGATCCGTGTCGCTGCCGACAATCGCGACGGTGAGATGCGCTTCGTCGCCGACCGCGGCCGGGCTGGAGGCGATCGAGTACACGCGGCCGTGCACGGGACGCAGCGCGGCGACCAACGCCTCGGGTGTCCACTCGGCCGGATATCGCGCGAGCACGTCGGCCACCTGCGAGCTCGTCGTGAGACGGGTCAGCGCGCCGGTATTGCGCGTGTCGAGCAGTTCGGAGAGATCCGCCTTGCTGCGATCCTGCACCGCCACGAGCAGCGGACGGGCGATGCGCGTGAGCTCGCGCTCGTCGCGCAGCCACTCGTGCAACGTGTGCGTGACGCCGTCCTGGGTCACGGTGGCGGAGGCATCGAGCTTCGTGGCCTGGAGCACGGCCTCGATGGCCGACTCGGGATTGCGATGCACGATGCCGAGCGCGTCGCCGGGCTTGTAGAGCGCGCCGAGGCCGGGGAATGACAGCTCCACGTGCCGCACTTCGCGCAGCGCGCCGCGACCCACGATGCGCTGGTTGGCCAGCACCTCGGCGGTGGCCGGCTGCGCCCGCGTGAGCTCCGCGACGGCCGGCTGCGCGGCGGCCGCGACATGCGCCGCCATCGAGACGACGTCGGCCGCGGGCTTGAGCTTCTCCGCGTGTTCGCGCACGCGCGCCAGCGCATCGTCGGCCCAGGTCTGCGCGAGCTTCTCGAAGTCCACGTCGCAGTCGACGCGCGGCAGCAGCCGCTTGGCGCCGAGCTTGGCCAGGCGCTCGTCGACGATGCGGCCGGCCTCGCAGAACTTGGGATAGCTCGAGTCGCCGAGTGCCAGCACCGAGTACTGCAGCTCGGGCAGCTGCGGCGCACGCTTGGTGCCGAGGAATTCGTACAGCGCCCGCGCTTCGTCCGGCGGATCGCCGTCGCCATGCGTGCTGATGACCACGTACAGCAGCTTTTCCTTGGCGATCTCGCGTGGCTGGTAGTCGCCCGCCTTCACCATGCGTGCCTGCACGCCGGCGGCCTGCACGGCGGCGAGCAGTTTCTCGGAGATCTTCCGGCCATTGCCGGTGTGCGAAGCCGAGATGATGG
>DASTSE010000469.1:0-8948 GCA_035760865.1 Dokdonella sp.
CTGGTGCGAGTGTGAGCTATGCGATCACCGCAACGCTCGCACTGAATCCGCCGCCGACCATCACGAACCTCGCGACGACGACGCCACCGGCTGGCGCGTGCCTGCCGGGTAATACGCCACCGCCATGCAGTGCAACGGCCGATGTCGTCGTCGGCGTGCCGGCGGAGGTCGTGCCGACGCCGATCAATGCGCGCTGGATGCTCGCTTTGCTCGGGGTCCTGCTGACACTCGCCGCGAGCTACGCTGCGGTACACCGCACGCCGCGCTGAGCCCGCAAGAAGGACGGCTGTCATTCCGCATGGAATGGCAGCCGTTCATGCGGCGATAGCCGGCGCTCGCACCAGGCATTCGGAATGAGGACGCCGGACGACGCCAGAAAATTTGCAGCGTGACGTGCGCAGAAACCGCTGGGTCATTCCATCGTAGAGCTCATCCGTTCGACCAGTAGGGTCCCCGTCGCGCAAGGTTCAGGTCCGCGCTGATGTGATGTCCTGCGGACGGCAGTGCCGAGGTGCGCGTGACGAAAGAACGCAGCGACGAGCGCGGAAAGCTGCAGCGACGCACGCGCGTCGTGTGGCTCGCGCTCGGCGGCAATCTCGCGATCGCGATCGCGAAGTTCGTCGCTGCGGCGCTGACGGGCAGTTCCGCGATGGCCAGCGAAGGCGTGCATTCGCTCGTCGATACGAGCAACGAGGTGCTGTTGCTCTACGGCCTCCGCCGCGCGTCGGCGCCGCCGGACGCCGATCATCCGTTCGGCCACGGTCGCGAGATCTACTTCTGGAGCTTCATCGTCGCATTGCTGATCTTCGCACTCGGTGCGGGCGTCTCCTTGTACGAGGGCGTCCTGCACCTGCGCCACCCCGCACCGCTGCGCGACCTCGCACTCAACTACGCAGTGCTCGGCGTGTCCTGCGTGTTCGAGGGCGTCTCGTGGCACGCGTCGTGGCGGGAACTGCGCCGCAGCCATCCAGGCGGCAGCGTGGTCGCGGCGATCCGGCGCAGCAAGGATCCGAGCACGTTCACGGTGTTCCTCGAGGACAGCGTCGCGCTCGCGGGTCTCGTCATCGCGGGCGTCGGCATCGGCGTCGCGCATGCGCTCGGCCGGCCCGAGGCCGATGCGCTCGCTTCGATCCTCATCGCGGCGCTGCTCGGCCTCGCCTCGATCTTTCTCGCGCGCGAGACGAAGGCGCTGCTCATCGGCGAGCCGGCCCATCCGCAGCTGCGCGATTCGCTGCTGCGCATCGCCGCCGCGGACGAAGCCATCGCCCACGCGAACGGCGTCTACACGGCGCAGCTCGGCCCCGATCGCGTACTTGCTGCACTGAGTGCGGAGTTCCGCGACGGCCTCGCCACGGACGACATCGAGCGCTGCGTTCGCCGCCTCGAACGCGCGATCCGCGAGGCTCATCCGGACGTCGTCGCGCTGTTCGTCAAGCCGCAGCCGAAAGCCGTCTGGGCGGAGCGGGTCGAGCGCCTCGTGGGCTCGGCCCAGGCGGATATCGGTGCGCGGAGGTCGAACGCGGGACGAAGCTGACGAGGCCATGAGCGCGCAGACGGCGGGTTCACCGATCGTTGGGCCGCGCGCCCGATGATGGCGCCTTTCCTCGAGGAGTGACGCCGATGAAAGCCTCATCCAGCGCGCGGAGTTCCGAGCCCGAAGACAGCGCGCCGGAGCTCGAAGCGCGCGACAACGACGGCGAACGGTTCCAAAGCCGGTCGATCCTTCCGGTGCGCCTGCGCGGTCGCCGCTCGGTGTTCGACCGGTTCGCGGGTCGCATCACGCAATGGGTCGGATCGCCATGGGCGTTCCTGCTCGCGATGGTCGCGGTCGTGGTCTGGGCTGCGAGCGGCCCGATCTACGACTTCTCGGAAACCTGGCAGATGGTCATCAACACCGGCACGACGATCGTGACGTTCCTCATGGTGTTCATCATCCAGCAGTCGCAGAACAAGGACAGTCTTGCGATCCATATCAAGCTCAACGAGCTGCTCGCCGCGCACGAACTCGCGAGCAACCGTGTCGTCGCCGTGGAGGATCTCGACGAGGCCGAACTCGAGGTCCTGCGCCGGTTCTACTGCGAACTGTCGCGCCGCGCGGCGACGAACGGCGGCATCAAGGAGAGCCATTCGCTCGACGAGGCGCGCGAGCTCGCCGTGCGCAAGCGCGATATCCGCGCACGTCGATCGGGCGCGGCCGAAGCCGCATGAGCCTCGCGGTTGCCCGAGCGAAGGCACGGTTCACACGAGTGAACGCACGCGCGCGCGCAGTTCCGGCAGCACCTCGGCATCGAACCAGGCGTGCTGCTTGAACCACGGCTGGTTGCGCGGTGACGGATGCGGCAGCGGCACGATGCCCGGCCCGTACGCATGCCAGGCGCGCACGGTATCGGTCAGCGACGCCTTGCGCGCGGACCCGAGCATGCGCCGCTGCGCGAACTGGCCGACCAACACGGTCAAGCGGATCGCGGGCAGGCGCGCGAGCAGCGGGGCGAGCCACATTGGCGCGCATTCGGGGCGTGGCGGGCGGTCGCCGCTCGTGCCGCGGCCGGGATAGCAGAAGCCGATCGGCACGATCGCGAAGCGCTTGGCGTCGTAGAACGTGCGCGTATCGACGCCGAGCCACTCGCGCAGGCGTGCGCCGCTCGCATCGTCCCACGGTACGCCGCTCGCATGCACGCGCGCGCCCGGCGCCTGGCCGACGACGAGGACGCGCGCGTCGGCATGCGCCTGCAGCACCGGCCGCGGACCGAGCGGCAGCTGCGCCTCGCATGCGCGGCAGGCGCGGATGCGCGCGAGCAGCGCGTCGAGCGAATCGGCGGGAAGGCTCATCGCGATCGGCGCTGTGTGCGGCGGCCGAGGGCGGCGCGATACGGTGCGTTCACGTGCATCGGGCTATGGTAGCGTCGAAGGCGGCGAGGCGCCGCCACGCTCGCGGAGGCCCGTCGTGGGGAACGCATTCAAGGTCGGCGACCACGTGCGCTGGAACTCCGAAGCCGGGCATGTCACGGGCACGATCATCGCCGTGCACACGCGCGACTTCGACTACAAGGGCCATCGCCACCACGCGAGCGCCGACGATCCGCAGTACGAGATCCGCAGCGACCGCACCGATCACGTCGCGGCGCACCGGGGCCGCGTGCTCGAGCACGTGCGCTGACGTCGCAACGTGGATCGCCCGTTCTTCACGATAGGCCATTCCGATCGAAGCCTCGCGGACTTCATCGCGCTGCTGCGAGCATCGGCTATCGAACGCGTCGTCGACGTGCGCCGGATGCCCGGCTCGCGGACGCACCCGCAGTTCGACGCCGATGTGCTGTCGGCGTCGCTCGCCGACGCCGGCATCGCCTACGAGCACGCCGCCGCGCTCGGCGGCCGGCGTGGCAAAGTCGAGGTCGCGCCGGACGTCAATGCGTACTGGAGCAACCGCAGCTTCCACAACTACGCCGACTATGCGCTGACCGCGCCGTTCCGCGCGGGCCTCGCCCACCTGCTCGACGCGGGCCATTCGAACCGCTGCGCGATCATGTGCTCGGAAGCGGTGTGGTGGCGCTGCCATCGGCGCATCATTGCCGACCACCTGCTCGCGGCCGGCGAAGCGGTCGCGCATATCATCGGCGCTGGTCGCGTCGAGCCTGCGCGCCTCACGCCGGGTGCCGAGGTTCGTGCGGACGGCGCGGTCGTTTATCCGGCTCACGATGCGGTGCGCTGATCGCGTCGTCGGCTTCGCGATGGTAGGCCATTCGACCCACTGCGGGCGTGCACTCAGGGCGAACGGTCGGGGGGACGACGCCCCTCGTCATCCCCTGCCCTGTGACATTCGGCCGTTCGACTTCGACACGGCGGGCCGTCACCCGGGGCGAACGGGAAAGCATCCGGGCCGTCATCGCCGCGATCCATTGCGCTTACCGACTGCAGTGCACCGCTCATCGCGATCAACGACGCGAGCGGAAGAACCGCGTGAGCATCCCGGCCGCGTCCTCGGCGAGCACGCCGCCGGTCACCGCGGTGCGATGATTGTGGCGATCGCTGACGAGCGTGTCGAACACGCTGCCCGCGGCGCCCGTCTTCGGATCGCTCGCGCCGTAGACGACGCGAGCGACGCGCGCGTGGATGATCGCGCCGGCGCACATCACGCACGGTTCGAGCGTGACGTACAGGGTCGAACCCGGGAAACGGTAGTTGCCGAGGCGCTTGCCGGCGTCGCGCAAGGCCTGCACTTCCGCATGTGCGGTCGGGTCGTCGAGCGTGATGTTGCGGTTCCACCCTTCTCCGACGATCGCGCCGTCGAGCACGAGCACGGCGCCGACCGGCACCTCGCCGTCGTGTTCCTCGGCATGGCGCGCGAGTTCGAGCGCGCGTCGCATCCAGATCACGTCGGCGTCCGCCTGCCCCGCCGCAGCGGCGTCGCCAACCGTAGCCGGAGCGCTCACTCCGGTTCGCCGATTGCCATTCGCGCTCTCCAGCCGCCTTCGCATTCGCACTCGAAATTCTCCTCCTGGACGAGCCGCCGTTCGGCCTGCAGGACCACTTGCCGGATGCCGCGTGTCGAACCCGATTCCCGTCGAGACGCGGCGGACCCTCCGGGCCTACAGGTCTCCGAGCGGAACAGCCGGGTGCAACAGCAGTCTCACCAGCGGGTTGGGGAAACGCCGTGCCATCGTGACCGCGTAGAAGGTTTCGGATATTCCCGGCAACTGGTCGCCCGCGACCAGCACGCCGCCCGCGATCTCGTCCTTGACCACGATCGGCGGGAGTACCGCAAGCCCGATATCCTCACGCGCGAGCAGACGCATCATGGCCATGTCTTCGACTTCCGCGACGATCTGCGGGCGGACACCGAGGCGGTCCGCGAGCGCATTGAAACCGATGCGCACGCTGCTGTCCGAGGTCGGCAGGATTATCGGATGTTTCGCGAGGCGATCGGCGAGACTCGTGGTCTCGCGCAGTCGATCCGGCGTGCCGACGAGGCTCACCGAGAGTTCGGCGAGCGGATGGGTGACGAGGGACGGCACGGCGTCTCCGGCCGGCACCTGATTGAGCAGCACGACGTCGAGATTGAGCGCTCCGAGCGCCCGCAACAGTTCGCCGGCGCTGCCTGAGCGCAGGATCAGGTCGATGTCGGTCCGGCCCAGGACCGGATGCAGGAACTCCATCTGGAAGTTGCGCGACAGCGTCGCGAGCGAACCGACGCGCAGCGCCTGGCGCACCGCTCCGGATTGCCGGAGCGTCCCCAGCAGTTCGTCGCCGGCGGCGAAGATCGCATCGGCATGGTCGAGCACGATCTGTCCCGCTTCGGTCAGATGCAGCTGTCGTCCGCGACGCTCGAACAGCGAATGGCCGAGCCGCTCCTCGAGCTTGCGTATTTGCACCGACAGCGCGGACTGGGTGAGGTTCAGCCGCGCCGCGGTGCGCGTGAGATTCCCGTCGTGCGCGACGGCCCAGAAGTAATGCAGGTGCTTGTAATTGAGCGACGCCATGACGTTCGATAATAGCGAACGATTTGGCGTAAACAATGAATTTCTCTATCACCTACCGGATTGATATCAAGGCGCCCCGAACACAACCGCTCGTGGGGAATCCGCCTTGTCGTCCCATCTGCTTCCGCTTGCCGCGCCGCTGCTGCTCTTCATTTCCGCCCTGTTCGCCTTCCTGCGCACGCGGCAGCGACGATCGTGGGTACCGGCTCTCGCCGAGGGTTCGGCCATCGGCGCCCTGCTGGTCGCCGTCGCGTCGCTCGCACTCCTGATCGGGCGCGGTGCCGGCACCAGCCTGCTGATCGGATGGAACGGCATCGGCTTGTCCGTGCGGCTCGACGCCGTGAGCGCGACCATGCTGCTCCTCGTCTCCTTCGTCGGCTGGATCGTCGTGCGGTATGCACGAACGTACCTCGATGGCGAGCCGCGCCAGGATCTGTTCATGGGCTGGCTGTGCGCGACGCTCGCAACCGTGCTGTTGCTGGTCCAGGCGGGCAACCTCGTCGAGCTGGCCGGCGCCTGGATCGCGACCAGCGTCGCCCTGCATCGCCTGCTTCTGTTCTACCCGGAACGAAGCGCGGCGCAGCGCGCGGCGCGCAAGAAACGGCTGTTCTCGAGCGTCGGTGCGATCGCATTGATTCTCGCCACGGTTTTCGTCGCAGCCGCCTTCGGCACGACCGACATCGCCGTGATCGATGCCTTGGCCCGGACCCGGCATGCGTCGTGGCTGGAACTCGCCGCGGCGGCCCTGCTCGCGCTCGCAGCCGTGTTGAAGTCGGCGCAGTTCCCGACGCATGGCTGGCTCACCGAGGTCATGGAGGCGCCGACACCGGTATCGGCGCTGCTCCATGCGGGTGTGATCAATGCGGGCGGATTCCTGTTGATCCGCTTCGCCGACGTCATGCTGCTCGCACCGGGCGTGCTCGCCGCACTCGCGATCATCGGCGGCTTCACGGCGCTGTTCGGCGCGCTCGTCATGCTCACGCAGCCGGCCGTGAAGACCTCGCTCGCATGGTCGACGGTCGCGCAGATGGGCTTCATGATCCTGCAGTGCGGGCTCGCGTTGTTTCCGCTCGCGCTGCTGCACATCGTCGCCCATTCGCTCTACAAGGCGCACGCGTTCCTCGCATCCGGCGGCGCGGTCGAACAGGTCGAGGCCATACGCCGGCCCGGACCGGTCGCCATTCCCGACGGCCGCGCGGTCGGCCGCGCGTTCCTGATCGCGCTGGCGATCTACGCCGTGATCGGAGCCGCGTTCGGTGCCGCCTTCGGCCTCGAGCACAAGTCGGCGCAGGCGCTCGCGCTCGGCGCCATCCTCATCTTCGGCGTCGCCTACCTGCTCGCGCAGGGCCTCGCGGACGCCGCACCACGCCACCTGACGCGCAGGACCGCGCTGTATGCCGGCGCCGCCGCGATCGCCTATTTCACGCTGCAGACCGCGGCGGAATGGCTGACGGCAGGCACCCTGCCCTCGCCTCCGGCACCGGGGCGACTGGAATGGACGCTCATGGCGCTCGCCGTGCTCAGTTTCGGACTCGTCGCGTTGGCGCAGTCGCTGTTGCCGCTTTGGGCTTCGCATCCCGCCGCTGCAGGACTGCGGGTCCATCTCTCCAACGGCCTCTACGCCAATGCCGCGATCGATCGCTGGCTCGGCGGATGGTCCGTGCGCAACGCACCGTGAATCGATCGAAAGGACAACGCCCGTGCCCATCATTGCCACCCGCGACGAGATCATCGAGGCCGCCGATCGCGCGGCGCGCGCGATTCCACCGCTCTGGCCGCTCGCATCGGGCGTCGCCGTCAATCCGTTCCTCGGCCAGACGCGCGAGCCGCTCGCGACCGCGTCGGCGCGCTTGCGCCGCGTCGCCGGCATTGCATTGACGATGCCGCGCTCCTGGTATGCGGAGCGCCTGCGCTCGGGCGAGATCGAAGACAGCGACCTCGCCGGCGCGTTCGACGCCGCACCCGACGCACTTCGACCGAAGACGATCGCTGCGCTCAAGGAGGCGGCCCGGGCGGACACGCAGGCCCGGCATCCTGCGCCTACGGTCGCCGACCTCGCGCGCGGGATCGCCGCGACCGACTGGCCCGGTATCGTCAACGAGCGCATCGGCCATTGGGCCTCGGGTTACTTCGACCGAGGCCAGGCGCTCTGGAGCGCTCCCCACGCGCGTAGCGCCTATGCGTCATGGCGGGCCTACGCAATCCACGACCTCACGCCCGAGGTGGCCGGCCTTGCGGGCTTCGCCCAACGCGTGTGGGAAGCGCCAGCAACCGCAGAGGTCGCGCTCGTCGAATGCGTCGCGCGCCTGGGCCTGTCCGGACGCGCTTTGGAAGCCTACTTTCATCGACTGCTCATGGGTCTCGGCGGCTGGAGCCAGCTTGCGCGCCAACGCGTGTGGCAAGCCGAACTCGAGGGCGGCAGCGACGCCTGCGTGACCGACCTCCTTGCGATCCGCATCGCCTGGGAAGCGGCGCTGCTGGATCGGTACCGATCCGTCGAGATCTCGTGGCAGGCCGCTGCCGCGGCGTATGCCGAGCCTGTCGAGGCCACTGCCGACGATGGCGTCGACGCCATCTTGCAGGAGGCCGCGGAGCGCGCGGCGCAACGGCGGCTCCAGGCCCTCTTCGAGACGCAGCCGTCGATCCCATCCGCACCGGGCAGACCCGCGCTGCAGATGGTCTTCTGCATCGACGTGCGTTCGGAGGTGTTCCGTCGCGCACTTGAACGTCTCGATCCGCGCATCAGGACGTCGGGCTTCGCCGGCTTCTTCGGCGTCGGCGTCGGCCATCGCCGCTTCGCATCCGACGTCGTCGAGGCG
Source organism: Dokdonella sp. (assembly GCA_035760865.1). Classification (GTDB taxonomy): domain Bacteria; phylum Pseudomonadota; class Gammaproteobacteria; order Xanthomonadales; family Rhodanobacteraceae; genus Dokdonella_A. The sequence goes on from DASTSE010000469.1 coordinate 8,297, forward strand.
CGCCTGCCCGTGCTCCTGCGCCCTGCGGTCGAGACCGTTTCCGACGCGTCGACGCCGACCCTGGCCGAGGCGGATCGCTCCGCGCGGATCGCCGCGCGCGCCAAGCGAGCCTGGGGCCGCTTCAGGCTCGCCGCCATCTCCTCGTTCGCATTCGTCGAGGCGACGGGACCGATCTACGCCGCCAAGCTGCTGCGCGATGGCCTCGGGCTCGGCCCTCGTCGCGTACGGGTCGATCCCGCTCCGCGCACGACGACAGCGCTCGATCTCGATGCGCGCATTGCGACGGCTGCGAGCGTCCTCACGGCGATGTCGCTCACGCGCGACTTCGCACGGATCGTGCTGCTCGCCGGGCACGGCGCCACCGTCGTCAACAATCCGCACGCGAGCGCGCTCCATTGTGGCGCCTGCGGCGGATATCCGGGCGACGTGAATGCGCGGCTGCTCGCTTCACTGCTCAACGATCGCGACGTTCGCGTCGGTCTCGCCGCGCGCGGCATCGACGTGCCGGACGACACGCTGTTCCTCGGCGCGCTGCACGACACGACGACCGACGACGTCACGCTCTTCGCCGCCGATCATCCCTCGGCGGCCCACGCCGGGGACCTCGCGAACGCACGGCGTTGGCTGCAACAGGCGGGCGAGCGGGCACGGG
>DASTSE010000470.1:0-3122 GCA_035760865.1 Dokdonella sp.
GCAGCAGGTACGCGTCGTCGCCGAGCGGGGCGACGACGTGCTCGTCGAAGAGCCGTTCGAAGAGCGTGGTGGGCGGCATCGCGCCGGACGATACGGACCGCCGCCCGGCCTGTATAGAACGATCTTGCGCGAGCGCTGCGCTGCCGGCGTCACGCGGGCGGGCGCGACTCCATGCGCAGCGCCTCGCCCACGATCCACTCCTCGAATGCCGTCACGCGCGCCGACTTCGGGCGCTCGGCCGGATAGCCGAGGTAGTAGCTCCCGTCGCCTTGCGCCTGCAGCGCGAACGGCGCGACGAGCCGGCCGTGCGCGAGATCGTCCAGGACGAAGCCGCGCTGTGCGATGACCACGCCCACCCCGTCGATCGCAGCCTGGTAGGCGAGCGCCGAATTCTCCACCCGGATGCCGTTGTTGCCGTCGATGTCGACGACCTGCGCCGCGGCGAGCCACGTCGGCCAGTCGCGCGGGCGGTGCATCGACGAGACGAGCGTGTGCTGCGCGAGGTCCCGCGGCTCCACGAGCGGCGGTCCCCGCTCCAGCAGCCGCGGGCTGCAGACGGGCAGCAGGATCTCGCCGAACAGACGCCGGAAGCGGGCATTGGACGGCGGCGTCGTGTCCGAGTGCACGCACGCGTCGACGTCTTCGCGGTTGAAGTCGACCGGCTGGTGCGACGTCGTCACCTGCAGGTCGATGCCGCGATGAAGCGCGTGAAACCCGGCGAGCCGCGGCACCAGCCAGCGGATCGCGAACGTCGGCGGCACCTTGAGGCGCAGCGTGTTCTCGTCCGGCGCCTGCGCGAGCTGGCGGCTGCCGTACTCTATCTGCTCGAGCGCGCCGCGCACGATGCGCGAATACGCGACGCCCTTCGGCGTCAGCGTCACGCCGCGGAGCGTGCGCGCGAAGAGCTTGACGCCGAGCCAGTCCTCGAGCGCGCCGATGTGCCGGCTGACGGCGCCCTGCGTGACCGCGAGCTCGGACGCCGCGTGCGTGAAGCTCGCGTGGCGCGACGCGGCCTCGAAGACGCGCAGGGCATTCAGCGGCGGGAGGCGGCGCGGCATCGTGGATGAGTGGAACGCATGGCGAGCATGAACAAAATTCCATTGCGAATCAACCCGGTGCACCTAGTATATGAATAAATGGAAGGCCTCGCTCGACCTCCCGTCCCGTACGCGACGATCGCGCGCTACATTGCCGCGAACGTGTCGCGCCGCGTCGGGGTGCAGGAGCTCGCCGCGCTCGCGCGCGTCAGCGTGTTCGATCTCTGCCGCGCGTTTCGCCGCGATGGCAGGACGACGCCGTACCGGCTCGTCCTCGAGATCCGCGTGCGGCACGCGAGCGCGATGCTGGCCGCGGGCGCGACGATCGCGGAAGCGGCGATGCAGACCGGATTCGCCGACCAGAGCCACTTCACGCGTCACTTCAAGCGGCTGACGGGGATGACGCCGCGGCAATACGTCGCGCGGCGCGCCGCTCCACGGTCGCGCACGATGGCGTCGCTATAATCGCCGCCGCAGCGGATCCGGGACGGCGCGACTCTCGCGCGAGTCCGAGTGGCATCGAGCGCGGTCGCGCCGGAATGCACTGGCAGTCCGCCGCCCGATTCGCCCGGTCGCCTATCTCCCTCGCGTCGTCACCTTTCATGCGCCGCCTCGTCACCGACGCCGACTTTCGCGCCGGATTCGCCGACATGCTGCCCGCGAGCCTCGCGATCGCGCCCTTCGGCATCGTGTGCGGCGTCGGCGCCGCCGCGGCGGGCAGCGGCGTGCTCGGCGCGCTCGGGCTTTCGGCGATCGTGTTCTCGGGCGCAGCCCAGATCCTCGCCGTGCAGCTGCTCGCGGCCGGTGCGCCGCTCGCGGTGATCGTGCTGACCTGCTTCGTCGCCGGCTTGCGCTTCGTGATCTACAGCGCCGCGATGGCGCCGCACCTGCGCCCGCTGTCCGCGCGCTTTCAACGCGCGCTCGCGTTCCTGCTGACCGACCAGGCGTTCGCCGCGTCGATCCGGCGCTTCGACGCGGCCGCGCACCCGCGTGCGGCCGGCCTGCACTCGCTCGGCGGCGGGATCGCGCTTTGGACGTTCTGGCAGGCGACGAATCTCGCCGGGTTCTTCATGGGACACCTGATCCCGGCGAGCTGGTCGCTCGAGTTCGCCGTGCCGCTTTGCTTCATCGCGCTCATGGCGCCGCACTTTCGCACGATGCCGACGATCGCGGCGGCGCTCGTCGCCGGCGTCGCCGTGCTCGCGCTCGCGGGCCTGCCGATGCGGCTCAACCTCGTCGTCGCGGGCGTGCTCGGCATCGTCGCCGGCACGCTCGCCGATTTCGCGCGCGAGCGATGGACGGCGCGCTGAAGCTCGGGCTCGTCGTCGCGATCGTCGGCGCGCTCAACTGCCTCTCGCGGCTTTCGTTCATCGCGATCTTCGCGCGCCGGCGGGTGCCGTCGCTCCTCGTGCGGGCGTTTCGCTACGTGCCGGCGGCGATGCTGACCGCGCTGGTGCTGCCGATGGTCGTCGGCGCACCGGTCGCACCAATGGCGGCGACGTGGCCGAAGGCGTGTGCCGCGATCCTCGCGGGCGTGGTCGCGTTTCGCACGCACAGCACGCTGAAGACGCTGGCCGCCGGCATGGTCGCGTTGTGGCTGTTGCAGGCGGGCCTTCGGGCCATCGGCTAACATCGGGGTCGACGCGCCCGTCGGCGCGCGGAGATTGCATGCGTTTCGAAGGATCGGCGACGTACGTCGCCACGGCGGACCTGAAGCTCGCCGTCAACGCCGCGCTCGCGCTCGAGCGGCCACTGCTCGTCAAGGGCGAGCCGGGCACCGGCAAGACGCTGCTCGCGTTCGAGGTGGCGCAGGCGCTCGGCCGGCCGCTTCATCAATGGCACGTCAAGTCGACGACGAAGGCCCAGCAGGGCCTCTACGAGTACGACGCGGTGTCGCGGCTGCGCGATTCGCAGCTCGGCGACGGCCGCGTCGCGGACATCGGCAACTACATCAAGCGCGGCGTGCTGTGGGACGCGTTCGAGAGCGACGCGCCGGCAGTCGTGCTGATCGACGAGATCGACAAGGCCGACATCGAGTTCCCGAACGACCTGCTGCGCGAGCTCGACCGGATGGAGTTCCACGTC
>DASTSE010000471.1:0-3942 GCA_035760865.1 Dokdonella sp.
CGGGCCCGTGCTCGCGGGCGACGCCGGTGTCCTCCGCCGGCGCGCCCGAAACGTGCTCTTCATCCATACGATCGCCCCGGCGGCGATCGGCATCGCGACGCTGACCGTGGGCATTTTCATCCTGCTGTTGTGGCTACGACGGCGCGATCCCGGCTACGTGATGTTCGCCGCCGGCGTCATCCTGTGGAGCCTCCACACGCTGGTCTCGCTCGTACCCGATCCGCCGCTTCCGCAGCCGCACTGGGCGATCGTCTGGACGACGGCGTACCTGCTCTTCGTCGCGTTGCTGTGCCTCTTCTGCATTCGGTTCGCGGGCGTTGATTGGCGCGGCTACGAGCGCTTCGTGGTCGCCTATGCCGCCGCGACGATGCCGCTGCTCTACGTGGCGAGCATCCTCGGCCGGCTGGGCGACGCCACGTCGTGGGTGCGGCTCGGCGGGATCGCGATGGTCGTGGTCGCCCTGTTCGCCGTCGCGCGCTATGCGGTCCGGCGGTGGAACCTCGAAAGCGCGCTGCTCCTCATCGCGGGGGGCGTGTCGACGATCTTCGCGATGCACGACTGGCTGGTCGCGCAGAACCCGCTCGCGCTTCGCCCCATCTGGCTCGTGCCGTATGCGGCGCTCGCCTTCCTGACGCTCTTCGGCTACCTCCTCACCGATCGGTTCGTGCGCGCGCTGAACGAAAGCGAACGGCTCAACGTCGAGCTCGAGCGGCGCGTGGAGGAAAAGAGCGCCGCGCTGTCGGCGCAGCTCGAGGCGACGCAGGCCGCGAAGGACGCCGCCGAGGCGGCGAATCGCGCCAAGTCGAGCTTCCTCGCCGCCGCGAGCCACGACCTGCGGCAACCGCTGCACGCGCTCGGCATGTTCTCGCAGGCGCTCTTCGAGCACGCGCACGACGCCGACGGTCGCGCGCTGGTGCATCGGATCACGACGTCGGTCGGCGCGCTCGAGACGCTGTTCTCCGCGCTGCTCGACGTCTCCAAGCTCGACGCCGGCGTCGTCACCGCGCAGCCGCGCAGCTTCCCGATCCAGCCACTGCTCGATCGGCTCGTCGACGAATGCATGCCCGAAGCGCTCGAGCGCGGCCTCAAGCTCGGCGTCGTTTGCGGCGACGTCGTCGTGCGCTCCGACCCGATGCTGCTCGAGCGCATCCTGCGCAACTTCGTCACCAACGCGCTGCGCTACACCCGCCAGGGCGGCGTGGTGATCGGTTGCCGGCGCCGCGGTGACGGCTATGCGATCGAGGTGTGGGACAGCGGCGGCGGCATCCCGGCCCACGAGCTGTCGCGCATCTTCGAGGAGTTCTACCAGATCGACAATCCGCAGCGCGATCGCGCGCGCGGCCTCGGTCTCGGGCTCGCCATCGTGCGGAGGCTCGGCGACCTCCTCGGGCACCCGATCGAAGTCGCGTCGCGCGAAGGACGCGGCTCGGTGTTTCGCGTGCGCGTGCCGGCGGGCGACGCCGGCGCGACCGTAGCCGGCGCGAGCGAGTACGCGCCCGACGTGCTCGCGGGGCGGCGGATCCTCGTGATCGACGATGACCCGAACGTGCGCACGGCGACGGTGCGGCTGCTTTCGCAGTGGGGCTGCGATGCGGCCGCGGTGCCCGATGCAGCGAGCGCGATGCGCGCGTACCGTGCCGGTGAAACGCCCGACGCGATGATCGTCGACTTCCGCCTCGGGACGCACGGCGACGGGCTCGACGCGATCGCCCAGTTGCGCCAACGCTTCGGCGGGGACGTTCCCGCCGTGCTCGTGTCCGGGGAAAGCGCCGCCGAGGAGCTCGCGCGAATCGCGGCGAGCGCCGTTCCGTTGCTCCACAAGCCGCTCCCCCCTGCCAGGCTTCGCAGCGTGCTCGCATACCTGCTGGCGTCGCGCCCGGTGCAGGCGCATGATCGCGTCGAGGCCCCGCCCGCCGCCGCTTGATGCACCGCCTTCTTCGCGTCGCCTGCGCCACGCTCCTCGTCATCGCGTCGTCCCTCGCCGAAGCCGCCGGCGTCACGGCCACCGACTTCTCGGAGCGGCTCGACGCGTCGTGGAATTTCGACCGGCCCGCTGCGTCCGAGGCGCGCTTTCGGGCCGAGGCGACACAGCATCGCGCCTGGTCGCGCGAAGCGGTCGAGACCGCGACGCAACTCGCGCGCGCCCTCGGCCTGCAACGCCGCTTCGCAGAGGCGAACAAGATCCTCGACACCATCGAGCCGAGCCTGCCGCGCCTGCCGGCGCGCGTTCGCGTGCGCTATTTGCTCGAGCGCGGCCGCTGCGAGAATTCGAGCGGCCATCCTGCCGCCGCGTTCGGCTGGTTCGAGCAGGCGCTCGCCGCCTCGGAGCAAGACGATCTGCCGGGCGCCGCGTACTACCGCGTGGATGCGCTGCACATGCTCGCGATCGCCGCGCCCGCGGACCGGCAGGTCGAGTGGAACCTGAAGGCGCTCGCCGCGGCCACCGACGCGCGCGACGAGCGCACGCGCCGCTGGCGCGCATCGATCCTGAACAACCTGGGATGGTCGATGCACGCGCGCCGCGATGACGCCAAGGCGCTCGCGTATTGGCAGGACTCACTCGCCGCGCGCGAGGCCGCGCACGACGTCGCGGGCGCGCGCATCGCGCGCTGGACCGTTGCGCGCGGGCTGCGTTCGCTCGGCCGCCTCGACGAGGCCGAGGCCATGCAGCGCGCGCTCGCCGCGGAGCTCGACGCGGCGCACGCGCCCGACGGTTACGTGTTCGAGGAACTCGCAGAGATCGCGTCTTCGCGTGGCGACCGCGCCGCGGCGCGCACCTGGGCCGCGAAAGCGCTTCCGCTCCTCCAGAACGACGCGGAACTCCGCGCGAGCGAGCCTGCGCGGCTCGCACATCTCGCCGACCTCGCGCGTGACGGCGAGGCCGCCGGCGCCGGGCATTAGAATCGGCCGCATGAACCCTGCGAAGCGACGTCAGATCTACGAACGCCTGCGCGCGGCCAACCCCGATCCGAGGAGCGAGCTCGCCTACCGCACGCCGTTCGAGCTGCTCGTCGCGGTGGTGCTGTCGGCGCAGGCGACCGACAAGGGCGTCAACAAGGCGACCGCGCGGCTCTTCCCCATCGCGAACACGCCGGAGGCCTTCCTGAAGCTCGGTGTCGAAGGGCTCATCCCCTACGTCAATTCGATCGGGCTCTTCAACAACAAGGCGAAGAACCTGATCGCGCTTTCGCAGCTGCTGGTCGAACGCCACGGCGGCGAAGTGCCGCGGGACCGGGAGTCGCTCGAGAAGCTGCCGGGCGTGGGCCGCAAGACGGCCAACGTGGTGCTGAACGTCGCTTTTGGCCAGCCCACGATCGCCGTCGACACGCACATCTTCCGCGTCGCGAACCGGACGCGGCTCGCGGTCGGCAAGGATCCGGAAGCGGTCGAGCGCCAGCTCGTCAAGTTCACCCCGGAAGAATTCCGGCGCAACGCGCACCACTGGCTCATCCTGCACGGGCGCTACGTATGTGTCGCGCGCGTGCCGAAGTGCCCGCAATGCGTGATCGTCGACCTTTGCGAGTATCCCGCCAAGACGCGCGCGTTGCCGGACGCATCTGCGCGTACGTTGCCGCTCGCGCCGCCGGCGGCGCCACGCAAGCGGTCGGCGTCGGTGCCGGGCCGCAAGCCCTCCGCGAGCGTCAGTGCGCCTGCACGCAAGGGCGCCGCGCGCGGCAAGGGCTGAGCGCATGTTCGCGCCGACGCGCGACGAGGCACGTCGCTTCATGAGCGACGCATGGCGCAAGTACCAGGCCGGCGAGCCGTTGTCCGCGCTCCAGCAGACCGCCGCGCAGCTCGCGGCGATGCATCCCGAATACCACGCGCTGCTCGAGAACCCGGACGCGCACGTCGCGCGCGATTACCGGCCGGAGCGGGGCGAGGTCAATCCGTTCCTGCATTTGTCGCTGCACCTTGCGGTGGCCGAGCAGCTCGCAATCGATC